>NZ_JBEZWX010000042.1:0-61078 GCF_040637635.1 Streptomyces sp. NPDC028635 | reverse complement strand
AATCCCCACCGAAGTGGTTCATCGTTCGACTTGCATGTGTTAAGCACGCCGCCAGCGTTCGTCCTGAGCCAGGATCAAACTCTCCGTGAATGTTTTCCCGTAATCGGGATGAACACCACGAGAGCGGAACGGTCAGGCGGAATAGGCCCGACCGTTCACAGCGTCCTCGCTGTGTTTTTCAAAGGAACCTCGCCCCGATCATGATGACCGGAGACGGGGTATCAACATATCTGGCGTTGACTTTTGGCACGCTGTTGAGTTCTCAAGGAACGGTCGCTTCCTTTGTACTCACCCTCTCGGGCTTTCCTCCGGGCTTCCCTTCGATGTTTCCAACTCTACCAGGCTTTTTCCGGCCCCCTGACCACCGTCCTGCGGGCATGCAGAAGGTGATCCGAGATAGGATCTGACGAGTTGGGGTGCTGCTGGGGCGATGATGCTCGTTGGCATCGCTCAGCCCGTCGCAGGAGTACGACTGTACACGGAGCCGCGGAGCCGGTGCAAATCCGTGGGAGATGTGGTCTAGACCTCTATTCGGATCTCTCATGCGGAACCGGTACTACCTATGACATACCCTGCTGCTCAGTGCGCCGTCCGGGACAGGCGAGACGGCCCTTTTGATCTCCACCCCTGGGAGGTTTCCCATGACCACCGTGACGTCCCCTCTTGCAGGACGTGCCATCGGACTGGCGGCCGTGCCGGATCCGGTCTTCTCCGGGGCCATGGTCGGCCCGGGTACCGCGATCGACCCCGACCGTGAGGCCTCCGAGGCCGTAGCGCCGGTGGACGGAGTCATCGTCTCTCTGCACCCGCACGCCTTCGTGGTCGTCGACGAGAGCGGGCACGGCGTGCTCACGCACCTCGGCATCGACACCGTCCAGCTGAACGGCGAGGGCTTCGAGCTGCTCGTCAACAAGGGGGACACCGTCACGCGCGGCCAGGCCATCGTGCGCTGGAACCCGGCCGCCGTGGAGGCCGCGGGCAAGTCTCCGATCTGCCCGGTGGTCGCCCTGGAAGCCACGGCCGAGGCGCTCCACGAACTTCGTGAGGACGGCGACCTGAAGACCGGCGACAGCCTCTTCGTCTGGCAGTGACGTCGGCGCCGTCCTGTGACGGCTGGTAGGACAACCATCGCGGCGGCGGGACCCGCCGCACTATCGGAGACGGGTGAGATGGAGACAACGCTGCGAGGCGTCGGCGTGAGCCACGGTGTGGCGATCGGCGAGGTTCGGCACATGGGAACGGCGGTGCTCGAACCGCCGGCGAAGCAGATCCCGGCGGAGGAGGCGGAGCGCGAGCAGGGGCGTGCCCGCCAGGCCGTGGAGGCTGTGGCTGCCGATCTGATGGCGCGCGGCAATCTGGCGGGGGGCGAGGCCCAGGCCGTGCTCGAGGCCCAGGCCATGATGGCCCAGGACCCCGAGCTGATGGCGGACGTGGACCGTCGTATCGCCGTGGGGAGCACCGCCGAGCGCGCCGTGTACGACGCGTTCGCGTCCTACCGGGAGCTGCTGGCCGCGGCGGGCGAGTACCTGGCCGGCCGGGTGGCCGACCTCGACGACGTGCGGAACCGTATCGTCGCCCGTCTGCTCGGGGTGCCGATGCCGGGCGTGCCGGACAGCGACGAGCCGTATGTGCTCGTGGCCCGGGATCTCGCGCCCGCCGACACGGCGCTGCTGGACCCGACCCTGGTCCTCGGCTTCGTCACGGAGGAGGGCGGTCCGACCAGCCACAGCGCGATCCTGGCGCGGGCCCTGGGCGTGCCGGCCGTGGTCGCGCTGCCCGGCGCCGGTGAACTGTCCGAAGGCACGCTGATCGCGGTCGACGGCAGCACCGGTGAGATCTTCGTGAACCCGACGGAGGAGCGGAAGGCGCAGCTGGAGGCTGCCGCTGCCGAGCGCAAGGCCGCGCTGGCCGCGGCGACCGGTCCGGGCGCCACCGCTGACGGGCACAAGGTGCCGCTGCTCGCCAACATCGGCGGTCCGGCCGATGTGGCCGCGGCGGTGGAGGCCGGTGCCGAGGGTGTGGGGCTGTTCCGTACCGAGTTCCTGTTCCTGGACGACAGCAAGAAGGCGCCGTCCGAGGAGAAGCAGGTCGAGTCCTACCGGCAGGTGCTCGAGGCGTTCCCCGAGGGCCGTGTGGTCGTGCGGGTGCTGGACGCGGGGGCGGACAAGCCGCTGGACTTCCTGACGCCGGGCGACGAGCCGAATCCGGCGCTGGGCGTGCGGGGTCTGCGGACGCTGCTCGACCACCCCGAGGTGCTGCGCACCCAGCTGACGGCGCTGGCGAAGGCAGCCGAGGGGCTGCCGGTCTACCTCGAGGTCATGGCTCCGATGGTGGCGGACCGCACCGACGCCAAGGCATTCGCCGACGCCTGCCGTGAGGCCGGTCTGCGGGCGAAGTTCGGCGCGATGGTGGAGATTCCGTCGGCCGCGCTGCGGGCGCGCTCGATCCTGCAGGAGGTCGAGTTCCTGTCGCTGGGCACGAACGACCTGGCGCAGTACACGTTCGCCGCGGACCGTCAGGTGGGTGCGGTGTCGCGTCTGCAGGACCCGTGGCAGCCGGCGCTGCTCGACCTGGTGGCGCTGTCCGCCGAGGCGGCGAAGGCCGAGGGCAAGAGCTGCGGTGTCTGCGGTGAGGCCGCGTCCGACCCGCTGCTGGCGTGTGTGCTGACCGGTCTGGGTGTCACCTCCCTTTCCATGGGTGCGGCGTCGATTCCTTATGTCCGGGCGACCTTGGCGAAGTACACGCTCGCGCAGTGCGAGCGGGCGGCCGCGGCGGCCCGGGCCACCGACAGTGCCGAGGAGGCGCGCGCGGCGGCTCAGGCGGTGCTGTCCGGCGAGTAGCCGCGTCCGGCACGCTGCGTAGGAGGGGCGCTCCGCTTTCGGGCGGGGCGCCCCTTCGCGTTGCGTGGGGGCTGATTGTCAGGGTCGGTGGTGGTGCGGTGTCTCCTGCACGCCGAGGTCGGGTGGTTCGCAGTAGTCGACGTCGGATTCCGGGGAGACGAGGTCGCCGGTCTCGATGTCGGTGCAGTAGGCGTCGAAGACCTCGCCGGCGGTGAGGGGGTGGAGGGTGTTGCCCCGCAGGCGCCATCCGTAGATGCGGTCCGGGCTGCCGGGTGCGCTGGTGCGCATGACGAGGCCGCCGGGTCCGTCGGTGGCGAGTCCCAGGGCGAGGACGGTGGTGAACTCGAGGGCTTCCGCTTCGTCGAGTCGGGCGGCGCGCTCGTCGTCCTGGTCGGCGTGGAGCACGGCGACGAGGGTTTCCGGTGGGCCGGAGACGCTGCAGACGAGGTGCCGGTTGCCGGGCGGTGCGGTGTCGAGGACACGCAGGAGGAGCGCGGAGGCTCGGGTGAAGGCGGCGCGTCCGATGTCCTCGCCGCAGGAGGCGCAGCTGCCGAGGCGCGCCAGCAGGGTGGCGGCGTACTCCCAGGTGGCCTGGCGGACTGCCTCGTCGACGAGGGCGGGGAGGAGTTCGCTCAGGGGTTGTCCCTCGTAGGGGATGGTGGGGCCGGTGGTGGCGAGTTCGGCGGTGAAGCGGGTGCGGTGGGAGGGGTTGTCGGGGTCCAGGCCGCGCTCGGTGCAGTAGACGGCGTATTCCTCGGGGTCGAAGAGGGTGACGGTGGTGTGCCCGCCCTGGGTGGCGCGGGTCCTGAGGAGGGCTTCCACCTCGCGCAGGTAGGCGGTGTGGTCGTCGAAGGTGAAGCTGCGGTAGCGCCGCATGGCGCGGAAGTCGTGTTCGTCGGTGAGCAGGCCGATGGTGCCGGCGATCTCGCGGCGAAGGACGCGTCGCATGGTCCGGCGGTCGGTGTGCGCCATGTTTCCCCCTGTGCGCAGTCGATCAGTGCTCACTCACAGTAACCGGGGGTACTGACAACGGGGTCCTGCCGAGTCGGTCGCGGACGAGCCGGTGCTGGAGTGCGCAGGTCAGGGCGATGGCCGCGCCGAAGACGGTCCAGCCGAGGGGGCCGGTGGCGATGGCGGCGGTGACCGCGAGCGGGCCGGCGCTGCGCTGGGCTGCCTGGGCGAGGCCGTGGACGCCGAGGTAGGCGCCGAGGGCGCTGTCGGGGGCGAGGGCGACGGAGAGTTCCCAGGAGATGGTGGCGTGCAGCATCTCGGCGACGGTGAAGGCGGTGGCGGCCGCCGTGAGCAGGGTGATCGCGGTGGCGGTGGTGCCCGTGGCCGAGAGCGCCATGGTCAGGCCGCCCAGTGCGAAGGCGGCGGAGAGCGGGAGCAGGAGGCGGCGAGCGGCGGCGGTCGTGGTGCCGAAGCGGGCGAGGGGGACCTGGAGGGCCACGACCATCACGTTGTTGAGGACGAGGAGGAGGGGGGCCAGGCCGTGGGGGACGTTGCCGGCGTGGGCGATCCACAGGGGCAGGCCGATCTTGAAGACGGCGTCGTCGAGGGAGAGGACGGTCTCGGTGGCGACGTAGGCGAGGTAGGTGCGGTCGCGCCAGGGGCTGTGGGGCGGGGCTGGTGAGGACGGCTGGGCCGAGGTGGTGACGGTGCGGTGGGCGGAGGGGGGTTCGGCGCAGCGCAGGGTGAGGAGTGCGCAGAGCAGGAAGGAGAGGGCGTCGCCGGTGAGCAGGCAGCGGTAGGCGGTGGTGGTGCCGAGGGTGAGGGCGGCTGCGGCGGCCAGACCGCCGAGGGCCCAGCCGGCGTTGGCGAGGGTGCGGTGCAGGGCCTGGTAGCGGACGCGGTCGGGGCCGGCGATGCGGGTGGCGTAGAGCTTGGTCAGGACGCTGGCGGCGCGGTCGCCGAGGCTGCCGGCGGCGGAGAAGAGGAGCAGGAGGGCGAAGCGGTCGGTGGTGAGCAGGGCGAAGGAGGCGATCGCCCGCAGGATCTGGACGGTGACGAGGATCCTGGTGATCGGGAACCGGTCGGCGAGCCGTCCGCCGAGTGGTGAGCCCGCGATGCCGACGGCTCCGGCGGCCGCCGCGAGGGTGCCGATCTGTGCGAGGGACAGGTGGGCGACGTAGGCGAAGTACAGGACGGAGACGGAGGCCCACAGTCCGCTGCCGATGCGGTCGGCGAAGGCGATGAGCAGCATGGTGCGCCCATCGCGTCCTCCCGGTATGCGTGCTTTTCCGTCGGCTGTCCGGTGCGTTCGGCGCACGGTTCCCCCTTGCGGCACATTATGTATTGATACATAATTATCAACGTGGCAACACAATATGGGATCGCCGGTACGACGGCCAAGGGAATTGCCGCGTCCGTGGAACGGTGCGTGGCCGGAGGGGTGCTGGCGCCGGGCGCCGCGCTGCCGCCGGTGCGGCGGCTGGCGGACGAGCTGGGCGTGAGTCCGGGCACGGTCGCCACGGCGTACAAGGAGCTGCGGCAGCGCGGCATCGTGGTGACGCGCGGCCGGGGCGGGACGGTGGTGGCGCCGGCGCCGGCGGTCGCCTCACGGCGGCCGCCCAAGGTGCCGGAGGGCCTGCGCGACCTGGCGGGCGGGCACCCCGATCCCCGGTTGCTGCCCGCTCTCGTACCGCCGTCCCGCCTCTCCCCCGGCGCGCGTTCGCACCGTTCGGCACCCCGGCTGGCGCACCTCGAGGACGCCGTGCGTGACTGGCTGCGGCCCGACGGAGTGCCCGTGGACCACGTGACGTTCGCCCATGGCGCGCTGGATCTGATCGGGCGGCTGTTGTCGGTGGAGCTGCGCCCGGGGGACGCGGTGGCGATGGAGGATCCCGGCTATCACCATCTGCTGGACCTGGTCGCCGCCCTCGGGCTGCGGATCGTGCCGGTGGCGGTGGACGACGAGGGGATGCGACCGGACGCGCTGCGCGACGCCGTGCGCGCGGGCGCGCGGGCCGTCGTGTACAGCCCGCGGGCGCAGAACCCCTACGGGGGCTGCTTCTCGGCGGCGCGCAGGGACGCGCTCGCGGAGGTGCTGCGGGGGGCCGGGGAGCTGTTGGTCGTGGAGAACGACCATGCCTCCGCGGTCGCCGAGGCGCCGCTGCGGACGCTCACCGCCTCGGGGATCGAGCGCTGGGTGCATGTGCGGACGGTGAGCAAGTTCCTGGGGACGGACCTGCGCTGGGCGGCGGCGGCCTGTGATCCGGTGACGCTGGCCCGGCACGACGGCCGACTGCTGCTGACATCGGGGTGGGTGAGCCACCTGCTGCAGCAGACCGTGTACGGGTTGATGACGGACGCGGACACGCGGGCGTTGGTGGCACGCGCGCGTGGAGCGTACGGCCGGCGACGACAGGCGCTGCAGGACGCGCTCGCGGAGCGGGGCATCACCGCGCACGGGGCGAGCGGAATGAACGTGTGGGTGCCCGTCCGGGACGAGTCCGCGGTGGTGAACGGATTGCGGTCGTACGGCTGGTGGGTCGCGGCCGGCGCCCGGTTCCGGATGGCGTCGCCCGCGGGGGTGCGCATCTCGGTCGCCGAGCTGGAGGGCACCGACGCCGCGCGGCTGGCCTCGGACTTCGCCGCCGTACTGGGCGAGTCCGAGGCCACCTACGGCGGCTGAGGGCGCGGCAGCCGGCCCCCGCGGGCCTCAGGCGCGCTTGCGGGCCAGGTCCTCGTAGAAGTGCAGCAGGTCGAGGTTGTCGATGGAGCCGGGGTTGACGGCCTTCTCCAGGGAGGTGCCCTGCAGGAGGCGCTTGACCGGGACCTCGATGCGCTTGCCGGTGAGCGTGTGCGGGACCCCGGGCACCTCGATGATCTCGTCGGGGACGTGGCGCGGGGACAGCTGCTCGCGGATCGTGCGCTTGATCCGGTCGGTGAGCGCGTCGTCCAGCACGGCCCCCGGAGCCAGGTGCACGAACAGCGGCATCCAGTAACCGCCGTCGGGCTGCTCGACGCCGATGACGAGGGACTCCCGGATCTCCGGCAGGCGCTCGACGGCCTCGTAGATGTCGGCCGAGCCCATGCGCACGCCCTGGCGGTTCAGGGTGGAGTCGGAGCGGCCGTGGATGATCACCGAGCCGCGCGAGGTGACGGTGATCCAGTCGCCGTGGCGCCACACTCCGGGATAGGTGTCGAAGTAGCTGTCGTGGTAGCGGCTGCCGTCGGGGTCGTTCCAGAAGTGGACCGGCATCGACGGCATGGGGTTGGTGACGACCAGCTCGCCGACCTCGTCGGTCAGGGGCTTGCCGCTGGGGTCCCAGGACTGCAGGTCGGTGCCCAGGCAAGGCGCCTGGAGCTCGCCGATGTACACCGGGAGGGTCGGGACGGCACCCGCGAAGCAGGAGCACACGTCCGTGCCGCCGCTGACCGAGGCGATCCACAGGTCGTCGCGCACCTCGTCGTGCAGCCAGCGGAAACCGTCCGGGGGCAGCGGCGAGCCCGTGGTGGCGACGCAGCGCACCCGGGAGAGGTCGAAGTCCCGCGCGGGATGCACGCCGGCCTTGCGGCAGGCCATGACGTACGCGGCGGACGTGCCGTAGAGGGTGGCGCCCGTGCGTTCCGCGACCCGCCACTGGGCGCCCGTGTCGGGGTAGCCGGGGCTGCCGTCGTACAGCACGATCGTGGTGCCGGTCAGCAGGCCGGAGACGAGGAAGTTCCACATCATCCAGCCGGTCGAGGTGTACCAGAAGAAACGGTCCTCGGGACCCAGGTCGCAGTGCAGGCCGAGCTGCTTGAGGTGCTCGACCAGGATGCCGCCCTGCGACTGGACGATGGCCTTGGGCAGGCCGGTCGTGCCGGAGGAGTACAGCACCCACAGGGGGTGGTCGAAGGGCACCGGCTCGAAGACCGGCTCGGTGTCCGCCGCGGTCAGCGCGGACCACTCCAGCGTGCCCTCCGGAGGCTCGGTGCCCAGCAGCGGGATGTGCACCACGGCGCGCAGCGTGGGCAGCTCGCGGCGCAGCTCGGCGACGGTCTCACGGCGGTCGTGTTCCTTGCCGCCGTAGCGGTAGCCGTCCACGGTGAACAGCACGACCGGTTCCACCTGCTGGAAACGGTCGAGGACGGAGCGGGCGCCGAAGTCGGGGGCGCAGGAGGTCCATACGGCGCCGACGGCGGCCGTCGCGAGCAGGGCGACCACGGCCTGCGGGACGTTGGGCAGATAGCCGCTGACCCGGTCTCCGGGGCGTACGCCGAGGGCGCGCAGCTCGGCGGCGAGGGAGCCGACCTGGCGGCGCAGCTCGCCCCAGGTCACCGGGCGCGTTTCGTGGGTCTCGTCGACGTGGAGCAGCGCCGGCGCGTCGGCGCGGTCGGCGGCCGCGCGCAGGGCGTGCTCGGCGTAGTTGAGGGTCGCTCCGGGGAACCACTGGGCCCCGGGCATGGCGCGGTCACCGAGCACGCGCGTGTACGGCGTGGAGAACCGTACGTCGAACCACTGGGTGACGGCCGTCCAGAAGGACTCGAGGTCGTCCACGGACCAGCGCTGCAGCGCCGCGTAGCCGCCGTCGGCGGGTGCGCCGTGGTGCTCGGCCGCCCAGGTCTGGAACCTGGTCACCTGGGCTTGGGCGATGCGTTCCGGATCCGGCTGCCAGAGCGGTTGCGGGTTCACGGTCGTCATGGGGGCGGCTCCCGGGCTGTGCGCGTCGTGTGCGTCCTCCGCGCACGGGCTGGGGTGTGCGCGTGACGCGGCTGGAACGGACGATGCCATGTGATCGTCTTCTGCACCAGGGTTCGCCGCACATAGTTCGTGTCGTGAAGATGTGGTCCGATCACGGGTGAACGGCAGTTGAACGAGGCACGCGCGTGGGCCGGTCAATGGCAGGGTGAGCAGCATGGACGGTCGTGACCTGGTGCGTTCGATGAAGCGGGTCGGTTCGGTGGGGGCGGCCCAGGGATTGCGCACCGTGCGGGCGGCGTGGCGCAGGAATCGGGCCGACGCCACGGGGCTGCCGCGGCGCGGGTCGGAGCGGGCGCGCGTGCCCGGCACCATCCGGGAGGTGGAGCCCGGTCCGGGCGGCGGGGTCATCCGGTTCGGCCGCTCGGAGCTGCGCCTGCTCGTCGCCGTCAACGGGGCCGCGTTCTGGGGGTGGGACGGGGTCGGAGCGGAGCCGTCGTACGCCCTGGCGGGCCGTTGCCCGGAGCCGGACCCCCGGGCGTCGCTGGAGCCGGACAAGGACGGCGGCTGGCGGGTAGTGGCCGAGCGGGTGACGGTCGCCGTTTCGCGGCACGGCGCCGTGGAGATCCGCACGCCCGGCGGGGTGACCCTGCGCCGCGAGGATCCGCCCAGATGGTGGGAGCCGGCCGACGGCAGGACGGGCCGCTGGATGGTGCGCTCCGAGGTCGCCCCGGACGCGCGGTTCTTCGGCCTCGGCGGGCGGGCCCACGGCCCCCGGCTGCGCGACGGGACCTACCGGCTGTGGAACACCGACCCCGGGCACGCCTTCACGCCTGGCGACGACCCGCTGTACATCACCATGCCGGTGCAGGTGGTGGTGGCGGACGCGGGGACGCATCTGCTGTTCCACGACAACTCCTGGGACGGCACGGTGACCCTGCGGGAGGGCGAGGAGGGAGCCGGTTCGGGGCACGACCGGGCCGGGGTCAGCGAGCTGCGCGTCGAGGGCGGCCCCCTGCGCTGCTGGGTGATGGTGGGCACTCCCGCGCGCGTGCTGCTCGCCTGGGCCTCGCTGACCGGGGCGCCCGCCCTGCCGCCCGCGTGGGCGCTCGGCCACCAGCACGCGCGCTGGGGCTTCGGCAGTGAGCGGGAGGTACGGCGGATCGTCGCGGGCTACCGGGAACGCGGTCTGCCGCTGGACGCCGTCCACCTCGACATCGACCATTTCGACGGCCACCAGGTGTTCACCGTCGACCGGGAGCGCTTCCCGGCGCTGCCGCAGCTCGCCGAGGAGCTGCGCCGGGACGGGATCCGTCTGGTCTCGATCGTGGATCCGGCCGTCAAGGCCGCCCCGGGCAACGACCTGTACGACGGTGGCGTGGACCTGGACGTGTTCGTGCGGGACGCCTCCGGGAAGCTCGTCGAGGGGGTGGTGTGGCCGGGAGGCGCGGTGTTCCCGGACTTCACGCACGCACGCGTGCGCAAGTGGTGGGCCGGCCTGTACTCCGAACGCCTCACTCAGGGCTTCGCGGGCTTCTGGCACGACATGAACGAGCCGACGTCGTTCACCGCCTTCGGCGAGTCGACGCTGCCGCGGTCGGCCCGGCACTGTCTGGAGGGGCGCGGCGGCGACCACCGCGAGGCGCACAACGTCTACGCGCTGTGCATGGCGCGTGCCGCGTACGAGGGCCTGCGCGAGCTGGCACCCCGCGAGCGGCCCTTCCTGTTCTCGCGTTCGGGGTGGGCGGGCATGCAGCGGTACGGCGGGGCCTGGTCCGGCGACGTCGCCACGGGCTGGCCCGGACTGCGGGCGTCCTTGTCGCTCGTGCTCGGCCTCGGGCTCTGCGGGGTGCCCTACTCGGGCCCTGACGTCGGCGGGTTCGACGGCAGTCCGTCAGCGGAGCTGTTTCTGCGATGGTTCCAGCTGGGTGCGTATCTGCCGCTGTTCCGCACGCACGCGAGCATGGACGCGGGACGCAGGGAGCCGTGGGAGTTCGGGGCCGAGGTGCTCGAGCACGCGCGCGTGGCGCTGGTGGAGCGCCGGCGTCTGCGGCCGTACTTCATGACACTGGCGCACCTGGCCCGGCGTACCGGCGCTCCGTATGCGCGGCCCCTGTGGTGGGGCGCCCCGGAGGACCGGGCGCTGCGCGACTGCGAGGACGCCTTCCTGCTGGGCGACTGCCTGCTGGTGGCGCCGGTGCTCGACCCGGGGGCGGACCGGCGCGCGGTGCAGCTGCCTCGTGGCCGCTGGTACGACACGGCCACGGGACGGGCGTACGAGGGGCCCGGCCTGGTGGTGCTCGACGCGCCGCTGTCGCGGATCCCGGTGCTGGCACGCGCGGGTGCCGTGCTGCCGGTGCGCGGCGACGACGGGCGGCCGGCGCTCGAGGTGTGGGCGCCGGCGCCGGGCCGTTCGGGGGGCGGGCTGGTGGTGGCGGACACGGGCGACGGCTGGGACGACGCGGAGATCGAGCGGTACGTCACCCGCTGGGAGGGCACGCGCGTGGTCGTGCGGCTGCAGGGCCCGGACGGTCTGCGCGAGCCGTCCCTTCCGGTCCGGGTGCGGGGGCTCGACCCGCGCTGACGTACGGGTACGCGCAGCGCGGTCGCTCAGACGTAGCGGCCCTCGAACCAGGCCCGGACGGCCGCCGTGTGCAGCGGGAACGCGAGCTGCTCCGGGCGGCGCAGCAGCTCCCAGCCCTGCGTCTCGTCCGTGGCCGCCGACGGCGGCAGCCCGTCGGCGGGGCGCTCGGGGAGCAGTCCGAACAGCAGCAGGTGGCCGTCGGGGGAGCTCATGGCGTCGACCAGGCGGACGTCGCGGCCGGCCGCGTCGATGCCCGTCTCCTCCTTGAGCTCGCGGACGACGGCCTGCCGCCAGTCCTCCCGGTCGTCGACGTACCCGCCGGGCAGGGCGATGCCCCCGCGCGCGGGTTCGACGGTCCGGGTGATCACGACCAGGGCGGTGCCCTGTGTGTCGTACACGGGCTGCAGGGCGATCGCGACGGGCAGGGGGTTGCGGTAGGCGACCGTGCCGCAGCCTGAGCAGGTGCGCGGCCAGTCGGTGACGCCCTCTCCATAGGGCGTGCCGCAGCTCGAACAGTGGGAGCCGGGACCGGAGTTGGAAGCGGAGTGCTGAATTTCGGACACGCGCGGACTGTATCCGATCGGAGAGGGCGCCGACTTCCGGCGGTTGAAAGTGCCTTCGTGGCCGACTTCAGTCGGTTGACCGTTCCTTCGTGAGCGACTTGGCGGAGACGGGGAAGTCGAAGTAGGTGCCGGGGTAGGGCTCGGGCTTGTAGGTGTAGTGCCACCACTCCTCTGCGAGGTTCACGAAACCGAGGCTCTCGAGGGTGCTCTTCAGGAGCAGCCGGTTCGCGCGTTGCTCGCCCTGGACGCGCGGGTCGAGGGTGTGCGAAAGAGTGTCGAAGCAGTCGAATCCGGTCCCCATGTCGAGGGAGTTGTCCGGAAAACGCTCCTTCTTGGGGGCGTAACAGGGCACGAGAGGTTGCCCCGGCACGTACGGGTGCGTCGGGCGGGCGGGCAGCCGCACGATCGTGAGGTCCATCGTCGAGCCCCGGCTGTGGCCGGACTTCTCCGCGATGTACCCGTCGGCGAACAGCCGGGTCTTGTCGACGTGCGGATAGAACTCGCCCTTCATCCGCTGGTCGTCGAGGTCCTTCGCCCAGCGCACGAAGTGGTCGACGGCCCGCTGCGGGCGGTAGCAGTCGTACACCTTGAGGCTGTAGCCCTCGCGCAGCAGCTTCTGCTGCGCGAGGTGGAGCGCCTGGGCGGCGGGCCGCGTGAGGATGCACATCGGCTGCTCGTAGCCGTCGATGCGTTCGCCGACGAAGTTGTGCGGGGTGAAGTAACGGATCTCCTGGAGGATCGTGGGGTCCACGGACCTCAGGGCGACGAAGTCCGCGGGGGCCACGGGTTCTGTGGACGCGGGGGTCTTGGGCTCCGTGGACGCACGGGCCGTGGCGGAGGCGAGGGGCACGGTCAGCAAGGCGGTGAGCGCAGTGATCAGCGCTCGCGCCAGGCGGGGCAGTCGTGTCATGCCCTTGCGTCTACCAGGTACGCGGGGCGGCGGGCAGCCGATTGCCCGCATCGGCGGCCGCCGGGACGGTGACGGGGCCCCCGGTCCTACGCTGAGTGATCGCTCGGGAATCCTGCGTGAACGTCTCATGAACTGCGCCTGGGCGGCGCCCCGCGGCGCCATCATGCTCCCGTGCGCTCCTGGACGGATACTCTCCGCTTCGCTTTCCAACCGGTGGTCAATCTCGCCACCGGCGGGGTCGCGGGCCTGGAGATCCTTGCCCGCCCGGAGGTCGGCGACATCCTGGCCGAGGCCCGCCGCGATCCGGAACTGGACGGTCAGCTCGCGGTGTCGGCGTTCCGCGCGGCCGTGCACAAGGAGACGCTGCTGCCGTTGCAGGTGAACGTCTTCGCGGGGACCGTGGCCGATCTCGGCGGGCTGGCCGCGTTGCACGACGCGGTGCGCGAGGCCGGCCGGCTGCCCTGGGAGGTGACCGTCGACATCGGCCCTCCGTACACGCACGTGCCGCAGCGGGCGCTGCTGGAAGCCGTGAGCGTGCTGCGCCGCCAGGGCTTCCGGATCAGCGCCGACGGGGTCGGGGACGGCGACGTGCCGCTGCGGCTGCTCACGGACCTCTCCCCCGAGCTGGTGAAGCTCGACGCGTCGCTGCTGGCGCGGCCCGCGGCGGTGCGGGCGATGCGGACACTGTGCGACGAACTGGGCGCCCTGCTGGCCGTGGAGGGCGTCGAGACGGAGTCCCAGTGCACCGCGGCCCTGGCGGCCGGTGCGCAGCTGGCCCAAGGCGAGCTGTTCGCGCCGCCGGCGCGGCTGCCCGCTGCGGACGTATACGTTCCGCCCCGCTCCCCCGGCCTCGTCCCGCTGCCCCGCTCGGGGCCGCCGGTCCGGCAGTTCGTCCGCCCGGCCGCGCTGCTGCCCGCCGACGCCTCCGCGGGCCGGGTGCGGGACCTGCTGACCGGGTCGCCCGACGTGTCGGGGGTGCTGCTGGTGGACCGTGCCGGGGTACCGGTGCGGTCCGTGCACCGCTCGCGCTTCCTGCTGACGATGTCCGGGCGTTACGGCCACGCCCTGTACGCCGACCGTCCCGCGGCCAAGCTCGGGGATCCCCCGCGGACGGTCGGGATCGACGCCACTGCCTGGGAGGTGCTGGACGTGGTGGCGGTCGGCGGTCGCGACCGCACCTCCGACGATGTCGCGGTCGTCGAAGCGGGTGGGCGGTGCGTGGGGGTCGTACGTCTGGCGGACCTGGTGCGGGCGCTCGCCGAGAGCCGTGTGGAGGAGGCCGCCGGGCTCAATCCGCTGACCCGGCTGCCGGGGTCGGACGCGATCACCGGCGAGGTGGACCGCCGGATCGCGGCCGGGCGGGCGTTCGCACTGAGCTGGCTGGACGTCGACCACTTCAAGCAGGTCAACGACGGGGCGGGCTTCGCGGCCGGCGACGAGCTGATCCGCTCGGTCGGGCGGGCGCTGCAGCGGGCCGCGTCCGGCACCACGCGCGTGGGACACATCGGCGGGGACGATTTCCTGGTACTCGCCGATCCGGAGGGCCTCGGTGCGCTGGTGGCGGCCGTGCTGGACGCACCGTGGGCGGCAGGTGGCCTGCCGGTGACGCTGTCCCTGGCCACGGTGGTGTGCGCACCGGGGACCGTCAGCGACCACCGGGAGGCGGCGGCGTCCCTGGCGCCGTTGAAGAAGGCGGCGAAGGCGCTGCGCGGGGCGAGCTGGGTGCTGGGCCGCGCCGGCCTGGCCGGCCATGAGGTCCTGCGGGGGGCGGAGGGGGCTCCGGTGGCGTCCTGAGGGGCTCGGGGGCGAGGAGGCCACCTCCGGCGCCACTGGCGGCCTTTGGCGCCACTGGCGGCCTTTGGCCCGCGGGGGCCTTGGAGGCCCGCGGGGACGGCCTTGGGGGCCCGCCGGGCCGCCTTGGAGGTCCGCGGGGCGGGTCGGAGGTCCACAGGGCCGCCTTGGAGGTCCGCAGGGCGGCTGGGAGGTCCGCAGGGCGTCCTTCGGGTCGGCTGAGACTCCGGGAGAGGCGTGGGGCCGCTCGGCACGCTCAGGGAGGCCCACGGCGCGCCCCCGTCGCGGGGCGGGCACGAGCCGGGACGCAGGCGCGTCGACGCCGGACGGTTTCTTCGAACGGGCGGCCGGTGCCAGTGCGTGAGGGGGCCAACGCGTGCGGTCGCCGACCTTGACGCTCCCTGAGCACGGGGGAAGACTTCCCGTTGTCAGCCGACATCGCCGTACATTCTCGGCGAATCACGCACCGTGCCGTGTGGGCTCTCTGCGTACCAGGCCTGTCTCGGGGCGGGTCGGCTGCGACGGCACGCTCGTCACGGGCGGACGCCGGGCGGGACGCTCAGGTGGCCCGCCCGCGGCCGGAGCCGCACGGAAAGCGCACCCTGCACGGAGCACCGCGGTTGATCATCGGCCGGACCCGGGAGCCGCCATGCGCAGCGGAGGCACCGCTCGCCGATCCGAGCGATTCTGGAAACCGGCCCCCGGCCCGCCGACGGGAGGACACGCGCGGGCCTCGTCCACCACCCAGCCTGCTGAGCCGAAGCACAAGGGGTAGCCATGACGGACAACGCCGAGAAGTACGTCGCCGCCATCGACCAGGGCACCACGTCGAGCCGCTGCATCATTTTCAACCACTCCGGCGAGATCGTCGCCGTCGACCAGCGCGAGCACCGCCAGATCTTCCCGAAGCCCGGCTGGGTCGAGCACGACGCCACCGAGATCTGGTCGAAGGTGCAGGCGGTGGTCGCCGGCGCGGTCGCCAAAGCCGGGCTGCGCGCCGACCAGCTGAGCGCCCTCGGCATCACCAACCAGCGTGAGACGACCGTCCTGTGGGACCGCGCCACCGGCAAGCCCGTGCACAACGCCATCGTCTGGCAGGACACCCGCACCGCCGGGCTCTGCCGGGAACTGGGCGGATCCGACGGGCAGGACCGCTTCCGTGAGCAGACCGGACTGCCGCTCGCCAGCTACTTCTCCGGGCCCAAGGCCGCCTGGCTGCTGGACAACGTGCCCGACCTGCGCGCCCGCGCCGAGCGCGGGGAGATCGCCTTCGGCACCATCGACTCGTGGCTCATCTGGAACCTCACCGGCGGCACCGACGGCGGACGGCACGTCACCGACGTGACCAACGCCGGGCGGACCATGCTGATGAACCTCGAGACCCTGCAGTGGGATCCCTCCATCCTGTCGGCGATGAACGTGCCGGAAGCGGTGCTGCCGGAGATCCGGTCCTCCGCGGAGGTGTACGGCACGGCAATCGGCCAGCTCGGCGGCGTGCCCGTGGCCTCCGCGCTCGGCGACCAGCAGGCGGCCGTGTTCGGGCAGTGCTGCTATGACGTGGGCACCGCCAAGAACACCTACGGCACGGGCAGCTTCCTGCTGCTCAACACGGGCAACCGTCCGGTGCCGTCCAAGAGCGGACTGCTGACGACGATGGGCTACAAGATCGGGGACGAGGCTCCGGTCTACTGCCTGGAGGGCGCCATCGCGATCACGGGTGCGCTGGTGCAGTGGTTCCGCGACCAGCTCGGCATCATCCGCACGGCGGACGAGATCGAGCCGCTCGCGGCGAGCGTCGAGGACAACGGCGGCGCGTACATCGTGCCCGCGTTCTCCGGGCTGTTCGCACCGTACTGGCGCTCGGACGCACGCGGTGTCGTCACCGGGCTGACCCGGTACGTGACGAAGGCGCACCTCGCGCGTGCGGTACTGGAGGCCACCAGCTGGCAGACCCGTGAGGTCGTGGACGCCATGTTCCAGGACTCGGGCGTGGAGATCACCAGCCTGAAGGTGGACGGCGGCATGACGAAGAACAACCTGCTCATGCAGCACCAGGCCGACGTGCTCGGGGTGCCGGTGATCAGGCCCAAGGTCTCCGAGACCACCTGCCTGGGCGCGGCCTACGCCGCGGGACTGGCCACCGGGGTGTGGAACGACCTGGACGAGCTGAAGGCGCACTGGCAGGAGGACGCCGAGTGGAGGCCGTCGATGGAGGAGTCGGTGCGCGAGCGCGAGTACCACAACTGGCGCAAGGCGGTGGAGAAGAGCTTCGGCTGGCTGGAGGACGGTGACGACTAGCCACGCGCGCGTGCGCGGCTTCCGAGGAACTGCGCACCGCACCTGAGAGACACGCGTGCGTGCGCTCACGGACTGCGGCTCGTACCCCGGTCGGCGGGGGTACGAGCCGCGCCCGTGCGTCAGGTATTACGTCAGGTGGTGACGGCCCGGCGGTGTTCCGCCGTGCAGGCCATCGCGTGCTGGACGACGCCGATCAGCACGTCCTTGACCGACCCGCGGTCGCGGGCGTCGCACAGCACGACCGGAACCTCGTCGTCCAGGTCCAGCGCCGCGCGGACGTCCTCGGCCGGATGGCGTGCGGCACCCTCGAAGCAGTTGACGCCGACGACGAAGGGGATGGAGCGGCGCTCGAAGTAGTCGACGGCGGCGAAGCAGTCCTCCAGGCGGCGGGTGTCGGCGAGGACGACGGCGCCGAGCGCGCCCCCCGACAACTCGTCCCACATGAACCAGAAGCGTTCCTGGCCGGGTGTGCCGAAGAGGTACAGCACGAGGTCCTCGCGGAGGGTGATGCGCCCGAAGTCCATCGCGACGGTGGTGGTGTGCTTGCTCTCCACTCCTCGCGTGTCGTCGACCGGGCGTCCCGCCTCGGTGAGCAGTTCCTCGGTGCGCAGCGGCCTGATCTCGCTGACCGCGCCGACCAGCGTGGTCTTGCCCACGCCGAAGCCGCCGGCCACGAGGATCTTGAGCGTGACGGGCTCGACCGGGGGCTTGCCTCGTTCAGAGCGCCCGAAGATCATCGGTTCCTTCTCCTGCTCGCTGGGTGTCGTCCGGCGGCGGGCCGTAGCCCCCTCCGCCGGGGGTTTCGATGACGAGTACGTCGCCGGGTGCGACGTCGGCCGAGCCGCTGCCGCCTAGGCGGGTCACGGTGCCGTCGGCGCGCTCGATCCGGTTGGCGCCCAGGGCTCCCGGCCGGCCTCCCGCCATCCCGTAGGGCGGCACCCTGCGGTGCTGCGACAGCGTGGAGACGGTCATGGGGGCGTCGAAGCGGATGCGGCGCACCGCTCCGTCGCCGCCGCACCACCGTCCGGCTCCGCCGCTGCCGCGCCGGATCGCGAACTCCTCGAGCCGCACGGGCAGCCGCCACTCCAGCACCTCGGGGTCGGTGAGCCGGGAGTTCGTCATATGGGTCTGCACGACGCCGGCGCCGGGGAAACCGTCCCCGGCGCCGGACCCGGAGGCGACGGTCTCGTAGTACTGGTGCCGGTCGTTGCCGAAGGTGACGTTGTTCATCGTGCCGGAACCCTCGGCCTGCACGCCCAGCGCCGCGTACAGCGCACCGGTGATGGCCTGGGACGTCTCCACATTGCCGGCCACGACGGCGGCGGGCGGCTCGGGCGCCAGCATCGAGCCGGGCGGCACGATGATCCGCAGCGGGCGCAGGCAGCCGTCGTTGAGCGGGATGTCATCGGCGACCAGGGTGCGGAAGACGTACAGGACGGCGGCGTTGACGACCGAGAAGGGCGCGTTGAAGTTCGTGTCCAGCTGTGCGGAGGTGCCGGTGAAGTCGATGGTGGCGGTGCGCTCGGCGCGGTCCACGCGCACGCGTACCCGGATCACCGCCGAGGAGTCCGTCTCGTAGGCGTACTCGCCGTCGTCCAGCGCGTCGATCACCCGGCGGACGGCCTCTTCGGCGTTGTCCTGGACGTGCCTCATGTACGCCTGGACGACGTCGAGTCCGACCGCGTCGATCATGCGGCCGACCTCCTCGACGCCCTTGTGGTTGGCGGCGATCTGGGCCCGCAGGTCGGCGAGGTTGGTTGCGGGGTTGCGTGAGGGGTGCGGCGCCTCGGTCAGCAGGCGGTAGGTCTCCTGCTCGCGCAGCCGGCCGCCTTCGGCGAGCAGCCAGTTGTCGAACAGCACCCCTTCCTCCTCGATGGTCCGGCTGCCCGCGGGCATGGAGCCCGGCGCGATGCCGCCGATCTCGGCGTGGTGGCCCCGGGAGGCGACGTGGAAGAGGATCCGCTCACCCTCCGTGTCGAAGACGGGGGTGATCACGGTGACGTCGGGCAGATGGGTGCCGCCGTGGTACGGGTCGTTGACGGCGTAGGTGTCGCCGGGCCGCATCCGGGCCCCGCGGCGTGTGATGACCTCCTTGACGCTGGTGCCCATCGAGCCCAGGTGGACGGGGATGTGCGGGGCGTTGGCCACCAGGTTCCCGTCGGGGTCGAACAGGGCGCAGGAGAAGTCCAGACGCTCCTTGATGTTGACCGACTGGGCGGTGGACTCCAGGCGGGCGCCCATCTGTTCCGCGATCGACATGAAGAGGTTGTTGAAGATCTCCAGCCGGACGGGATCGGTTTCCGTGCCGATGTGGGAACTCTGCGTGACCGCGACGCGTTCCATGACCAGATGCCCGTCGTCACGGGCGACGGCCTCCCAGCCGTCGTCGACGACGGTGGTCGCACTGGCCTCCGTGATGATCGCGGGTCCGGTGACGGCATGGCCGGGAGCCAGGTGCTCACGGCGGTGCAGGGGTACGTCGCGCCAGGCGCCGCCGGTGTGGAGGCGGACGGTCTCGGGCGCGGCCGGGGTGCCTTCGTACGGGGCGAGGGCGGACAGATCGGGGGGTTCAGTGATGCCGGTGGCTTCGACGGAGAGGGCTTCGACGACGATCGGACGGTCGAGCGTGAAGGAGTACGTGGCGCGATGACGTTC
Organism: Streptomyces sp. NPDC028635; assembly: GCF_040637635.1. Taxonomy (NCBI): domain Bacteria; kingdom Bacillati; phylum Actinomycetota; class Actinomycetes; order Kitasatosporales; family Streptomycetaceae; genus Streptomyces; species Streptomyces sp. NPDC028635. The sequence continues at coordinate 41,811 of NZ_JBEZWX010000042.1, read as the reverse complement.
CTCGAACGCCTGCCGCATGGCATCCGGCTCGGTCAGCTCGACGGTGAGGGTGGTGTCGGTGCCGTCGTAGCGCAGTTGGGCACGGCGGCTGACACGGATGCGGTCCTCGGGCACGTCCTCGGCGAGGAGTTCCGCGCGGGCCGCGGCCTCCAGGTCGTCGGCCGTCCGGCGCACGCCGGGGAGTGCGGAGGGATCCAGTGGTGCCTCGACGGACTGTTCGCGCATGGCGGTGGTGTCGGCGAGGCCGATGCCGAGGGCGGACAGCACGCCGGCCATGGGCGGGACGAGGACGGTGCGGATGCCGAGCGAGTCGGCCACCCTGCACGCGTGCTGGCCGCCCGCGCCGCCGAACGTGGTGAGGGTGTAGCGGGTGACGTCGTGGCCCTTCTGCACGGAGATCCGCTTCACCGCGTTGGCGATGTTGGCGACGGCGATCTGCAGGTAGCCCTCGGCGACCTGTTCGGGGGTGCGGTTGTCGCCGGTCCGCTCATGGATCCGCCGGGCGAGCGCGGTGAAGCGGTCCCGGACGATGTCGGCGTCCAGGGGCTGGTCGCCGTCCGGGCCGAAGACCTGGGGGAAGTGGGCCGGCTGGATACGGCCGAGCATGACGTTGGCGTCCGTCACGGCCAGTGGCCCGCCGGCGCGGTAGCAGGCGGGGCCGGGGTCCGCGCCCGCCGAGTCCGGCCCTACGCGGTAGCGGGAGCCGTCGAAGTGCAGGACCGAGCCGCCTCCGGCCGCGACGGTGTGGATGTCGAGCATCGGCGCGCGCAGCCGGACGCCGGAGATCTGCGTGGTGAAGACGCGTTCGTAGGCGCCGGCGAAGTGCGAGACGTCGGTGGAGGTGCCGCCCATGTCGAAGCCGATGACCCGGTCGAAGCCGGCCAGTTGCGACATCCTGGCCATGCCGACGATGCCACCGGCCGGGCCCGACAGGATGGCGTCCTTGCCGCGGAACTGCCCGGCTTCGGCGAGACCGCCGTTGGACTGCATGAACATCAGCCGTACGCCCTTGAGCTCGTCGGCGACGTGCTGGACGTACCGGCGGAGCACGGGCGAGAGGTAGGCGTCGACGACGGCGGTGTCGCCGCGCGGGACGAGCTTCATCAGGGGGCTGACCTCGCTGGACAGCGAGATCTGCGGGAAACCGATGCGCTCGGCCAGCTCGCCTACGGCCCTCTCGTGCGCCGGGTGGAGATGGCTGTGCATGCAGACCACGGCGACGGCGCGGATCCCGTCGTCGTACGCCTGCCGGAGGGGTCCGGCGAGAGCGTCCAGGTCGGGGGCGCGCAGTACGGTCCCGTCGGCGGCCATGCGTTCGTCGACCTCGACGACCCGCTCGTGGAGCAGTTCGGGCAGCTCGATGCGGCGGGCGAAGATGTGCGGGCGGTTCTGGTAGGCGATGCGCAGGGCGTCGCGGAAGCCGCGGGTGATCACCAGCAGGGTGCGTTCGCCCTTGCGTTCAAGCAGGGCGTTGGTGGCGACCGTGGTGCCCATGCGGACGGCCTCCACCGGCTCCGGGGAACCGGCGAGCAGGGTGCGCACGCCGGTGACGGCCGCGTCCTCATGGCGTGCGGGGGTGTCCGAGAGCAGTTTGTGCGTCAGCAGGCGGCCGTCCGGGCGGCGCGCGACGATGTCGGTGAACGTGCCGCCCCGGTCGACCCAGAACTGCCAGCCCGTCATGTCCTCACCCGGCTTCCACGCTGTTCACAGCGCTCGCAGGCCGTTGATCACGTCGCGCAGAATACTCTCGTCGGGCAGCTCGGCAGGCGGTACGGGCCGGTTCACATGGACGAATTCACCGTGCACGAGATCGCCGACGAGGACCCGGACCACGCCGATGGGCAGATCGAGCTCCGCGGCCAGCTCGGCGACCGACTGCGGGGTGGTGCGGCACAGCTCGACGATGTCCACGTGCTCCGGGGAGAGCGTGGGATCGGTTTCCGGGTCGCCCGCGCCGGGTTCCGCGACGACCACCGCGATCAGGTCGAGGCGGTGCTGGGCCGCACTGGTGGTGCGGCCGCGCGTCATGGCGTACGGGCGGACGACCGGTCCGGCCTCCTCGTCGAACCAGCGGCTGCTTGCCTGACCGTCTGCGCTCATGACCTCTCACTACCCGCCGGAGGGCAGATCGGTGCGCGGCGCGGTGCCCAGATGCACACCGACCCGCTTGACGAGGAGGGTCATCTCGTAGGCGACCTGGCCGACGTCCGAGTCGGCGTCGGACAGCACGGCGAGGCAGCTGCCGTCGCCCGCGGCGGTCACGAAGAGGAAGGCGTCGTCGAGCTCCACCACGGTCTGGCGGACACTGCCGGCCTCGAAGTGGCGGCCCACGCCCTTGGCGAGGCTGTGGAAGCCCGAGGCGACGGCGGCGAGGTGCTCGCCGTCCTCCCGGGTCAGGTCCTTGGACACCCCGGTCGGCAGGCCGTCGCCGGAGAGCACGACGGCCTTGCGGATGCTCGCGACGCGGTCCACCAGGTCGTCGAGCAGCCAGTTGAGCTCCCCGTTGCTGGTCGTGCGGCCGGTCGGCTTCGGTGCGGTCATCGACCGTCCCCCTTAGTGGTTCCCTGTGGTGCTGAGCCGCTCCGGGCGTTCTCGCCGGCGGCGTTCTCCTCGCGGCCGCGCTGCCAGCCCCGCTGGAGCGAGGCCATACGGCTGCGTACTTCCTCCGCGTCCCGTTCCCCGGGCTCGTCCGCCGCGGGGCGGGAGCCATGGGCGGGTGTCTGCTTGAGCTGCGGGGCCAGGCTGGCCTGGCGCACCCGCCGGGGCAACCGGCCCTGCGCGGCGGGAGCCTCGGCGGGCGTGGCGGGCGGCGTGGTACCGGTGGTGTCCCGCTCGTCGGAGGAGGCCCGGGCGGAGGTGTCCGGCCGGCGTGGGTCCTGGCCCTCGGTGCGGGTGCCGGCGGCGGTCGGCTCGGCGGCGTTCCGCTCGTCCGAGGAGGTTCGGCCGGGCCGGCCGGGGCGCTCCGGTGGCCGCCGGTCGTGGTCGTCACGGCTCGGTCCGGCCTCCGCCGGTCCGCTGCCGCCCGGTGTCGACGCGGGCCGGCTCTCGGCGGAGTCGGCCGCGTCGCCGGAGGGCAGATCGTGCCGTCGCGGGGCGACCGGTTCCGACGGCGAGGTCCCGCCACGCGTCCGCCGGGGCAGCGCGGGGGCGCCCGCCGGGTCGTCGGCACCGGCGGTGGCCGGCTCGACCGGGCGGCGGTCGGCCGTGCCGCGGTGGTGTGGTGCCGGGCCGCCACGGCGGCGAGTGGGCAGGGGCGCCAGGTTCTCCCCTTCGGGCGCCGGACGCCGGGGCGCGGGCTCGGCGTCCTCTTCGTCCCGCCGTGAGCGTCGCTCGCCGACCGGACGGCCGTGCGAGCTGACGAGCTTGGGGGTCTGGCGTCGGGACAGCGGCACCGGGCCGCCCGCGGCCTGCGTCCGCTCGTCCGGGTCGACGGTGTCCGCTTCGCGCCGGGCGCCGAGGCTGCCGCGCAGCGATCCGCGTGGTTCGCCCACGGGGGCGTCCGGCGTCCCCGTCACGGAGCGGCGGGGACGGAACAGGCCACTGTCGTCGTCGAGGACGTCGGGCAGGTCGCCGAGCGCGTTCAGATCGACGGGAGCGTCCAGCTCGACCGGGCCGTCCAGCAGCGAGGCGGGCAGGCCCGGCAGCTGCACGGGGCCCTTGGCGAGGGCTGCCCGGCGCCGGCCGGCCGCCTTGGTGTCCTTGGCGGTGTGCGGACGGTCCAGGCGGAAGCCGATGCCGTTGGTGTCGGGGACGTCGTCGCTCAGCAGCGCGTCCGGTAGGAAGACGATGGCGGTGGTGCCGCCGTAGGGGGACGGCTGGAGGGAGACCCGGACGTTCTGGCGCTGGGCGAGCCGGCTGACCACGAACAGGCCGAGCCGGTCGGTGTCCGACAGCTCGAACTCGGGCGTCTCGGCGAGGCGCAGGTTGGCGTCGAGCAGAGCCTCGGCGGTCATGCCCAGGCCGCGGTCGTGTATCTCGAGGGTGAATCCGTTGGCGACCCGCTCGCCGACGACGTGGACGGCGGTGTGGGGCGGTGAGAAGACGGTGGCGTTCTCGAGGAGTTCGGCGACGAGGTGGGTGAGGTCGGCGACGGCCGGGCCGGTGACGGCGACCCGCGGCAGCCGGCGGACCTCGATGCGTTCGTAGTCCTCGACCTCCGCGACGGCGGCCCGGACCACGTCCATCAGCTGGACGGGTTTGCGCCACTGCCGGGAGGGGGCGGCACCGGAGAGGATCACCAGGCCCTCGGCGTGCCGGCGCATCCGGGTCGTCAGGTGGTCGAGGCGGAAGAGGTCGGCGAGTTCCTCGGTGTCCTCGGTCCTGCGCTCCATGGTGTCGAGCAGAGTGAGCTGCTTGTGCAGCAGGACCTGGCTGCGGCGGGCGAGGTTGACGAACACCTCGGAGACGCCGGCGCGCAACTCGGCCTGCTTCACGGCGGCTTCGACGGCGGCGCGCTGCAGGGTGTTGAGGGCCTGCCCGACTTCGCCGATCTCGTTCCGGTCGTACTCCAGGCGCGGGACCTCGGTCTCCACGTCGACCTTCTCGCCGGCGGACAGGCGCCGCATCACGCTGGGCAGCCGCACGCCGGACGCCTCGTGCGCCTCCGTGCGCAGCTGGCGCAGGTCCCGGACGAGGGCGCGGCCGATGCGCACCGACAGCAGCAGGGACAGCACCAGGGCGACGAGGCCGAGGGCCGCGGCGAAGACCGCCTTGAGGATGACGTTCATCGCGACGGGCTGGACCCGGTCCTGGTAGCGGTCGCCCGCCTGGTCGTCGAGGGTGCCGAGGTCCCGCAGCGTGGTGCCTGCCGCGGTGTCCCAGTCTTTGGCGGTCACGCCGTCGGGCAGGCGGCCGGGGGACGCGGTGACGACCGACTGTTCGGCGGAGCGCAGCGGTGCGGTGGTGGCGTTCCTCCAGAAGCGTTCGTAGCGTTCGCGCTCCCCGCCGGGCAGTTGCGGGAGGCTGACCTCGTAGAGGACCTCTCGCTGGGCGACCAGGTCGAAGACATGGCGCATCTCGTCCCGGCGGAGCTTTCCGACCACCAGGGCCGAGCCGAGCAGGGCGTCCTCGCGGGAGAGAAGTTCGCGGGCGCGGGCGGCGTTGACGAGGGCCCGGTACTCCTTGTCCATCTCGACGCTGTCGACGACGTCGAGTTTGGACAGCAGGGTGAAGCACGGGTCGACCAGGCGGTCGTAGAGGTCGAGGGCCTGGGCTCGGCTGACGGTGCCCTGTTCGACGCTGCGGCGCAGGGAGTCGATGCCGTCGAAGGCGTCCAGGATGGCGGTGACGGCCTCGCTGTCGTCCGTGTCGAGGTCCTCGCGCACATCGGACGTCGTCGCCCCGCGCCGCACCTCGGCGACGGCCTTGTCGGTGGCGGTGCGGGTGCGGCGCAGCGCGGACAGGGCGTCGGCGGCCCGTGGGTCCGCCAGGTAGACGAGGGTCTGCCGGCGTTCCTGCTGCAGGACGCGGACGGTGTCCTCGACCGGAAAGCCGACGTTCTCCATGACGGAGGAGACCCCGAACAGCCGGGCGGCCTCCCGTCCGGTGAGCACCGTGGCGAAGCCCCAGATCGCGGTCAGGGACACCAGCGGCACGAGAAGCAGCGCCACGATCTTCCGGCGGATCGACTTCCCGCGAAAGCGCATGGCCTCCCCCAGCTCGACCCCCACCAGCAGGGGGTACACATGTACGTCAACAAACGGCGCGAGCCTACTACCGACGGACAGGGAACTCGAAGAGCCGTCCGGAACCTGAACTTCCGTACCGGTGGCGCGACATGGGGAAGTGTCGGGGCATTGCGGGAGATTGTCCGGCGGGCTACGGCGGGACGGCCGCCGCGGACCGGCGCAGCGAACTTCGGGAACTGGCTGAATTCTTACGCCGCGTGGGAATCTTCGCGCGGTCCTGTTCGTCCTTCTCTACAGGAAATGGGGGCGGAAGGCGCCACAGGAGCCACATCCCGCCTCCCGGGGGCATAAAGCAGCGCAAGCCGGGCAGCCAGTCAAGGAGCCGGAGATCTTCCGGTGACGAGGGGAACGGTTCGACCGGCGGTGGGGAGGGGCACGTTGATGGGCACGGCGGAGCGGCGCCAGGCACCTGGAACCGGCACGACGGGAGGCACGACGAAGCGGCGGGGACGGCAACGCCCGGATCTCGGTGGTCCGGCCGACGAGGGCCCGGCCGAGCGGGCGGTTCCCGGAAGCCGGGAAACGTACCGGCCGTTGTGGGTCGAGGAGCCCGCACGACGGCGCCGGCTGCCCGACCCGGTGCGCACGGCCGCCGTGAGGGCGGTGCTGATCATCGCCGTGACCCTGATACAGGCCGTGGTGGCCTTCCTGTGCACCATGGCCGGGTCCTGGCTGGCCTTCCCGATGGTGCTGAGCAGCATCGCGAGCACCGTGGTCGCCACCTGGAGCGTCCTCGACGTGTGGGTGACCCGCCAGGTGTGGAACCAGCGCAACGGCGTGGTGTCGACACCGAGCAGCACCGCGCGGGCGCTGCGCCGCGAGCGGCGGCGCGCCCGGCGGGCGGCCGAGCGGGGCCAGGGGCGGATACGGCGGCGCGGGGGCGCCGGACAGCTGTCGCACCCCTGACACCACGGGCGCACCCCTGGCACCGCGGGTGCACCCCTGACACCACGGGTGCACCCTGACACCGCGGGCCGCCGCCCCACGAGCGGCTAGGGAGTCGTCGGGGCCGGTCGCTTGTACATCCGCGTCGCTGTGATCTCGCTGTGTGCCGCCTCCCCGGCGGGGATCTGCTGGGGCAGACCGGGCCGCAGGTGTTCCTCGACGCTGATGTACTTCAGGCCGGCCCGCAGGTCGGCGTCGTTGCGCAGCCGGATCACCAGCGGGAACTCCGCGAGGGCGGTGGTGTCGAACAGGCCGGTGGTGTACAGCAGTTGCACACCGAGCGCGTCGGACACGGCTCGCTGCAGCTCCAGGAGATAGGTGGCGTTGGCGCGGCCGATGGGGTTGTCGAGGAACAGCGTGCCGGCGTGCCGGTGCTTGTCCCGGCCCCGGTCGTTGGACCGCAGCGCGGCCATCGTGCAGTACAGCGCGATCGCGGCAGTGAGCAGCTGGCCGCCGGAGAACACGTCGCCCATCTGCCCGACCGGTACCCGCTCGGCGCGCAGCACGGCGTCCGGCTTGAGGATCTCCACGGCGACGCCCTTGGGCTGCAGGGCCGCGGCCACCCCGCGCAGCAGCAGGGACATGCCGTCGCGGCGCAGGTCGGAGTTCTTCTTCACGGCCGCGCGGGTGGCCTCGTCGATGACTTCGCCGAGGCGCTCGGTGAGGGTCGCCTGGTCGGGCTCCTCGAAGCGGATGCGCAAGAACTCCTGCCCGGACCACTCGCCGAGCCCCTCGGGCAGCCGGGACAGCCGCTGAGCCGAGCGAAGGGTGGCCAGCGCGGTCTCCACGAGGCCGCGCAGCCGGTCCACGATCGAGTCGCGGTTGCGCTCCAGCTGCGCCAGCTCATCGGTGAGGACGCGCAGGCGGGGCGCGAAGGCGTCGGCCCACTTCTGGGCGTGCTCGGGCAGCGCGGAGGCGGGCAGTTCGCGGATCTGCTGCCGGGCCGGGGTGCGGACCTGCTCGTAGCGGGTGGAGTTGGCGTGCCGGACGAGGATGTCGCTCGCCTCGCGGACGGAGGCCTCGGCGGCGGACAGGTCGGCGGCGCAGCCGCGCAGGGAACGGCGGGTCTCGGCGGCCGCCTGACGGGCCTCCTCCAGCGTGCCGGGGTAGGGCTCGGACTCCTCCTGTTCCTCCTCGCCGGCGTGCTCGCGCAGCAGGTCGCGGAGCATCGCGGCGAGTTCCTCGAAGCCGCCGACCGCGTCCTCGGCGGCGCGGTGGGCCTGGAGCAGCTCGGCGTGCGCGTCGCGCGCCTGGGCCAGGGCCTCGGTGCGCGAGCCGAGTTCGGCGCTCGCCGTGCGCAGCAGGGCCTGCGCGTGGTCGGCGTCGCGGGGGACGAGTTCCTCGGGCAGTTCGGTGTGGGCCTCGCCGTCCTCGGGGGCGTGCCGTTCGGCCTCGCCGCGCAGCCGGCCGAGCTGTTCGCTCGCGTTCGACATGCGCGTCTCCAGGAGCTGCACCAGCTCCTCGGCGCGGGCGGCGGCCGCCTGCCGGGACGGCCCGTCGGAGCCGTCGGGGGATTCGAGCAGCTGCTCGGCGCGGGTGCGGACCTTGTTGCTCAGCCGGTCCAGTTCGGCCCGGGCGGCGCTCTCGTCGCTCTCGGCGCGGGCCTGTTCGGCCCGCAGATCGGCGCCGACACCCACCTTCTCGTACACCTGGGAAGCGGCCCGGTAGGCCTCGCGCAGCGCGGGCAGGGACGTCTTGACCGTGTCCCCGTCCGCCTCCGGTACGTCGTCGGGGGCGCCGGCGATCTCGGAGCGCTCGGCGCGCAGCGCGCGTGCGGTGCGGCGGGCGTCGTCGGCGGCGCGCTGGGCGGCGCGGCGGTCCTCGTCGGCGGCGCGGGCCCGCTCCAGGCAGGCCTGGGCGCGGGCCTCGCTCTCGGTGGCCTCGTCGGCGAGTTCGCGCACGCGGGCCTGCCAGCCGGCGCGTTCGCGCAGCCGGAAGGCGAGTCCGGCCAGGGCGTCGGCGGCGCGGCGGGCCTTCTGCGCGGCCTCCTGCCGCTCGTCGCGGACGCGGACCGCCTCGGCGGCGGTCTCCTCGGCCTCGGCGCGGGCGGTGCGGGCCTCGGTCAGCTCCGCCTCGGTCTCCTCGGCGAACGCGCGTGCCTCACGGGCGGCCTCGGCGAGTTCGACGAGCCGTCCGGCGGGGCAGCCGGTGCGCCAGGACGCGAGCCGCGCGGACAGCTCGCGGTCCTTGCCCAGGCGTGCGGCGAGGGCGCGGATCTCCTCGTCGCGCTCGGTCGCCCGGGCGCGCAGCGCCTGCCGTTCCTCGTCGGCGGCGTGCTCGTCGTGCATGGCCGGGTTCGGCGGGACGAGGAACACGTCCCCGGTGTCCGTCTCCACGGCCGGGGTGGGGGCCAGCAGGGCGGCGGCGGTGCCGACGGCGACGGCCGAGCGGGGCAGCAGGGCCGCGTCGCCGAGCGCCTGACGCGCGCGGGCGTGCGAGTCGGGGTCGGTGATGATCACGCCGTCGACGAGTTCGGGCCGGGCGGCCAGCACGCGCGCGTGGTCGGCGGGGTCGACGGCCTGGGCGAGGTAGCGCCAGCCGGGCAGGGCGGGGATGCCGTGCTCGCCGAGGAACTCGACGGTGGCGAGGACGTCCGGGCCGGGCGGCAGCAGCCCGCCGTCACCGAGCGCGCCCAGGATGCGGGCGTCGTCGGCGGCGGCCGTACGCAGGTCGAACAGCTGGCGTTCGGCCGAGGAGACGGCGTCGTCGAGGAGTCCACGCAGCTCGTCGGCGCAGCGGTCCAGCTCCTCCGGCGTCAGGGCACCCCGGCCGCCGGTGTCGTCGCCCTGCCGGGGCTGCGGGATGGCGGAGCGCGTGTCGGTCAGGCCGAGCAGCTCCGCGAGCCGCTCCTCGCGGGACAGCGCCTCCGCGGTGCGGCGTTCGCCGTCGTGGGAGCGCTCGGCGGCGGTGGCGGCGTCGGCCGCGCGGGCGGCGGTCAGTTCGGCGCGGGTCTCGGCGGCGGCCGCCTCGCGCGCGTGCTCGGTGGCCCGGCGCGCCGCCTCGCGGGCGGTGTCCCAGGCGGCGACCGCGGTCTTCTCGGCGTCGCTGGCGGCGAGGGCGGCGCGGGCCGGGTCGGCGTCGGGTGTGCTGTCGTCGAGCCAGCCGGCGCGGACGGCCTCGGCGGTCTCCTGTTCGACCTCGCTGAGGCGCTGGCGCAGATGCCCGACCTCACTGCGGGCGCGCTGCGCCTCGGTCGCGGCGGCGGTGGAGTCCCGGTAGGCCGCGTCGCTGACCTCCTGGAGCTGCGCGGAGCGTTCCTCCTCCTCGTTGGCGAGGTTCTCGGCGTTCTCCGCGGCAGCGTGCAGGGCCCGGACGAGGTCGACGGCGGCCTTGGTGCGCGCGGCGAGCGCGGGGGCCGCGTCCCGCTCCGCCTCCTGGATCGCGGCCGACACCCGGGCGACCCGGTCGGCGGCCGCGCGGTGGCGCAGGACGGCCTCGGCGGCCTGCCAGGCGGCGTGCAGGGTGCGGGCGTCGGCCAGCTCCCGCTTCTGCGCCGCGGCGGCCTTCTCGGCGGCGGCCAGGGCCAAGGAGGCGTGCCGGTAGGCGAGTTCGGCCGCGATGAGGGCGCTGCGCTCGCGGGCGCCCTCGCTGTGCGTGACGGCGTAGGCGGCGGCGGTGACCCGCTGGGCGAGGTCGGTGGCGCGGGCGCGTTCCTGCACGGCCCGTGCGGTCAGCCGGCGGGCCAGGGTGCGGGTGCGGCGCTCGGCGCCCGCGTGAATGTCTCGCGCGCGGGCGCGGGCGTCGGCCGCTTCGACGATCCGGCCGAGCAGGTCGACGGAGCCGGCGGTGAAGTCGCGTTCGGCGATCAGCTCGGCGCGCCGGCCGAGCTTGTTGCCGAAGCCGCCGACCAGGTCGGCGAGGCCGTCGGTGTCGCGGGTGTCGGTGACCGCGCGCAGCAGCAGGTCGGTGAAGTCGGAGTCCTTCTTCACCGCGAACAGGCCGGCGGCCTCACCCTCGTCGGCGTTCATCTCCCGCTGGTAGCGGAAGAGTTCGGGATCGAGGCCGAGGTCGCCGAGGTGCTCGATCCAGCGGTCGTGGATCTCCTCCCAGTGCACCTCCAGGTGCGGGTACGCCTTGCCGGCCTCGGTGAGGGCGTCACGGAAGCCCTTCATGGTGCGACGGCGGCCCTGTGCGCCGGACTGGCCCTCGACGGGCGGGCGCACGGCGGTGGACTCGGCGACCGGCAGGTTGTCCAGGGTGAGCCCGGGGCCGGGCCGGAAGGAGTACCAGGCCTCGGCGAACTTGCGCGGGTCGTTGGAGACCTGGCGGCCGCGCCACTCGCTGACCTTGCCGACGACGACGCACTCGCCGGTCTGCACGTGCTGCCACTCCAGGGCGACGTGCCCGCAGTCGTCGGCGAGCAGGAACTTGCGCAGCACGCCGGAGCTGGCGCCGCCGAGGGTGTTGCGGTGGCCCGGCAGCATCACCGAGAAGATCAGTTTGAGCAGGACGGACTTGCCGCCGCCGTTCTCCAGGAAGAGCACACCCGCCGGGGCGGGACGGCGCGGCGGGCCGACCGGCTCCTCCTCGAAGAACTCCGCCTGGGTGGGCGCGGGGTCGGGCACCGGCTCACCCACGCCTCGCAGGTCAAGCACGGTGTCGGCGTAGCGGGCACCGGCGGGACCGATGGAGTAGAGGCGGACCCGGGACAGCTCGTACATGGCGGACTCTCGTTAAGTCTTCGAAACAGGTGCGGTGGTGCGGCGGGTTGTTCGGCGGGCGTCGCTCAGGAGTGGAACGGAAGCCCGGCGTCGGCCACCAGGTCCAGGTCCTCGGTGTCCTCGGCGGGCAGCAGGGTCGGCGTGCCGTCGGTGACGGGGACGACGCCCAGCTCCAGCAGTTCGGCCATGGCGGCGCTCCCGGCCATGTCGCGCACCTGGAGCTGGTAGCGGGCCGTGGTGCGGTAGGTGCCGCCGTTGTCGTCGCCGGTGCGCTGCAGGAACCCGGAGTCGGTGAGGAAGGTGACGGCCTTGGCGACGATGCCGGTGGTCGAACCGGCGAGCCGGCGGGCGTCCTTGGTCGCGCCGGTGGCGCTGCGTCTGGCCCAGATCCGCCAGGCGGCCTCCAGGCCGGGCGCGTCGGTGACCGGGTCGGTGTTCTCACCCTGTTCGGCGGCCCGCTCCTCCAGACGGCGGCAGGCCTGCCGGACGAAGGCGTCCACGCCGTTGACGGTGACGCGGCCGATGTAGCCGTCGTCGGCGAGGTCCTCGGGGCGCGGGAAGGCGAGGGCCGCCACGGCGAGATGGGCGAGGCCGTGCAGGAAGCGGTCGCCGGAGTCGGCGGAGGCGCGACGCGCGTAGTCGCCCATGCGGACGGCGAAGACGGAGTCCTCGGCGGCGGTCACGGCCATGCCGGCGCGCGGGGACACCTCCAGCACCACCAGACCGAGGCCGGCGGCGACGGCGTCGGCGAGCCGGGCGAACGGCGGGTCCTCGCGGTAACGGCGCAGCAGGTCGGCGTACTCCTGGTCGCGGGCCGGCTGGAGCTTGGGCTGCAGGCCGAAGGCGACGAGCCGGGCCGCGTCGGCGGCGTCGGCGGGGGTGACGGCGGCGGCCGCCGGGGCGGGTCCGGCTTCCGGCTCACTCCACTCGACGTGCTCGGTCACGGCTGTCGCTCCTTGTCGTGCGGGGCATGCGGGTCGTGCGGGTCGTGCGGGTCGTGCGGGTCGTGCCGGTGGTGCGGTTCGTACAGGTCGTGCCGGTCGCGAAACCGCGGCAGGTGGTGCGAGTCGTACAACCGCGGCAGGCCGGGCCGGTCGTACCACTGCGGCTGATCGTGCCGGTCGTGCAACCGGGGCGCGCCGTGCCGGTCGTGCAACCGGGGCGCGCCGTGCCGGTCGTACAGCCGCGGCCGGTCGTGCGGGGTGTGCGCGTACCGGCTCATGCCGCTTCCGTCCGGTCCGCGGCCATCCCTGCCGCGTCCAACAGGGCCGTGCCGACGATGAGGTCGGCGCCGCCGAACTCCGGGTCGTCCAGTTCGGTGCCGTCGTCGACGGCGAACAGCAGCTTCTGCTCGCCCTGCCGGTAGGCGGTGCCGAAGGGCGGGCTGGCCGCGTGCACGGCCAGCAGCGCGACCAGGTACGGAAGGTCGGGGTCCTTGGTACGGGCCTCGGCGAGCAGGCCGGACAGCCGGCGGGGCGCGTCGTGCGGCAGGTCGAGCAGCTCCTGCGCGGCGGCCATCTGCTCCTCGCTGAACCGGCTGTCGTCGGGCGTGGCGACGAGATCGGGCTCGGGCATCTCGGCGCCGAGGTGCTCACGTTCGACGGGCGGGGTCAGCAGTATGTCGACCAGGTCGCCGACCCTGACGGCCACCGGCGTGCGCAGGCCGGTGCCGCGGTGGAAGAACGCGTCCGTCACGCGCGTGGCCTGCTCCAGCGGCAGCGGCAGGGTCGGCGCGAGGAGGTGGCCGTACAGGTCGAGTCCGGAGGTGGTCAGCGGCGTGGCGAAGGCCTGCCGGTCCTGTTCGGCGCGGAAGAGGGGGCCGGCTTCCAGCAGGCGGGACTGCAGCTGGGTGTGGCGGCGGATGCAGTCCTTGACGATGTCGACGAGTTCGGCGGCGCGCCGCTTCTGCTCGGGGTCCTCGGACTCGTCGCGGGCCTTGCGGATGTTGGTGAGGATCGCGTTCTCGTGGCGGTACCGCTCGGCGACGTGGTCGAGGGCCTCGGCGATCATGTCGGGTACGGCGTTGAGCCAGTCCACCGCGCGGACGTTGCGCCGGGTCGCGTCCAGGGCGCGGCGCAGGGTCTCGGAGTACTGCACCGTCCGGTAGCGGGCCTGCTCGGCGGCGAGCTGGGCATCGGCCAGCCGGCCGCGGCTGATCAGGACCTCGAGCTTGACCTCGGCGGCGATCTGGGCGCTGGTGACGTCGGTGTCGAGGGCTCCGACGAGGACGTTGACGGCTTCGTCGGTGGTGCGCAGATAGACCGTGCCGCCGGGCCCCGGGACCTCTTCGATCAGCTTGAAGTCGTAGTCGCGGCGGACATAGGCGCCGTCGGCGGCGAAGGTGCCGTACACCGCGCGGAAGCCGCGGTCGACGCTGCCGACGTTGATCAGGTTCTCCAGGACCCAGCGGGCCACCCGCTCGTGCTCGGCGGACGGGCGCTGCGGGGCCTGGGCGCCGATGCGCGGGATCAGCCGGGCGACGATCTGCTCGTGGTCGGCGCCCGTGTCGAAGTCCATGTTGAGTGTGACGAGGTCGATGGCGGCGAGGGCGAGCTCCGCCATGCCGTACACCGAGTACTCACCGGCGAGGTTGGCCTTGCGCGCGTCGAGGTCGTGGATCGGCGCGGTGCACGCGAGCGCGCGCAGCCGGCGCGCCAGGCCCTCGTCGGCGGCCGGGCCCGGTGCGGGGCGCGGCCCCGCGCTGAGCTGGGGCGGAGCGCTGTCCGTCGATGCAGGCGAAGTCACGGTGCACAGACTAGGTCCTTGGTCTGACAACAGCCCAAACGAGCGGCTCCGCCGGGGAGCGCCGGGTATGTGCGGTTGTCTCGGGGGCGGGCCCGGTTGTGGCCGGTCGCGCGCTTCCCGCGCCCCTGAGGTGTTCGGCCGGCCTCAGTCCGGAAGGGGGCCGTCGGTTCCGACTCGTCGCCGGTAGACCTCGACCACCCGGTCCAGGGAGTCGCGCAGGTACACGGCGAGCAGCTGTTCCGCGCCCGCCTTGTCCCCGTTCCTCATGGTTTGCAGGATCTGCCGGTTGCGTGCCAGATACGGTTCGTGGAGCTGCCGTGGGTCGTCTACCACGTGGAACGCCAGACGGAGTTCGGCGAAGACGCTGCGCATGAGCTCGTCGGCGCGTTCGCTGCCGGCCAGGGCGACGAGTTCGCGGTGGAAGTGGATGTTCGCGGTCCCCAGCGATTTCCAGTCGTTCTCCGCGCCGGCCCTCTCCCCCTCGGCCACCGCGGCGGCGAGACCGTCGAGGGCGTACGGCGGGTCGCCGAGGCCCCGTACGACCGCGCACTCCACCAACGCGCGCGTGCGGTAGATGTCCTCCACGTCCTCGACGGTCAGGACCCTGACGAAGACCCCTCGGTTGAGTTCGTGGACGAGCAGGCGCTCGTGGGTGAGCAGCCGGAACGCCTCGCGCAGTGTGTTGCGGGACACACCGAGCGCGCCGCCGATGCTGTCCTCCGACAACCGGGTGCCGGGCGGGAAGAAGCCGTCGGCGATCCGGCTCCGGAGGATGTCCGAGACCCGCTCGGCCGTACTGGTGCGGCCCAGGAGGGCGCGGTCGTCGGCCAGTGACGCCAGCTGCTCTGCCATGCCCGGAATTCAATCGCACCTCCAGGGGCGAGACAACGGGGGTATTGAAGGATCGTTGAACGATCCTCTACGGTGCTGCGCACGGCTCTTCCCGATGCTCCTCCGTCACCCCTGAGCGAGGTGTCCATGAGCACGACCCCTCCACCCCGGGCAGCCACCGCCGACGCGCATTCGGCCGCGGCGCAACCCGGTGTCTCCGACGGCGCGTTCGGCTGGTTGCGCGCCCTCGGGCCGCGCGGTCGGCGCGCCTTCGCGGGCGCGTTCGGCGGCTATGCGCTCGATTCCTACGACTACTTCACGCTCCCGCTGAGCATGGTCGCGCTGTCCGCGTACTTCGGCCTGGACAGCGGCCAGACCGGCCTGTTCACCACGGTGACCCTCGTCGTCTCCGCGGTCGGCGGCGCCCTCGCCGGCATGCTCGCGGACCGGGTGGGCCGGGTGCGGGCGCTGCTGCTCACCGTGATCACCTACGCCGTCTTCACGGTCGCCTGCGGCTTCGCGCCCGACTTCGAGACCTTGCTCGTCTTCCGCGCGCTGCAGGGCCTCGGCTTCGGCGGCGAGTGGGCGGTCGGTGCGATCCTGGTCGCCGAGTACGCGAGCGCCCGGCACCGCGGCCGCACCCTCGGCGCCGTACAGAGCGCCTGGGCGGCCGGCTGGGCGCTGGCCGTGGTCGTGTACACGCTGGTGTTCTCGTTCGTCGACGACGCTCTCGCCTGGCGAGTGATGTTCTGGACCGGCGCGCTGCCCGCCCTGCTCGTGGTCTGGGTACGGCGCCGGGTGCACGACGCGCCACAGGCCACCGCAGCACGCGAACACAGCGGGCGGAAGGGGTCCTTCGCGGCCATCTTCAAGCCGGGTCTGCTGCGCACCACCGTCTTCGCCGGCCTGCTGTCGACCGGCGTCCAGGGCGGGTACTACACGCTGGCCACCTGGGTGCCGACCTATCTGAAGTCCGAGCGCGGTCTGTCCGTCGTCGGCACCGGTGGGTACCTCGCCTTCCTGATCTCCGGCGCGTTCACCGGCTACCTCACCGGCGGCTATCTGACGGACCGGCTGGGCCGACGGCGCAACATCTGGCTGTTCGCCCTGCTGTCCGCGCTGTGCATCGCGGTCTACGCGAACATCCCGAGCGGCGCCGACACCCTGCTGCTGGTGCTCGGCTTCCCCCTCGGGTTCTGCATGTCGGCCATCTTCAGCGGCTTCGGGTCGTACTTGAGCGAGCTGTACCCGACGGCCGTGCGCGGCACCGGCCAGGGCTTCACCTACAACACCGGCCGCGCCGTGGGCGCGGTGTTCCCGACCACGGTCGGCTTCCTGGCGGACAGCTGGGGCGTGGGCGGCGCGCTGGTCTTCGGCGCGATCGGTTACGGACTGGCCGCCGTCGCCCTGCTGGGGCTTCCGGAGACGCGCGGGAAGGAACTGGTGTGAACCGCACGGACGACAGCACGGCCTTCCACGACAGCACGGACGACAACACGGCTTGCCGCGACAGCACGGACGACAACACGGCCCTTCACGACGTCACCCACGCCGGCACAGTCCTCCGCTGCGGCACCCACGACAGCGCGCCCCCCTCCGCGGGCGCCGACGACCGTCCCGTCACCCTCGTCCACCCGCACGCGCACGCGTGGAGCCCTGCGGGCGCGCGCGCCCGCTTCCGGGCGGGGCTGTCCGGCCCGACCGCCGGTGTCGCCGCCGGCCACACGCAGGTCAACCTGATCTCGGTCCCGGCCGACTGGGCGTACGACACGCTGCTGTTCTGCACCCGCAACCCCAAGCCGTGCCCGGTCCTCGACGTCACCGACGCCGGTTCGTGGACGACCACGCTCGCCGACGGGGCCGACCTGCGCACCGATCTGCCGCGCTACCGGGTGTGGGAACACGGCCGGCTGGTGGACGAGCCGACCGACGTGCGGGCGTACTGGCGCGAGGACCTGGTGTCGTTCCTCATCGGATGCAGCTTCACCTTCGAATGGGCGCTGACCTCGGCCGGCGTGCCCCTGCGCCACATCGAGCAGGGCCGCAACGTCCCGATGTACACGACGAGTCGGCAGTGCCGTCCGGCGGGGCGGCTGCACGGCCCGCTCGTGGTGTCGATGCGGCCGGTGCCGCCCGAGCACCTGTCGGCGGCGATCCAGCAGAGCGCGCTGCTGCCGGCCGTGCACGGCGGCCCCGTACACTGCGGCGATCCGTCGGCGCTCGGCATCGACGACCTCGGCCGTCCCGACTTCGGCGATCCGGTTCGTCTCGAACCGGACGACATTCCGGTGTTCTGGGCCTGCGGAGTGACCCCGCAGGCCGCGCTGACGGCCTCCCGGCCGCCGTTCGCCCTCACCCACGCACCGGGACAGATGTTCCTCACCGACGCCCGCGACGAGCAGTACCGCGTGGCCTGAGCATCCGGAAAGAATCCATGACCTCGCAATCGACGACCCCGATCGATCTGAACGCCGACCTCGGTGAGGGCTTCGGCCGCTGGGAGCTGACCGACGACGAACGGCTGCTGTCCGTCGTCACCAGCGCCAACGTGGCCTGCGGCTTCCACGCCGGGGACGCGGTCACCATGCGCCGGGTGTGCGAGCTGGCGGCCGAGCGCGGGGTGCGGATCGGCGCGCAGGTCTCCTACCGGGATCTGGCCGGGTTCGGGCGGCGCGCGATGGACGTGCCGCCCGCCGAACTGGCCGCCGAAGTGGCGTACCAGATCGGCGCCCTGGAGGTGTTCGCCCGGGCGGCCGGGGCGCGCGTGGCCTACGTCAAGCCGCACGGCGCGCTGTACAACCGGGTGGTGCGCGACGAGGAGCAGGCGCAGGCGGTCGTCGACGGGGTGCTCCTCGCCGACGCCACGCTGCCGGTGCTGGGCCTGCCCGGCTCGCGGCTGCTGGAGAGGGCGGAGAAGGCCGGGCTGCCCGTCGTCACCGAGGCGTTCGCCGACCGCGCCTACACCGACGAGGCCACCCTGGTGCCGCGCGGCCGGGACGGCGCCGTGATCACCGACCCGGAGGCGGTGGTCGAGCGGTCGGTGGGCCTCGCCCGCTCCGGGACGGTCACCGCGCACTCCGGGGCGCGGATCGAGGTACGCGCGCGTTCCCTGTGCCTGCACGGGGACACGCCGGGCGCGGTGGAGCTGGCCCGCCGGGTGCGCCGGCGGCTGGAGGAGGCCGGTGTGCGGGTGGAGGCGTTCGCGTGAGGGCGCTGCCCGTGGGCGACGACGCCCTGCTGATCGAGGTGGCCTCCGGTGAGGAGGCGGCGGCCCTGCACGCCGAACTGGTGCGCCGGCGCGCCGAGGGACTGCTCACCGTGCGGGAGATCGTCCCGGCGGCACGCACGGTCCTGCTCGACGGGCTGCCGGACCCGGCCCGCGTGGCCGCGGAACTGGCGGGCGCCGAGATCCCGCCCGTGCCCGCACGCGCGCGTGAGGTGGTCGAGATACCGGTCCGCTACGACGGTCCGGACCTCACGGAGGTCGCGGCGCACTGGGGGGTCGGTGCCGAGGAGGCGGCGAGCATCCACGCGGCGACCGAGTTCCGGGTGGCCTTCTGCGGGTTCGCCCCCGGCTTCGGCTACCTCACGGGCCTGCCGTCCCGCTACGACGTGCCGCGCCGGGGCACTCCGCGCACCGCCGTCCCGGCCGGTTCGGTGGCGCTGGCCGGCCCGTACACCGGGATCTACCCGCGCTCCTCCCCCGGCGGCTGGCAGCTGATCGGTACGACCGACGCCGTGCTGTGGGACCACGCGCGCGTACCGGCCGCGCTGCTCGCGCCGGGCACGCGCGTGCGGTTCGTGCCCGTGGGCGGGGTGGGTGCCCCATGACGGACCGTGCGCTCGCCGTCGTGCGGGCCGGGGCGCTCACGACCGTGCAGGACCGGGGGCGCCCCGGGCACGCGCATCTCGGCGTGCCCCGCTCCGGGGCGCTCGACGCGCCCGCCGCCGGACTGGTCAACCGGCTGGTCGGCAATCCGGCGGAGGCAGCCGTGCTGGAGACGACGCTGACCGGCTGCGCCCTGCGTCCGCGCTGCGCGGTCACCGTGGCCGTGGGCGGCGCTCCCTGCCCGGTCACCGTGGACGGGCGGCCGGCCGCCTGGGGAGCCCCCGTACGGGTGCCTGCCGGGGCGCTGCTGGACGTGGGCCCGGCGGTGCGCGGGGTGCGCGGTTACGTGGCCGTCTCCGGGGGCGTCGCCGTCGAACCGGTCCTCGGCAGCCGCTCCACCGACCTGCTCTCCGGGCTCGGGCCGGCACCGCTCGCCGACGGTGCGGTGCTCCCTCTCGGACCGGAACCGGGCGGGGCGACGGTGTCGTACGCGCGCGTGGACGTGGCTCCGCAGCCCTGTCCGCCGTCCGAACTGGTGCTGCGAGTGACGCCGGGGCCGCGCGACGGGTGGTTCACGCCGGAGGCGGTGCGCGTCTTCACCACGCGCGCGTACCGGGTCTCCGCCGCGAGCAACCGCATCGGCCTGCGCACGGAGGGGCCGGGGCTGGAGCGCGCCCGGGCGGGCGAACTGCCCAGCGAGGGCATGGTCCTGGGGGCCGTGCAGGTGCCGCCCGACGGACGCCCGGTGGTCTTCCTCGCCGACCACCCGACCACCGGCGGCTACCCGGTCATCGGTGTCGTCCGCGCCGCCGACCTTCCTGCCGCGGCGCAGGCCGTGCCCGGGACACCGGTGCGGTTCGTGGCGGTACGTCGCCGGTAGGACGTGACGTCGGCGGACGGACACCACTCCGGCCGACCGCGCGTGCCGTCGGCGCGCGCCGTCCCGGCCGGCGGCGCACCCAGCGGGCAGGGGGCTGCGTCAGCCGGCTGCCCCTCTCGGCAGCGCCTCGCACCCCCAGGCACGGTGTGCCGCCCCGCGCGGGCCGCCTACGCCGCCTCCTCCACCTCCCCCACCGTCAGCGCCGCCAGGGCCGCCGAGACGGCCGCCGAGGTGCGCAGGTCGAGGCGGGCGCTGGTGCCCCGGGCCCGGTGGCGCAGTTCGTCGGCGGCGAGGGTGAGCAGCTGCGGCAGCAGGTCGGTGCAGCGGCGGGCCACCCAGCCGGTGCCGGCGGTGGCCAGCCACCGCAGACTCGCCGTGCGGGTCGGCGCGGGAGACTCCGGCTCGGCCGAGGGCGCGGGCCCGCTCGCCAGGCCCGCCCCGGCCAGCAGGGCGTGACAGCGGACGGCGAGCTGCCGGTGACCGCGTTCACCGGGGTGCAGACGGTCCGCGCTCCACATCGCGCGGTCCCTGATCCATTCCTCGGTGTCGGCGTGCAGGTGCTGCGTGCCGTACCGCTCGGACAGGGCGTGCACGACGGCGTTCACCGCCCGCTGACGCCGGGCCAGCGGCCGGGCCAGGGCGCCGGGGAGCCCCAGCATGGCTCCCGGATCGGGCAGGCAGGCGGTGAGCGCCGTCGCCCCGTGCCGGGTGAGGGCGCCGTACACGGTGTCGAGACGGGCGGCCACCGCGTGGATGTCGAAGGTGCAGCGCAGGGTGTCGTTGACGCCGATCACGACCGACACCAGGTCGGGGCGGAGCGCGAGCGCGGCCGGCAGTTGCCTCTCCAGCACGTCCCGCGTCTGCGCCCCGCTGACCGCGAGGTTGGTGAAGTCCACGGGCGAGACGGACAGGGACGGGGCGAGCAGGGCGGCCCAGCCGCGCCAGGCGCCGTCGACCGGGTCGCCCACGCCCTCGGTCAGCGAGTCGCCGAGGGCCACGAACCGCACGGGTCTCATGTCACGCCCTCCGGCACGGTGGGCCGCGGCGCGAGGGGCACGTCATGGGCGGTGAGGAACGCTTCCACGGCCTGCTGCCAGCCGAAGCACTCGGCACGCGCGCGTGCCGCCGCCCGGCGCTCCGGCGCGGGCCGTGCCAGCAGCAGTTCCACGGCGTCCGCGAACGCCCCGCCGTGGTCGGCCGCGGTGGCACCGGCCGATCCGACGACCTCGGGGAGAGCGGAGGACGCGCTGACGGCGACGGGCGTACCGCAGGCCAGTGCCTCCAGGGCGGCCAGCCCGAACGTCTCGGCGGGGCCGGGCGCCAGGCACACATCGGCGGACGCCTGAAGGACGCCCAGCTCCCGCCGGTCGGCGACATGCCCGAGGAAGGTGACCGGCAACCGCCGCTCCCGCGCGCGCTGTTCGAGCCGGGCCCGCAGCGGACCGTCCCCGGCCACCACGAGCACCGCCCGGCGGCCGCGGCCGAGCAGCGTCTCCAGCGCGTCCAGGGCGGTGCCGGGGCGTTTCTCCACGGACAGCCGCGAGCACATCAGCAGCAGCGTCTCGTCCCCCCGCGCGTGCACCGCGCGCACGCCCGCGTCCCGCAGCGCGGGGTGCCGCTCGGTCAGGTCGACGCCGAGGGGGGCGCGTACGACGTTGCGGGCGCCGATCCTGACGAACTCGCGCTCGGCGAACTCCGTGGTGCACACCACGCGCGCGTACGTGTGCGCGGTGCGGATGTTGAGCGCGTCGGCGGCACGCCGGGCGGCGCCCTCAGGCAGGCCCCAGGTGCGCAGCACTCCGTCGGCGGACTCGTGGGAGACCATCACGGCCGGCACCCGCGCGCGCCGGGCCCATCTGCCGGTCCACCTCAGCGTCGTACGGTCGGACACCTCCAGGCGGTCGGGGGCCAGCTCCTCCAGGAGCCGCGCCACGCGCCGCTTGTCGGTGAGGACGCGGTAGCCGCCGGTGCCGGGCAGCACGGGCCCCGGCAGGGTGATGACACGTCCCTGCTCGGTCTGCTCGTCGCTCTCGCTCTCGCCGGGGACGACCAGGACGGGGTCGTGCCCGGCGGCCCGGTAGCCCTTGCCCAGCTCGCGCAGGGCCGTGCGCAGCCCGCCGGAGGCGGGGGTCACGAAGTTCGCGAGCCGGACGATCCGCAGGCCGGCCGTGCCGGCACCTCCACGGTCGAATCGGTTCATGCCGCCACCGCCGGCCTGCGCGCGGCCAGCACGTCGGCGTAGTGGCCGATCAGCTGGTCTCCCACGTCCGCCCAGGTGCGGCCCTCGACCATGGCCCGGCCGGCGGCGCCGAAGGCCGTGCGCAGGGCCGGATCGGCGGCCAGGGCGCGCACGCCCTGCTGTACGGCGGTGGCGTCACCGGCCGGGAAGAGCAGCCCGGTGTGGCCGTGGGCGACCAGGTCCAGCGGGCCGCCGGCGGCGGGCGCGAGGACCGGCACGCCGCTCGCCATGGCCTCCTGCACGGTCTGGCAGAACGTCTCGAAGGGGCCGGTGTGGGCGAAGACGTCGAGGGAGGCGAAGATCCGGGCGAGGTCGTCGCCCGTGCGGCGGCCCAGGAAGAGGGCGCCGGGCAGCGCCTCCTCCAGCCCCGGACGGCTGGGGCCGTCGCCGACGACGACCACCCGCACACCGTCCAGGCCGCACACGCCGGCGAGCAGCTCCACCTGCTTCTCGGGGGCGAGCCGCCCGACGTAGCCGACGATCAGCTCGCCGTCGGGGGCGAGTTCGCGGCGCAGCGCCTCGTCGCGGCGGTCGGGGCGAAAGCGGGCGGTGTCCACGCCCCGCGCCCACAGCCTGAGCCGGGGCACGCCGTGCTCGTCCAGGTCGCGCAGGGCGGCGGTGGACGGGGCGAGGGTGAGGTCGGCCGCGGCGTGCACGGAGCGGATGCGCCGCCAGGCGGCGGCCTCACCGGCGCCCATGTAGGTGCGGGCGTATCCGGCCAGGTCGGTCTGGTAGACGGCGATGGCGGGGATGCCGAGCCGGGCGGCGGCGGCCATGCCGCGCACCCCGAGGACGAAGGGGCTGGCCAGGTGGACCAGGTCGGCGCGGTGCTCGACGAGCGTCGCGGCCAGGCGCCTGCTGGGGAGGGCGACGCGGACCTGGGGGTAGCCGGGGAGCGGGAGGGAGGGGACGTGTACGACGGGGCAGGGGGCGGACGCGTCGGGCTTGTTCCCCGGGGCGGGAGCCGGCGCGACGACGAGCGGGGCGTGACCGCGGGCGACGAGGTGCCGGGCGGTCTGGAGCGCGCAGTGGGCCACGCCGTTCACGTCGGGGGGAAAGGATTCGGTCACGATGACGACACGCATACGGGTGTTGTCGCCGCGCCGGACGTGGCCGCGTCAACGTGGATCTTTCCGGCCGAGGAACGTCCTGTGAGCGTTGCGCTGCGCACCCGAGCAGGCCGGGAACCGGCCATGCCCTCCTGACGTACGGGTCACCCGGCGTTCACACGGCGGGCTGCGCCCCGCCGACGACCGGCGCCCCGTCCGGCGGTCTCGCCTGACGCCGGGCCGGCGAGCCGGACGGGCCGCAGCAGGCCCCGACTCGCCCGGCCGGCGGGCCGGGACGGGCCGCGTCACGCCCCGACGGTGGCGGGGGCACGGGCGCACGGCCCCGGAGGAACGCCGCGCCCCTCCCGGCCCTCCCCCGTGGCCCGGGGTCACACCGCCGACGCGTCCGGGCCGATCCGGCTGCGTACCGCCGTCTGGACCTCGTCCTCCTCCGCCGGGTCCGCGGCGAGTCGGCGCAGTCGTTCCACCACGCGCGTGTCGCCGGTCTCGGCGTGGCGCGCGGCGATCTCGCGGGTGGTCTCCTCGCAGTCCCACAGGCACTCGACGGCGAAGCCGGTGCCGAAGGAGGGGTCGGTGGCCGCCAGCGCGCGGGCGCAGCGGCCGCGCAGATGGGAGGAGGCGGTCTCGCGGTAGACGTGCCGCAGGACGGGTGCGGCGCAGGTGATGCCGAGGCGTCCGGCGCCGTCGACGAGGGTCCACAGGGTGGGCGCGTCGCAGCCCTCACCGCGTACGGCCTCCCGCAGGGCGCCCAGGACGAGCTCGTTGTCCTGGACTCCGCCCCGGCAGGCGAGGACGCGTCCGGCGGCGGCGCCGAGCGCGTCCGGCCGGCGGGCCCAGCCGCGGGCCCGGTCGACGGCGGCGACGCCGCGCATGCGTTCAAAGGCGTCGACGGCTGCCTCGACGACGGGCGCGGTGCCGCTCGCGACGGCGGTCTCGATCAGGTCGAGGGCGTCGGGATCGTTGCTGTCGGCGAGGTAACGCAGGGCGGTGCACCGGGCTCCCTCGGTGCCGTCCAGCGCGGCCCGCACGATCTCCGGCCGGTCCTCGGGGCCCGCGACGGCGGCGAGGCAGCGGGCGGCGGGGACATGGAGGGCGGCGCCGCGTTCAACGCCCTGCTGGGCCCATTCGAGGACCGCGGCGACACTCCACCCGGGCCGTGGCCCGGTCGGCCGCATCTGCCGTTGCCAGCGGTCGAACGAGCCGGCCTCGTGGGCGGCACGCACGCGTGCCGCGATGTCGGTGCGCGGGTCCTCGGCCCACAGCCGCCACGGCCGGGGTTCGAAGGCGTCACGCACGACGGCGGCCAGCGCGGCCTCGCCCTCGGCGTCGGTGGTGAAGCGGGCGAGGACGGGTACGGCGAGGGCGCGCAGCCCGGCGTCGTCGTCGCGCAGGGCGAGTTCGTCGAGCGCCCAGGCCCAGTTGGAGCCGGTGGCGGCGTAGCGGCGCAGCAGGTCGAGGGCGTCACGCCGGCCGTAGGAGGCGAGGTGGCCGAGCACGGCCAGGGTGAGTCCGGTGCGGGACTCGTCGGTGTCGAGGGCGTCCTCGACGTCGAAGAGGTGGGCCTCGATCTCGTCCAGCTCACCGGCGAGGTCGAGGAAGAGACGGGCGTAGTACAGGGAGCGGTTCTCCACCTGCCAGTCGTGGCGGGGGTCGCGCAGCACGCAGTGGTTCAGTGCCGCGAGCGCCTCGGCGCGGGGGGCGGTGAGCGCGTGGAGTGTGCCGTCGCCGCGGCCCCGCTGGAGCAGGCCGAGCAGCGTACCGCTGGGCGCTATGACCGGATCGAACATGGGAAACAGCCTCACATCAAGCGTCGACGCAACCGGGGACGTGCATTACCTGGCCGCGTGACAACACGTCGGGGCGCCCGCCGTTTCCTGCTTGCTGTAGACCATTTCTCTCTGCCTCTCGTCGGTGGCCCATGCGGGCCTCATCACGGCCCGCGCGGTGCGGCATCCCCTGCCCGGCCATCGCGTCCGTGAATCACGACGTCATGATGACCCGGCGGTTCCGCCCACCGCGACCGAAATTTCCGGCGGCCTGTTACCGCCTCCCCCGTGGTCGGTGTCCTATCTGGTCAAAATCCTTGTTCCCGCTGGTCGCAGCGGGTGTGTTCAGGCCGCGCCGAACAGTTCGAGCAGTTCGGTCTTGCCGAACATGCGCGCCGTGTCGACGGCCGAGGGGGTGCCCGCGGCCGGGTCGGCGCCGCCCTGAAGGAGGGCCCTGATGACGGCTTCCTCGCCCTTGAAGACGGCGCCGGCGAGCGGGGTCTGACCACGGTCGTTGGCGCGGTCGGCCTCGGCGCCGCGGGTGAGCAGCGCGCGGACGGTGTCGGCGTGGCCGTGGTAGGCGGCCAGCATCACCAGGGTGTCGCCGCGGTCGTTGGTGAGATTGGCCGGTACGCCCGCGTCGACATAGGCCACGAGCGGCTCCGTCTGCCCCTGCCGGGCCAGATCGAAGATCTTGGTCGCCAGCTCCACGACCTCGGGGTCGGGGGCTTCAGTCATCGGCCGGACCGCCTCTCACTGCGTTCTTGGGGACTGCTGTTGCCTGGCGCCGCCTCCGCGGCTGCGGCAGCGGCGTACGACCGCGAGCGGGCGCGGCCGTACGAGTGAATCGCCAGGGTACTGGCTCGTCGGTCACATGTCGGGCGCCGCGGGCGGCAAAGATCACCGACAGGTCCGTTCGACGCCAATTGTCCTGCTCGGACAGCGCAGCCGACGCTCCGCCGAGCGGGGGAAATCGTGGGAATTTCCCCCATTTGCACCTTTAATCGTATAGATACATCCTGTGAGCCTGGAAGTACTCATGGTGACTGTCCCCACCGAACACCAGGAGAGCTCAAATGATCCTGTCCATCTCAGGCGTCGTCCTGCTCGGCATCGTCGTCTTCATCTTCTTCCGCAAGGACGGCCTCAAGGCGTCGCACGCGCTGATCTCGGCGCTGTTCGGCTTCTACCTGGCCAGCACGGCGATCGCCCCCAGCATCAAGGCCGGCGGCGAGAGCCTGGCCAGTCTCCTCGGCGGCATCAGGTTCTGACGTCGTCCTCCCCGCCCGTACGCACCACAAGGAGGCAGCAGTGGCCCGGCGCCCCCTCCCCCGCATCCTGAGCACAGGCAGCGCGCAGATCGCCCGGAGCCGGGAGCTGGCCCGGACGGCGGCGGACAGCGCCACCGACGTCCTCCATCCGCTGATCACGATCACCCGCGGTCTGCGCCGGCTGGCCTCGGCCGGACGGCGCAGGTGGGCCGAGACCCCGAAGGACAAGCGCGGCCAGCTGCTGTTCATGGTGGCCGCGGTGGTCCTGGCCGTGGCCCTGGTGCCGTACGGCCTGCTGCTCGCCGTCATCACGCTGATGGCGGCGGCAGCCTGGCAGGGCCGTGACCGCACGCCCCCCGAGCCCGAGGGCCCGGACGAGTCGCAGACGCAACGGCTCAAGGCCCTGTACGAGGCCCTGGTGCCGTACTTCTCCACCGCCGAGGACCCGGCGCCGCTGTACGCGCACGGCGGCGAGTGGGAGAAGGCCTTCCCGGCGCACGAGTTCGACGGCTCGGGCCGGATCACCCACCTCCAGATCCGCTACCCCGCGTACTTCCCGGACGGCCGGGCCGAGGCACGCGCGCGTGTCGAGCAACTGCTCACCGCGAAGTCGGGCCGTGGCCGCGAGTACCACTTCGCCTGGGACGAGGAGGGCAACGAGCTGACGGTGAGCGTGCTGGCCCCGCTGCCGGCGGACATCGCGGCGCAGCGGTTCGTCACCACGCCGGGCGAGACGGTCCTCGGCTTCACGGACTCGCTCCAGGTGCAGCGCACTCTCCCGCTCTCCTTCGGCGACGAGCAGCGCGACATGCCGCCCGTCGTCTGGCGCACCGGGATCCGCTCCACCGAGCCGCACCTGCTGGTCATGGGCCAGCCCGGCAGCGGAACCTCGACCCTGCTCCGCTCGATCGCGCTCCAGGCCCTCCCCTACGGCGACGTCCTGATCGTCGACGGCGGCGGTACCGGCGAGTACGCCTGCCTGACCGGCCGGGACGGCGTGCTGGCCGTCGAGTGCGGGCTGAGCGGGGCGCTGGCCAGCCTGGAGTGGGCGGCCACCGAGACCGAGCGGCGGCTGATCGCCGCCAACCGGGCCCGCCAGGAGGGGCACCCGCCGCCGGACGACACCCGCCGTCCGCTGTGGGTCCTGCTGGACCGGCCGACCGCGTTCGCGCCGCTGGCCGCCGCCGACGGCCGCAAGGACCCGGAGGCCCTGCTCCAGGTACCGCTGCGGCACGGCCGTGCGGCGAACGTCACCGTGGTGATCGCGGAGCAGTTCGACAGCCTGGACACGCTGAGCGATCCGGTACGGCAGCACACACGCGCGCGTGTCGCCCTGGGCCCGGCGACGCCGGCCCAGCTGGAGGCCGTCCTGGGCGCGCCGCCGTGCACCACTCCGCTCGCCCACGTCCCGCCCGGGCGCGGCTATGCCCGTCTGGGCAGCGGCCCGGTGCACCGGCTGCAGGTGCCGGCGACCCCCGACCCGTACGACGACGCCACCAGTGACGCGCACCGGCAGGCCGTGATGGATCTGCTGCCGCCGCGTACGACCCCCGCGGACGGTGAGAAGGTGCCCATGGACAAGGACGTCCCGGAGGAGCCGCTCACCACCGAGGCCGCGGTGGTGGAACAGGCGTAGCCCCAGGGCCGTACGCCGCCGGAGGCGCCGCACGCCACGCACGCGTGCGGCGCCTTCGGCCTGCGTGCGCCGGGGCGTGGTCCCGCCCTATCCGCGCCCGGAGCGGGCCGTCACGGCCTGGCGCAGGGCGTCGCGGCAGGCGAGGACGGCGGGGTGCCTGCGGCGGACCTGGCGCACGACGGTGAAGACACGGCGCGTGCCCTGCCAGCGAAGGAGCGCCGCAAGGGCGGCCCACGCCCGCCCCGGCTGCCGGTCGCCTGAGCGCTGGCGCTGCTCCTCCACGGCGCCCTCACCCTCGCCTGGCTGAGCAGCTGTGTGGCCGCCGAACCCCCGAGCCGAGCCGGACCGCTACCGGTGCCCGCTCACGCCACGAAGGTGCGCGGCGCCTCGGCGCCGCCTCCCGCCCCGCCGCTCGCCACCAGTCGCGCCGCCGCCGCGAGCCGTGCCGCGGCCTCCTCGGCGACCGCGCCGCCGACGGTGAACGGCAGGCGGACGAACCCCTCGAAAGCGCCGTCGACGCCGAAGCGCGGCCCCGACGGGACCCGTACGCCGACCCGCTCGCCCGCCTCGGCGAGCCGCGACCCGGACAGTCCCCCGGCGCGCACCCACAGCGTGAGCCCGCCCCGGGGCACCTCGAACTCCCAGTCCGGCAGCTCCCGGCGCACCGCGGCGACCAGGGCGTCCCGGTTCTCCCGGGCCTGGGCGCGCCGCAGCCGCACGGCCTCCTGCCAGCCGCCGGTGCTGAACAGCCAGTTCACCGCCAGCTGCTCCAGGACGGGGGTGCCCAGGTCGGCGTACGCGCGGGCGGCGACCAGGGAGCGGATCACATCCGGTGCCGCGCGCACCCAGCCGATGCGCATCCCCGCCCAGAAGGCCTTGCTGGCGGAGCCGACGGTGATGACGGTCGAGCCGGCGGGGTCGAAGCCGCACACGGGCCGCGGCATGGCGCCCTCGAGGTCGTCGTCGAGCCACAGCTCGGTCATCGTCTCGTCGGCGACCAGCACGGTCCCCGCCGAGCGGGCCGCCTCCACCAGCCGCCGCCGCTGCTCCTCGTCGGCGAGCGCGCCGGTGGGGTTGTGGAAGTCGGCGACGACGTAGGCGATGCGGGGCGCGGCATCGCGCAGTACCTGCCGCCAGCGGTCCAGGTCCCAGCCGGACAGCCCCTCGGCCATCGCGACCGGCACCAGCCGCGCGCCCGCCTCCCGCATCAGCTGCAGGATGTTGGCGTACGACGGGGACTCCACGGCGATGCGCTCGCCGCGCCCGCCGAAGAGGTGACAGATGGCGTCGATGGCGCCCATCGCGCCGGTCGTCACCATGATCTGCTCGGGCATCGTCGGGATGCCGCGCGCGGTGTAGCGCTCGGCGATCATCGCCCGCAGCGCGGGCAGGCCGGCCGGGTAGTCGCCGTGCGTGTGGGCGTACGGCGCGAGCTCCTCCAGGGCGCCCTGGACGGCACGCGTCAGCCACGGTTCGGGCGCGGGCAGCGCGGCGCAGCCGAGGTCGATCATCGAGCCGAGCGCCTCGGGCGGCAGCGGTTCCAGACCCCGGGCGGGCAGTGGGTTGCCGGCCGGGACGGCGGTCCAGCTGCCGGCGCCGCGCCGGGACTCCAGGAAGCCCTCGGTGCGCAGCGCCTCGTAGGCCGCCGCCACCGTCGTACGGCTGACGGACAGGGCGAGGGCCAGCTCACGTTCGGCGGGCAGGCGGGCGGCCACCGGGACGCGGCCCTCCAGGACCAGCAGGCGGATGCCGTCGGCCAGCGCGCGATAGGCGGGGGGCCGGCGGGTGC
The DNA here is from genome assembly GCF_040637635.1 of Streptomyces sp. NPDC028635. Classification (NCBI taxonomy): domain Bacteria; kingdom Bacillati; phylum Actinomycetota; class Actinomycetes; order Kitasatosporales; family Streptomycetaceae; genus Streptomyces; species Streptomyces sp. NPDC028635. The sequence goes on along the minus strand of NZ_JBEZWX010000042.1, from coordinate 12,462 downwards.
CGGGGCCCGCCGGGCGGTCCTGCTGCGACTTGAGCAGCCGGGCGAGCTGCGCCGCGCCCACCGCAGAGGTCCACTGGGCCATCCCGATCAGTCCACCTTCCCCGAATTGGCCATGGAGAGCGTGTGCTTCCACGCCACAGGGTGTCATGTGTCAGGCCACTACCACCACCCAGGGGGCCCTCGTGTCCACACCACCACACCACCTGCCCCGGCGGCTGATCCAGCTCTACGTCGGGCTGGTCCTGTACGGCGCCAGTTCGGCGCTCCTCGTGCGCGCGGGCCTCGGTCTGGAACCGTGGGGCGTGCTGCACCAGGGCCTGGCCGAGCTGACCGGGCTGAGCATGGGCGTGGTGTCGATCGTCGTGGGCGCGGCGGTGCTGCTGCTGTGGATCCCGCTGCGTCAGCGCCCGGGCCTGGGCACCGTGTCCAACGTCTTCGTCATCGGTCTCGCCATGGACGGCACCCTCGCGGCCGTCCCGACGGCACACGCACTGGCCGTCCGCGTCCCGTTGCTGGCCGCGGCGATCGCCCTGAACGGCGTCGCGACCGGTCTGTACATCGCCGCCCGCTTCGGGCCCGGCCCGCGCGACGGGCTGATGACCGGGCTGCACCGGCGCACGGGCCGCTCGATCCGGCTGATGCGCACGGCGGTGGAGGTGGCGGTCGTGGTCACCGGGTTCGCGCTGGGCGGCACCCTGGGGGCCGGCACGCTGCTGTACGCGGTGTCCATCGGCCCGCTCGCCCAGTTCTTCCTGCGGGTGTTCGCCGTTCCGCAGGCACCGCAGGGCAGCACGGTCGTTGCCACGGGGTCACCCACTCGGGCGATACTGCGTCCGTGACGACGTCCATACGCCACCCGTATCTCGACCATCCGGGCCCGCTGGCCTTCGCTCACCGCGGAGGCGCCGCCGACGGCCTGGAGAACACCCTGGCGCAGTTCCGGCGGGCGGTGGAGGCCGGTTACCGGTACATCGAGACGGATGTGCACGCCACCAAGGACGGACGGCTCGTCGCCTTCCACGACGCCACACTGGACCGGGTGACGGACGGCGCCGGCCGGATCGCCGACCTGCCGTGGACCCAGGTGCGGCACGCGCGCGTGCAGGGCACGGAGCCGGTGCCCCTCTTCGACGAGCTGCTCGAAGCCTTTCCCGGGGTGCGCTGGAACGTGGACGTGAAGGCCGAGGCGGCGCTGCACCCCTTCCTGAACCTGATCGCCCGGACGAACGCCTGGGACCGGATCTGCCTGGGATCGTTCTCCGAGGCCCGCGTGGTGCGTGCCCAGCGCCTGGCGGGCCCGAAGCTCGCCACCTCCTACGGCACCCGGGGCGTGCTCAACCTGCGGCTGCGCTCCTGGGGCGTGCCCGCCGCGCTGCGCCGCTCGGCGGTGGCCGCGCAGGTGCCGGAGGTGCAGTCGGGCATCCAGGTGGTGGACCGGCGCTTCATCCGCTTCGCCCACGCCCACGGGCTGCAGGTGCACGTGTGGACGGTCAACGAACCCGAGCGCATGCACCGGCTCCTGGACCTGGGAGTCGATGGCATCATGACCGATCACATCGACACACTGCGCAAGGTCATGGAGGAACGCGGCGTCTGGGTCTGACCGACCGGCGCCCGCCCGGGCGGCGCGCTCTACCTTCGGCGGGGAAGCGAGGGCACGGGTGGACATCGACACCGTGCGCAGGGCGGGGGCGGACGACGCCGCGGACCGCGGGCGCGAACAGCGCGGCTGGTACTTCTACGACTGGGCGTGCTCCGTCTACTCGACGAGCGTGCTCACCGTGTTCCTGGGCCCGTATCTGACGTCGGTCGCGAAGTCGGCCGCCGACGCGGACGGGTACGTGCATCCGCTGGGCGTCCCGGTGCGGGCCGGCTCCTTCTTCGCCTACGCGGTGTCCCTCTCGGTGATCGTGGCGGTGCTGGTGATGCCGCTGGTGGGGGCGGCCGCCGACCGCACCGGCCGCAAGAAGCCGCTGCTGGCGGCGGCCGCGTACGTGGGAGCGGCGGCGACGACGGGGATGTTCTTCCTCTCCGGCGACCGCTATCTGCTCGGCGGCGTGCTCCTGGTGGTGGCGAACGCGGCCCAGTCCGTCGGGATGATGCTGTACAACTCCTACCTGCCGCAGATCGCCGGGCCCGAGGAACGCGACGCGGTCTCCTCCCGGGGCTGGGCCTTCGGGTACGCGGCCGGCTCGCTGGTGCTGATCGGCAACCTGGTCCTCTACTCCGCCCACGACAGCTTCGGCGTCTCGCAGACCATGGCCGTGCGGATCTGCCTGGCCTCGGCCGGGCTGTGGTGGGGCGCCTTCACGCTGGTCCCGCTCGCACGGCTGCGCGACCGCCGTTCCGCGCGGCGCGAGGCCGCCCTGCCGGGAATGCGGCAGCTCGCGGCGACGGTCCGCGACATGCGCCGCCACCCGCTCACCGTGGCCTTCCTGCTCGCCTACCTCGTCTACAACGACGGCATCCAGACGGTGATCTCCCAGGCGTCGGTGTACGGCTCGGAGGAACTGGGCCTCGGCCAGTCGACACTGATCACGGCGGTGCTCCTGGTCCAGGTGCTCGCGGTGGCGGGCGCACTGGCGATGGGCCGGCTGGCCCGGTTCTACGGCGCGAAGCGGACCATCCTCGGTTCGCTGATCGCCTGGACGGTCACCCTCGGCGCGGGCTACTTCCTGCCCGCGAAGGCGCCGGTGTTCTTCTTCGTGCTGGCGGCCGGGATCGGTCTGGTCCTCGGCGGCAGCCAGGCGCTCTCCCGCTCCCTGTTCTCCCACCTGGTGCCGCCCGGCAAGGAGGCCGAGTACTTCTCGGCGTACGAGCTGAGCGACCGCGGGATGAGCTGGCTGGGCCCGCTGCTGTTCGGCGTCACCTACCAGCTGACCGGCAGCTACCGGTCCGCGATCCTCTCGCTGGTGGCGTTCTTCGCGATCGGTTTCGTGCTCCTCGCGCGCGTGCCGGTGCGGCGCGCGATCGGCGACGCGGGCAATCCCGTTCCCGAGAAGATTTAGCACTCGGGGTGAAAGGGCGGTAGTGTACGCGTTTGGCCTGCCAGGCGTACCGTTACTGCGCGTCAAAGGCGACGAGGCGCTAGGTGACATCTCCGATCAGACGTGACAAACCGGGCGTCGGTGGGTACTGCACTGGTTGACAAGGCTGCGGCACGACGGCGACGCATGACCCGGAACGGGACATCGGGACGGGAATCTTTACCGCCGACCGGACGTTGACCGGATGACGACGACAGCGACACCTGTCCTGTGGGCGACAAGCCCGGGAGGCACGATTCATGAGTGAGCGAGCTCTTCGCGGCACGCGCCTCGTGGTGACCAGCTACGAGACGGACCGCGGCATCGACCTGGCCCCGCGCCAGGCCGTGGAGTACGCATGCGAGAAGGGGCATCGATTCGAGATGCCCTTCTCGGTCGAGGCGGAGATCCCGCCGGAGTGGGAGTGCAAGGTCTGTGGAGCCCAGGCACTCCTCGTGGATGGCGACGGCCCTGAGGAGAAGAAGGCCAAGCCCGCGCGTACGCATTGGGACATGCTGATGGAGCGGCGGACCCGAGAGGAACTCGAAGAGGTCCTCGAGGAGCGGCTCGCCGTTCTGCGCTCCGGTGCGATGAACCTCGCGGTTCATCCCCGGGACAGCCGCAAGTCCGCGTAGTCCCTGCGGGGCTCGGACCGGTTCACAGCGCGCGTTACTGACCGCGGGCGCCGTACGTTTCGACGTACGGCGCCCGCGGTCTGTCGTATCTGTCGTGCTGGGGTCCGCCGGAGCCCATGCCCCCTCGGGGCTCAGCGGGTCAGCGGCGGGCGGCCCTCCTGCGGGGTGTCGCCCGGCTCGTCGTGCTGGATGACCTCGCCCTGGACGACCTTGCCGTCCGGGCGGTGGATGCGGGCCTGCTGGAGGACGTCACCGAAGCCGCCCGCGCCCGCCGCGCGCAGGGTGCGGTCCACGGTGCGCTCGGTGTAGCGCCCTACGGCCTTCTGGACCGGCGGGAGGAGCAGGAGCAGGCCCACCGCGTCCGAGAGCAGCCCCGGGATCATCAGCAGCAGGCCGGCCAGCATGAGGAAGCCGTTGCCGCCGCGCTGCGCCGGGGAGCCGCCCCGCTGCAGCGCCTCGTTGAGGTTCTGGAAGGCCCGCCGGCCCGCCCGCTTGACCACCGCGGCACCGGCCACGACGCCGGCGAGTAGCAGCAGGAAGACCACGAACCCGTTCGACGCGCCGGCGACGACGGTCAGCAGCCAGATCTCCAGCACCAGCCATGCCGCGATCCCCAGCGGCAGGGCGGTGCGCAGCCGCGAGCGGCGGGTCCGGCCGGAGAGGCGGGAGGAGGAAGAGGTCGGAGCGCCAGTCGTCATGTCTCCAGTGTGCCTGGCCCCGGCTCAGCTCCGGATAAGAGCCTGATCAGGCGTTCCCGCCCGCAGGCGGCTCACCCTTCGTCGGCTCGTCCGCCGCCTGCGCCCCCGGCGTCCGCTCCCCCGGCGCAGCCGCCGACGGCTTGTGCGGCTCGCCCGCCGACGGCCTGGCCGGCTTGGCCTTCCCCGTGAGCTTCCCGACGCGCTCCCCGACGCCCCACGCCGTGACCCGCCACAGCGCCTCGACGAGGATGTCGCGGCTCATCTTGGAGTCGCCCAGTTCCCGCTCGACGAAGGTGATGGGCACCTCGACGACGTGGTAGCCGGCCTTGACCGCGCGGCGCGCCAGGTCGACCTGGAAGCAGTAGCCCTGGGAGGCCACCTCGTCCAGCCCCAGGCCCTCCAGGGTCTCCCGGCGGAAGGCCCGGTACCCGCCGGTGATGTCCCGCAGCGGAAGGTCGAGCGCCAGCCGCGAGTAGAGGCTGCCGCCGCGGGAGATGACCTCACGCGACTTCGGCCAGTTGACCACGCGGCCCCCGGGCACCCAGCGCGAGCCGAGGACCAGGTCGGCGCTCTTGAGGGCGGTGAGCAGGCGGGGCAGCTCCTCGGGCTGGTGGGAGCCGTCGGCGTCCATCTCGACCAGCACGCCGTAGCCGTGCTCCAGCCCCCAGCGGAAGCCCGCCAGGTAGGCGGCGCCGAGGCCCTCCTTGCCCTTGCGGTGCAGCACGTGCACGTGCTCGTCCTCGACGGTCAGCTCGTCCGCCAGCTTGCCGGTGCCGTCCGGGCTGTTGTCGTCGGCCACGAGAACGTGCGCCTCGGGAACCGCCTGCCGCACCCGGCCGACGATGCTCTTGATGTTCTCCGCCTCGTTGTAGGTCGGAATGATCACCAAGGCCGTGCCGAGCGGACCGAACTTCCTCCCTTGGGCCTTCGCCTCGAAAGTCCCGTCGCCGTCGTTCACTGCTGCCCCTTCATGTCCGTACGCAGAGGACCACCATAGTGGCCGCGGCCTGCGATGACGTGACAGGACGTTCGTATGGTGGTGTCCAAAGGGGAAACTCGGGGTAGGAGTGACGGTTTTGGGACCCTTCGCACGCGCGCGTGCGGCGGATGGGGGCCCGGCGCCCTTCGGGCCGACCTGGGACCCGCTGGCTGCGGATCGACCGAAAGCCGTTGTCTACTGAGCGCCCGGGCCCCACCCGGGTCACACCTCCCCGGCGCGGCCAAAACGTTCCCTCGCCTGCGCTGCGCTGAGCCTGGCTCCCAGTGGCGGTGCCCCGATCCGGGGGCACCGACCCTGACCCAGCGGCGCTGCGACGCGTGGACGTTTCCCGCACCGGGCGTCCGGTGGTGGACTCCGCCGAACCTATCGGCCCCGGGGCGCCGCCTGTCAACAGCCGTTCGACCTGCGGTGACGCCGTCAACGCGCAGGTCAGCCCGGCGACGGCGGCGGCGGGGCGGTCGGCACCGGTCCGCCGCCCGGCCGCCGTAGATCACTCGCCCGGCCGTACGTACACCGTGCGGCCGCCGACCACCGTCCGCAGGCAGACGGGCAGGTCGTGGCCGGGGGTGAGGTCGGGCAGGCCGGGGGTGCCCGAGCGCGGGTCGGTGGACCAGCGGGCGACCCGGTCGTCGGGGGCCTGGACGACGAGGGCGTCGGTGCGCCACACGGCGTAGTCGGCGGGGGCGCCCGGCACCAGGACGCCCGCGTCGTCGCGTCCGACCGCCCGCCAGCCGCCGCGCGTATGGGCCGTGAAGGCGGCGCGGACGGAGATGCGGTGCTCCGGGGTGCGGTGGAAGGCGGCCGCGCGGACCGTGCCCCACGGGTCCAGCGGGGTGACCGGGCTGTCGGAGCCGAAGGCCAGCGGGACGCCGGTGCGCAGCAGGGCCGCGAAGGGGTTGAGCGTCCGTGCCCGCTCCACACCCAGCCGCTGGGCGTACATGCCGTCCTCACCGCCCCACAGCGCGTCGAAGGCCGGCTGCACGGAGGCCGTCAGGCCCAGCTCGGCGAAGGCGGCGACGGACTCAGGGGTGAGCATCTCGGCGTGTTCGACGCGGTGGCGCGCGGCCCGCACCCGGGCCAGGCCGACCTTCTCCGCGGCGGCGCGCACCCCCTCGACCACGGCGGTCACGGCGGCATCGCCGATGGCGTGGAAGCCCGCCTGGAGGCCCGCCTCGGTGCAGGCGACGACATGGGCGGCGACCGCGTCGGCGTCGAGGTGGGCGGTGCCCGTGTGGGCGGCGTCGGCGTACGCCTCGTGCAGGCAGGCGGTGTGCGAGCCGAGGGCGCCGTCGACGAAGAGGTCCCCGGCGGCGCCGAGCGCGCCCAGCTCCCGCGCCTTGGCGACGTCCGCCTCGGCCCAGTAGCCCACGACCCGCGGCCCCGGCTCCTCGGCCGCCAGCCGGAGCAGACCGGTGAAGTCGTCCTCGGAGGAGATCTCAGGACCGCCGCACTCGTGGACGGAACCGATGCCGAGGGACGCGGCACGCGTCAGGGCCGCGCGCTGGGCCTCGGCACGCTGCCCTGGCGTGATCGCGCCGAGGGCGGTGGCACGCACGGCGTGGTGGGCGTCGCCGGTCAGCGGCCCGTCCAGGACGCCGAGGCCGGGGGTGAGCTCCAGCAGGGCGGTGGTGACGACCGCGGAGTGGACGTCGATGCGCGACAGGTACAGCGGCCGCCCGCCCGTCGCCTCGTCCAACTCCGCGCGCGTGGGCGGGCGGCCGTCGGCCCAGCGGGCGGCGTCCCAGCCGTGCCCGAGCAGCACCCGGTCGTGCGGCCGGGCGGCGGCGAACTCCCGCACGGCGGCCAGTGCGGCCCCCAGCGAGGGCGCGCCGGACAGGTCGAGGCCGGTGAGGGCCAGGCCGGTGGCGGTGGTGTGCACGTGCGCGTCGCTGAACGCGGGGGTGACCAGGGCACCGTCGAGGTCGATCACCTCGTCGACACCGTCGGCGAAGGCGTCGGCCGCGCCCTCGGAGCCCACCCAGGCGACCTGGCCGCGTTCGACGACCATGGCGGTGGCGAAGGGGTCGGCGGGGCTGTGGACCTCGCCACGGCGGAGCAGGACGGTCTGCGGCTCGGGGGTGCGCTCACTCATGGAGAACAGTCTCCCGCCTGGCCCGGACCGTTCCGCACCCAGGTGGGGTCAGATACGCGGCGGCCGCGCCTCGTACGGCGTGGACAGCACCACCGTGGTGCGGGTGGACACGCCGGCCAGCGAGCGGACCCGGGCGAGCAGCTCCTCCAGCTCGTGCGGGGTCGCCACGCGCACCTTGAGGATGTAGTTCTCGTCACCGGCGACGCTGTGGCAGGCCTCGATCTCGGGGACGCCGGCGAGCCGGTCGGCGATGTCGTCGGGCGCGCTGGGGTCGAACGGTTTGACCGAGATGAACGCGGTCATCGGCAGCCCGACGGCCTCCGGGTCGACGACGGCCGCGTAGCCGCGGATGACGCCACGCTGCTCGAGCCGGCGCACCCGCTGGTGCACGGCTGACGTGGACAGGCCCGTGGCCTTGCCCAGGTCCGTGTAGCTCATCCGCCCGTCCTTGACGAGCAGCTGCACGATCTGACGGTCCAGCTCCTCCATGACGCAGAAACCTACAGGGCGGGTGATCTCCTCGGATACCTCCCAAGCCCAGGTCATACCCGGTTCGTGACCTGGCGGCCGGCCCTCCGTGCGCCATCCGGGCGGCGCGCGGTCCGCTTCCGGTCACACACCCGGGGCATGTGACGAACGCCACAGCCTTCGAACGGTCTCCGTGATGGTCTCGTGATTACCCCCGAGGACGGGCGGGAAGTGCTTGCTGTGGTCGAGGCCGCAGCGCCTTCACGGCCCAGCCCGAGGGGGAGAATCCCATGCAGAGTCTTAAGCGCCCTGGTCGCTCCGTGCCCAAGCGGCAGCAGCTCGTCGTCGAGCCCGAGCCGGAGGGCGTCGAACCCGACGCCTTCGACGACGGTGACGAGTTCGACGCCTACGACACTTTCGAGATGTACCGGGTGATCTGCCCGGACTGCGCGCAGCCGATCGCCCTGCTGGCGGACGAGGAGATCCTGCCGGAGCACGCGCTGTGCGCCTCGCCGTGGAACCCGTTCGGGCTCACGGTGTGTGCCGGTACGGGCCGCAGCGCGTCCGACGCCCGGCCCGCGGACGAGTCGTTCGCGCCCCAGGAGCAGGACACGGCCCTGCTGTTGACGCTCCCTCAGGGCCTCGACTGGCGGACGCAGCCCTTCTCGCACGTCGGCGGCCCGGGCTCGCGCCCGATGCGGGTGCCGACGATGCGGCGCGCCGCCTGACTTCACGCCTGACCGACTTGCGCCACGGCCGTCAGGACGCCGTGGCGCGGGTCGGTGTGCGGTGCCGTGAGGTTCCGGATGCTCGTCCGGCGGTTCTCGTGGCAGGCGGTGACTGGCCGGTCAACCTGCTTACTTTGACCGCACATTGACGGTCCTTCAGGTAATTCCGGGCGGCCCCGGAGCGGCGGCGTCCGCGCGCGAACGCACGCCCGATTCCGCGGGCCGGTGACCTCGCGGACCGCCGCCGCGTTGCCCGGGTATGACCCGCACGTATGCGACGACCGGACATGAGCGGCGCCTCTTCGTGCCGCCGCCCGCAGAATCGGTTCCTCTTGCGCCGCCGCAGCATCCGGACCCGCCCATCTACCGCGCGGTGCTGCGGGTGTGGGCGGAGGGCGGCCGTACCCTGCCGGGCCGCCACGACCCGGAGTGGGCCCGGCTGGCGGCCCCACCGGTCCGACCGGGCCAGTTCGGCGGCTTCCGCGGCGGCCTGGGCGACCCGGGCTGAGCGAGCAACGGGCGCCGGTGGAGCGGGGATCGAGCCGGACTCGAGACCTCGCCCCGCCGGGGCGCCGGGGGCTCGCGCTCCCGTCGAACCAGGGGGCCCAGCGGGCCGGGGTGCGCACCGAACCTGCGGGCCGGCCCGACCCGTTGGAGCCGGAGCGACAGGCACGCGGCCGTCTCCGAGCCGGGTCCGTCCGGCCACGTGGTCGTCTCCGAAACGGGTCCGGCAGGCCGCCTGGCCGCAGCGAACCCGCAGCCGGCTCGCAAGCCCCTGGCCGTACCGAACCCGAAGCCGGACCCGCAGGCCTCGGCCCGCGCCGGACCCGCAGGCCTCGGCCCGCACCGAAAGGGACCCGGCAGGCCGCGCGGCCCTCCGAACGCGGAACCTGCCTGGCTGGCCGCGCGGCCCTCACTGAACGCGGAACCGGCCTGACCGGCCACACGGCCCCCACTGCTCAGGACCCCGGCAGGCCACGCGGCTCACATCCGGCTCAGGATGCGCCAGGCCACGCGCCGCACCGACCCGTACCGGGCCTGGCAGGTTTGGCAGACCCCGCGCCGCACCCAACCCGTAGCCGGTCCTCGCAGGCCACGCGGCCCGCACCCGGCCCCGGCGCGCCGCCCCGGCAGGCCGCGCGGCCCCCGCCCGGCCCCAGCGGGCCGCCCCCACGGGCCACTCGGCCCGGCCCTGGCGAACCGTGCCGAGCCGCCCCCGTCGAACCGTCGCTCAGCGGGTCTCGGGGCCCGCGAGGTGGCGGGCGATGACCATGCGCTGGATCTGGTTCGTGCCCTCGACGATCTGCAGCACCTTGGCCTCGCGCATGAACCGCTCGGCCGGGAAGTCGGCGGTGTAGCCGTAACCGCCGAGGATCTGGACGGCGTCGGTGGTGACCTTCATCGCCGCGTCGGTGCAGTGCAGCTTGGCCATGGCCGCCTGCTTGGCGAACGGCCGGCCGGCGTCCTTCAGCCGGGCCGCCGTCAGGTACAGGGCCCGGCCGGCCTCGATCTGGGTCGCCATGTCGGCCAGCATGAAGCGCAGGCCCTGGAAGTCGGCGATCGGCTTGCCGAACTGCCGCCGCTCGGTCGCGTACGTCACCGCCTCGTCGAGCGCCGCCTGGGCCACGCCGATGGCGCAGGCCGCGATGCCGAGCCGACCGGAGTCCAGGGCGGCCAGGGCGATGGTGAAGCCCTGGCCCTCCTCTCCGATGCGCCGGTCGTCGCCGACGCGGACGCCGTCGAAGTGGACCTGGGCGGTGGGCGAGCCCTTCATGCCCATCTTCTTCTCGGGCGCCGCGGCGCTCAGCCCCTCCGCGTCACCCGGCACCAGGAAGGCCGTGATCCCCCGCGGGCCGTCCTCGCCGGTGCGGGCCATGACGGTGTAGAAGTCGGCGACCCCGCCGTGCGTGATCCAGGCCTTGGTGCCGGTGATCACCCAGCCGTCGCCGTCACGGACGGCCTTGGTGCGCAGGGAGGCCGCGTCGGAGCCGGAGGCCGGCTCGGACAGGCAGTAGGCGCCGAGCAGTCCGCCGCCGAGCATCGCGGGCAGGTGCTCGACCTGCTGCTGCTTGCTGCCGAAGGCCGCGAGGGCGTGGCAGGCGAGGGTGTGCACGCTGACGCCGAGGCCGACGGTGAGGCGGGCCGTGGCCAGCTCCTCCAGCACCTGGAGGTAGACCTCGTACGGCTGGTCGCCGCCGCCGTACTCGGAGTCGTAGGGCAGGCCGAGCAGGCCGGAGTCGGAGAGCAGGGAGAAGACCTCGCGGGGGAAGCGTCCGGCGTCCTCCTCCTCGGCCGCCTTCGGGGCGATCTCGCGCTGCGCTATGTCACGGACGAGCGAGATCAAATCCCGGGACTCCTCCGTGGGCAGCAGACGGTCCACCGGCTGCGGGGCGCGGTCGGGCATGGCGACGCTCTCCTCCCTGTCGGGCACGTCGGCGGACGTGCGCCCGGGGTGGGGGCGGCTCCGCCGGGTCTTCCTGGTGCCGGTCGGGGCGGGCGTTTCCGGGTCTCGGAACACTGCTGACCAGCGGCTGTGCGCTGTGAGTATGCCCGATCCGAGGGGTCGCGTCACCAGTTAACGACCGCTTACTTCAAGAAAAGTCCCGGACCCTTCCGCCGGGCCGGGGATCGGGGCCGGATCCGCCTTGCGCGGGGCCGGGGATCGGGGCCGGATCCGCGCGGATCCGCGCCGGCGTCAGCCCTCGCGGCGGGCGGGCGCGGGGGCCGGGCAGGCCGGCTCGATCTCCTCGACGGCGCGCAGGACGCCGCCCAGCGTCTTCACCAGCAGCTCGCGCATCGTGTCCCGGGACAGCTCGGGGCGGTCGACCCAGTCGAGTGTGGCGCCCTCGACCCCGCACACCCAGGACAGCAGGCCCATGCGGGCGGGCGGGGTCAGGTCGGTGCGGCCGTAGGCGCCCTCGGCGATGGTGAGGATGATCGCCTCGCGCACCGAGTCACGTATGGCGTGCACCTCGGTGTCGAAGCCGACGCCGCCGCTGACGATGGTGCGGTAGGCGGCCTGGTTCTGCTCGGCGTAGCGCAGGTAGCCGTCGATGGTGCGGTGCACACGGTCCACGGCGGGCAGGTCCGCGCCGCTCGCGGCGAAGGCGACCAGGTCGGCGACCGCGTCCTGGACGATGGCCAGGTAGTAGCCGCGCTTGGACCGGAAGTAGTAGTAGATCAGCCCCTTGGCGACATGGGCCTGGCGGGCGATGTCGTCCATCGACAGGGCGTCGTAGGAGGTGTCGGCGAACAGCCGGCGCCCGATGGCGATCAGTTCGGCGCGACGCGCCAGCGAGCGCTCCGTGCCGCGGGGTCCCGCGACGGCGACGGCAGCGGGCTGGTGACTGAGGTTCAAGGTCGACCCTGGGTTCCTGCGGGCGGCGGACATGCCGCAGTATGGCAGGTCGGGTATGCCTCAGATCACAGCTGTCCGAGCCGCGAGAACCCCGCGCGCGAAAGGCTGTTCAGAGCAGTCCGAGCTGGGTGACGAGCATCGCGAGCACCACGACGAGCACCCAGCCCATCGCGTGCTCCAGGATCGTCGGGCCGTCGTCGCGGGGGCCGCCGGTGCGTGCGCGGAGGGCGGTGGCCGTGTGTGCGGTCATGGCGTCGTCTCACTGTGGTCGTCCGTGCGGGGCAGTCCCCCGCCGATCGTCCACCATGCCACCCGCGGCGCCTGTTGTGGCGGAGAGGTTGGTCACAGCCCCCGCCGGGAGACGGCCGCCCGGCGGCTCCCCGCGGGCGGCCGGCGCCGCCCCGGGGCCGCCGGGCGGGGGCGGAGCGCGCCCCCGCCCCCCCCCGCGCGGGGGGCG
>NZ_JBEZWX010000041.1:0-61657 GCF_040637635.1 Streptomyces sp. NPDC028635 | reverse complement strand
GCCGGGGAGGAGACCGAGGGCGTGCTCGTAGCGGCCGGCACCCCCGCCCCGGGGAGTTCAGCCCTGGCTCAGTGAGTGACCAGCATCCGCGAGCGCAGCCCGGCGACGATGCGGGAGATCAGCCGGGAGACGTGCATCTGGGAGATGTTCAGCCGCTCCCCGATCTGCGCCTGCGTCTGCTCCTCGACGAACCGCAGATGGAGGATCAGGCGGTCCCGCTCGCCGAGTTCGGCGATGAGCGGGGCCAGGGTGTGGAAGTTCTCGACGAGTTCGAAGGCCGGGTCCTCCACGCCGATGACCTCGGCCAGCGCGGTCTCGTGGTCGTCGGGATCCTGGCTGATGCTCGCGTCGAGGGAGGCGGAGGTGAATCCGTTCGCCGCGATCTGCGCCTCGACGACCTCGTCCTCGCTGAGGTTCATCAGCGCCGCCAGCTCGGCGACCCGGGGCGCGCGGCCGAGCCGGGTGTGGAGTTCCTCGGTGGCCTTGGCCAGTTCGGCGCGGGCCTCCTGCAGACGGCGCGGCACGTGCACGGCCCAGGAGGTGTCACGGAAGAACCGCTTGATCTCGCCGACGATGTACGGCACGGCGAAGCTGGTGAACTGCACCTCGCGGGAGACCTCGAACCGGTCGATGGCCTTGATCAGCCCGATGACGCCGACCTGGACGACGTCCTCCATCGTCTGGCCGTTCCCGCTGCGGAACCGGCCGGCGGCGTAGCGCACCAGCGACATGTTCATCTCGATGAGCGTGTTGCGGGCGTACTGGTACTCGGCGGTGCCCTCCTCGAGCACCGCGAGCCGTTGAAGGAACAGCTGGGTGAGGGTGCGGGCGTCCTGAGGGGCGATCTTCTGCGGGTCGGTGATCTGCGGCAGTGGTGTGCCGGTGTCCGTCGTCGTGCCGACGCGCATCGCCATCTCGAACCCTCCCTGATCGTGCCGGCCCGCTCCGTACCCCCGGGCCGTCCTTGTCGGGCCGTTACCCGGCGTTGGGCGAGTCATGCCCCCAGCCTACGGCACACGTGACCGCCGACACTCCCGGCGCGTCCGCGTCACCGGCGGGAGCGGAACCGCTCGAGCAGGCGCTGGGCCTGGGCGCGCCGGCGCGGGTCCGCGGCCTGGCGCCGTATCTCCTCCATCGTGCGGCGCCCCTGCGGGCTGCGCGCGAACTGCTTGATCCGCTCCATCACTCCGGCCATGACACTCCTTGTGGTCCGTCTGGTCAATCCGTCCGGTCGTCCGTCTTGTCGTCCGTCGGGGCCCGGGACGGCGGGCCGCCGTCCCGGGTTCGTGGCGCTCGTCCACCCGCGCGTCTACCCGCGCGTCGCGGGTTCAGCCCGGCACTGCCGGGGCGGGGCGATCGGGCTGGGCGAGGCGGCGCGGCGGGCCGAGCCGGGCGCCGCGCGCACGGCGCTGCCCCACCCCCGCGTGACCGTCTGGCGCCGCACCACCCGGAGGACGGCCCCACGGGCGACCCCATGGCGCCGCACCCCGCGCGGGACGGTCATACAGTGGACCGACCAGCACCGACACCCACGCGCCGCAGCGGCCGAGCCACCTCCCGGAGCCCCTCGATGACCCACGCCGCACCGGACAACGGCTCCGACGCCCTGTTCGGCCTGGACGCCCTGGGCGCGCCGGGCGCCGCTCGGCCCGACCGGGACACCGGCTCCGCAGCCGGCACGTTCCGGCGCGGCGTCACGGCCCGCAGGCTGCTGCCCGTGCGGCAGATCTACGCCGAGCCGGCCGCCGCCGCCTCCCCGCGTGGCCGGCAGATCCTGGACCGGTTCCCGCAGGCCCGCGTGATCGAGGTGGCGTCCCACTGGGGCATCCCCGGCCTGCACGGCAACGAGGGCAACGTCGAGCGCTGGGTCCGCGTCAAGGGCGAGACCCTGGTCCTCGGCGAGAAGAAGACGCTCACCACCCGCCCCAACGGCCGCTCGGCCGACTGGATCGCCCCGGGTCCCTCCAACGGCTGCGCCATGGCCTGCGCGTACTGCTACGTGCCGCGCCGCAAGGGGTACGCCAATCCGATCACCGTCTTCACCAACATCGACCGGATCATCGCCCACCTCGGCCGGCACATCGCGCGCCAGGGCAGGAAGCCCGAGCCGAATCAGTGCGACGACACCGCCTGGGTCTACGACATCGGGGAGAACGGCGACTGCTCGGTGGACGCCCTGATCTGCGACAACACCGCCGACCTGGTGCGCGCCTTCCGGCACTGGCCCACGGCCAAGGCGTCCTTCGCGACCAAGTTCGTCAACCCCGACCTGCTGGCCTACGACCCGCGCGGCCGAACCCGGATCCGGTTCTCCGTGATGCCGGCGGAGGACTCCCGCCTCCTGGACCTGCGCACCTCGCCGGTCGCCGACCGCGTAGCGGCCGCCGGGGATTTCCTCGAGGCGGGATACGAGGTGCATTTCAACCTCTCCCCCGTCGTGCTGCGCCCCGGCTGGCAGGCGGCGTGGGCCGAGTTGCTGAGGCAGCTCGACGACGTGCTGCCGGAGGCGGTGAAGCGGCAGGCGGCGGCCGAGGTGATCATGCTGACCCACAACGAGGACCTGCACGAGGTCAACCTCGGCTGGCACCCCCAGGGCGAGGAACTGCTCTGGCAGCCCGGCCTCCAGCAGGCCAAACGCTCGCAGAACGGCGCACTGAACGTCCGTTACCGCAACGGCGTCAAGGCGCAGGCGGTGGACACCCTCCGCGGGCTCGTCGCCGCGCACGCACCCTGGCTGCGGATCCGGTACGCGTTCTAGCCGGGGCCCGGCGCCGGATCGGCGACATGGATCCCGCCGCTGTGGGCAACCGGTGATCACGTCCGACGTCGCGAGAGGAGATCGTCGTGGACAAGCGGAAGTGGATCACGGGTGCGGCGCGCAGGGAGCTGGCCGAGGTGATGAAGAAGGAGTACGAGGAGGGGCGCTCGATCCGCGCGATAGCGGAGGCCCACGGCCGCTCGTACGGCTTCGTGCACCGCGTGCTCGGGGAAGCGGGCGTGCCGCTCAGGACCCGGGGCGGCGACGTGCGCGCCCACGCCGCCCGGTCGGCGGGTTGAGAACCGCCGGCCACGCCGACGGGCCGCGGCCGCCGGCCGGGCCCGTCCTCCGGACCGGACGACCCGTCATCCGAACCACACGACCAGCCGCACGTCGTCGTCCCCGTGGACGGCGGCGAGGTCGCGCATGGTCCGCCAGAGCCGGTCCCACGGCTCCTCGTCCGGCGGCGCGAGCATCCGGGCCGTGAGGACGACGGGGCGGTACACCACGCCGTCCAGCCGGACCTCGCCGCCCGGCGGCCACTCGGCGGGGACGAGCAGGACGTGCCCGCCGAAGGTGTCCGCCGCCGCGTCCGCCAGGTCGGGCGTGGCCCGGACGACGTCGTGGAGGACGAGTCCGTGGCCGCCCTCCCGCCACTCGGCGGCCCAGTACCGGGCGGGCCCGTCGATCACCGGAGCCTCCCAGTCAGCCGCCTTGACGTCGGCCCAGGTGGCGTAGGTGTGTCCGTGCTGCCAGTCGCCGCCGGAGGTTTCCCGCACCACGTCGCAGACGTCGTCCGGCAGTCCGCGGTCCGCGAAGAGCGGTCTGTCGATGTCCTCCGATCCGTGGACGGCGAAGAGACATCCCCACGCGTCGTAGTGGCGTCCCAGCCGCAGGTCGAGCACGTCGCACTCGACCCGCCACCCCTGCCCGTGCGCGCGGCACTCGATCACTCCGTCGATGTCCGTGCCCATGGGAGCGGACTGTACAAGGCGCCGTCCCGCCCTCAGGCCGCCTCCCTCATCCGCTCACCCATCGCGCCAGCCCGCGCAGCGCGGCGTTGCGGCCGCGGTCCGGGACCGTCCAGAGGGTCTGGCCCCGCAGACCCCATTGCCGCAGCAGGACGTTGGCGGCCTGGAAGCCGGTCGTCGCCGCCCGTTCCATCAGCGCCACCGGGAGGTCGGTGCGCACCAGGTCGCCGGCCACCGCCAGGCGCGGGTCGGGGGTGCGCACGGTGGGGCGGTCGCCGTAGCCGCCCACGGGGAAGAGCGGGCAGTCCTCGCGCCACTCGTGGCGGCTGTCGACGACCGTGGCGGCGCGTGTCTCCGGGTAGATCCTGTGCAGCTGTTCGACGATGCGCTTCTCCTCGACGTCGCGGGCCGCCTCGGGGTGGACCGCGTAGGCGTGGAGTTCCACCACCGACCCTCCGGTGCGCGCGGCCCAGCGGGCGGCCTCGTCCTCCCAGCGTTCCAGGACGCTGACGTTGTCGAGGGTGCCGAACCCGCTGGTGCCGAGGAAGCCCGGCCGGTCGGCGGCGACGGGCCGGTCCAGCCACAGGCGGGTGACCAGGAACGGCGGGGCGGTGCGCAGCCGTGCGATCCGCTCCCGCCAGGGGGCGTCGCCCAGCCGGTCCGAGCGGCCGACGAGGGAGCGCAGTCCGGCGGTGTCGAGGGCGAGGACGACGCCGTCGTGGTGCGTCTCGTCCTGGTCGGTGGTGATGCGGTGGCCGCCGTCCCGCACGGGTGCCACGTGGTCGACGGCTGTGCCGGTGCGTACCGCGGCGCCGTGCCGCCGCAGGTAGTCGGCGAGCGGGTTCCACAGGGCGGCCGGGAAGGGCGCGCGGGGCACGTCGAACAGCAGGCCCTCGGCGGAGCCGAGGAAGTAGATGTGGAACATCAGCGCCAGCTCGGCCGCCGACAGCGCGCGCGGGTCGGCGAAGAAGCTGCGCGAGAACACCTCGAAGGCCAGGTGGCGGGCCCGGTCCGGGAAGCGGACGGCGTCCAGGAAGTCGTGGGCGCTGATGTCGTCGAGGCGGGTGTACACGTCGGGCACGCGCACGTCGAACAGGGGCAGCGCCGCGACCGGGTCCAGGGCCCGCAGGTCGCGCAGCCCGAAGGACGGGCTGAGCAGGGCGAAGCCGAGCGCGCTGAACGGCGGGGTGCGCGGGACACGCCGGAAGCCGTCCGTGGCCCCGCCGGCGTGCAGCAGCGGATAGTCCGGCAGGCCGGTGAGCCGCTCCAGCGCGGGGTCGGTACGGCGCAGCAGTCCGCGCAGGTTGTAGTACTGGCGGAAGAAGGCGTGGAAGCCCCGGCTCATCGTCACCGGGGTGCCGTCGGACAGGCGGGTGGGCCAGCCGCCGACGCGCCCGCCGAGGTAGGGCCGGCGTTCGTACAGGGTGACGGCCACGCCGCGTTCGGCCAGGGCCGTGGCCGCCGCCAGCCCGGCGATGCCGCCGCCGACGACCGCCGCCGTGGGGCGGACGCCGTCGGCGCGCCGCCTCCCCTGGGGGCCGGGCAGGACGCGTGCGCGCCGGTCCCGCCCTCGCCGGGCGGCCGCCGGACGGGAGACCGGGCGACCGCCGGGCACTGCGCGGCCCTTGGCCGCTGCCGCGTCCCCGGTCGTCCGCCGGTCGCTGTCCGCCGACGCTCCCCCGGTTGTCCGCCGGTCGCCGCCCGCTGCCGCGTCCCCGGTCGTCCGCCGGTCGCTGTCCGCCGACGGTCCCCCGGTTGTCCGCCGGTCGCCGCCCGCTGCCGTGTCCCCGGTGGTGCGGTGGTCGCCGGTCATCGTGTGTCCTTGGGGCGTCGTGCGACGAAGGTGTGGGTGATGCCGGTCTGCCAGCCGGGCAGCGGCAGGGTCCGCACGTGGTCGAAGCCGGCCGTGCGCAAACGGTCCGCGAAGCGGCCGGCGGTGTCGAAGTCGACGACACTGCGCCACAGGTGACGGTAGAGGGCGCCGTCGCCGAGGACGGCCCCCGCGGGCTGGACGACGCCGCGGCACACCAGGGTCCACACCGCGCGGTCCACGGCCCGTCCGCTGAGGGTGTACTCGTGCACACCGAGCCGTCCGCCGGGCGCCAGCAGCTCGCGCACTCCCGCCAGCACGGCGTCGGGGTCGTCGACGTTGCGCAGCAGGTAGGCCGCGAAGACCGCGTCGAACGGTCCCGTGACGCCCGCCTCGGCCAGACGTTCAGCCGGCGCGTGGACGAAGGTCACGCCGTCCGCCCAGGGCTTGGCGGCGGCCCGTTCCAGCATGCCGGCGGAGGCGTCGACGGCGGTGATGTCCGCGGCGGGCAGGGCGGAGCGCAGCGCGGCGGTCGAGGCGCCGGTGCCGCAGCCGAGGTCGAGCAGGCGCAGTCCTTGACCGTGCCCGGGCAGGCCGAGCCGGCGCACCGAGCGCCGCAGGTGGGCGTGGTAGCCGGGGTTGGCGGCCACCAACGCGTCGTAGCTGCGGGAGGCGTGGTCGAAGGCGGCGGCGAGGTCCTCGTCGCGCAGCAGGGTCATGCGGTCTCCAGGGGCCGAAGGGGGCTGCTGTCGGGGCGTCAGTCGAAGGGACGGCGGGGCAGGGAAGGAAGCTCGAGGGCGCTGTGGAGCATGGGGCGGACCGGGGTGCGCAGGCCGATGGCGAGGTCCTCGTGCAGGCGGGTGTCCCCGTCGAGGAAGCGCAGCAGCCGGGCCATGGGGACCCGGGCGAAGAGCCGGCTGAACAGCGCCGGCCCGTCGACGCGGCCGCTGGCTAGGGCACGCAGCAGTACGGCGTCCATGGCACGGGAGCGCGCGGAGTGGGCGGGCGGCGGCAGCGGGCGGCGCCCTGCGCGCAGCGCGGCGGCGACGGCCCGTGTCTGGCGTTGCAGGCCGGCGAAGGTGTACCCGGTCGCGGGGCGGGTGGCGCCCCCGGCGGCGCCGATACGGAAGACGGACGCGCCGGTCTGCCGGGCGATCGGGGCGTCCGTCATCGGGATGACGCCGGTCTCGGTGGCGAGGACCTCCCGCTCGCCGAGGCGCAGGATGTCGTCGGCGTAGTGCCGTACCGCCGCCTCGTAGCCGTCCGCGGTCAGGGTCCGCGGTGAGAACTCGGTGTACTCGACGAGCGCCTCGCACGGTCCGGTGGGCAGGACGTAGCCGAAGGACAGGCCGTCGGCGGGCTGCGGGGTGCGGAAGTCCATCAGGTCGGCGACGGCGGGGTCGAAGGCCGGCCGGGACGTGCGG
This sequence comes from Streptomyces sp. NPDC028635, assembly GCF_040637635.1. Classification (NCBI taxonomy): domain Bacteria; kingdom Bacillati; phylum Actinomycetota; class Actinomycetes; order Kitasatosporales; family Streptomycetaceae; genus Streptomyces; species Streptomyces sp. NPDC028635. Next base: position 54,694 of record NZ_JBEZWX010000041.1, on the reverse strand, counting down.
ACGAACCAGCCGTGGAAGTGCTGGAGCAGGGTGGTGCGCGCGGCCGGCAGGCTGCCCAGGGGGCGGGAGTCGAGGACCCAGCGGGTGTGCAGGACGCGGTGGGCGCCGTCGGCGTCCCGCAGGTGCACGCGGGCGCCGCCGGTGACGTCCTCCACCGTCTCCACGGTGGCCTGGAGCCGGCGCACGTTGGGGCTGTGCGCCAGGTCCCGGCCGACCAGGTCCTCGAAGTCGTCGGAGCGGATCATCTTGTAGCGCAGGGGCGCGAGGCCGTCCTCGATCGGGGCGGCCGCGGGCGGACGCACCCGCAGCCGGTCCCAGCTCGCCGTGACGGCGTCGTCGAACCGGCCCCGGCCGCGCTCCCAGAAGCACCAGGTGCGGCTCGGCGGGCGCAGCGGGCCGGGCGGGGCGTCCAGCAGCAGCACGGACGGCGCCCGCCGGCCGGGCGTGTGCCCGCTCAGGCGGTGGGCCAGGGACAGCCCCGCGGCCCCGGCACCGACCACCGCCACGTCCGCCTCCGCTTCCGCCCGAAGCACCGCGCCTCCTCCTGACCGCGTCCCGCTCGCCCGCCTGCCGGGGTGCCCGGCCGTGTCACCCATCCGTCCGCCCGCCTGCCGGAGTTCCGGCCGTGTCCCCGATCCGCTCCTCCGCCTGCGGGGATCCCGGGTGTGCCCGATCCGCTCCCCCGCCTGCCGGGGGCGCGGGTGGGCCCGATCCGCTCCCCCGCCTGCCGGTGTTCCCGCCCGTGTGCCCGAACGGATGCGGGTCACTCGTGTGCGGTGGTCCGCCGTTGCCCCGGCGGCGGACGGGGAAAGGACATCGCGCGGCCGGCGGCGCACACGTCTGCGGCCGGCTGCGCATCCGGGTGCGGCGGACCCGCCGAAGCATGTGGCGACGAGTGCATCGCGATCACGACGAGAGGAAGCGGGATGAGCCCCACACAGGCGAAGGAACACCACGGCGCCGCGCCGCCGCCCGTCCCGCGCCTGCTTCCGGTGCCGGGATCGCCCGGACGGACGCGCCCGGACGGGTCGAGCGGCCCCGCGGACGCGGACCGCGCGGGGGCCGCCTGCCCGGCGGAGGCCTGTGACGCGCGTCAGGTCGACGCCGATGTGCCCGCCGCCGTCGGACGCGTCCTGGACGCCGTCCTCGCCGACCGTGTCGCCCGCGCGCACGCCGTGGACGAGCAGTTCGCCGTCGATCTCGCGGCGCGCGTCGCCGACTTCACCCGGTCCGGCGGCAAGCGCACCAGGTCCCAGCTGCTGTGGTGGTCGTCGCGCGCGTGCGGCGGCGACGACCGGGCGAGCGTCGCGGCGGCGCTGCGCGTCGGTGCGGCGCTGGAACTGCTGCAGACCTGCGCCCTGGTGCACGACGACGTGATGGACGGTGCCGTGCTGCGGCGGGGCCGGCCCGCGCTGCACCAGGACCTGCGGGCCCGGTACGCCGGGTCGGCCCCCTTGGGCCGCGCCGGACGGTTCGGGGAGGCGGCCGGCATCCTGGCCGGTGATCTGGCGCTCGCGTGGGCGGACGACCTGGTCGCCGAGACGGCCCTCCCCGCGCCGGCGGTACGGCCGGTGCGGCGGCTGTGGAGCGACATGCGCACGGAGATGGTCGCGGGCCAGTACCTGGACGTGCACGGCCAGGTGACCTCGGCGCAGGGGCCGGCGCGCGCGCTGCACACCGCGTGCCTCAAGAGCGCCCTGTACTCGGTGGCCCGCCCGCTGGCCCTGGGTGCCTCGCTCGCCGGTGCCGAGGACGGCACGGTGCGGGCACTGGACGCCGCGGGACGGTGTATCGGCATGGCGTTCCAGTTGCGCGACGACCTGGACGACGTCTTCGGTGATCCCGGCCGTACCGGGAAGAGCGTCGGCGCGGACATCCGAGAGGGCAAGCCGACGTATCTGACGGCGCTGGCCCGGGCGCGGGCGGCGGCGGCCGGCGACGACCGCGCTCTGGTGGTGCTGGAGAGGTCGCTCGGTGACACGGGCCTGACGGACGCGGGCCTCGCCCAGGTGCGGGAGGTCCTGGAGGCGACGGGTGCCCGGGCCGTGGTCGAGGCGAAGGTCGGCCGCCTGGTGGCGCGGGGGCTGCGGCACTTCGACGGCGCGCCGCTCGACCCCGAGGCGGGGAGCCGGTTGCGGGGACTGCTCCGGCGTGCGGCCGGGGGCGGCGCGGGTACGGCTCGGGCGGCGGACCTGACCGGGCGGGAGTGCGGACGATGACACGCCGGCTGCCCGGTCGTACGGATCACGTCGTGGTCGTGGGGGCCGGCCTCGCCGGGCTCTCGGCGGCCCTGCACCTGCTGGGCGCCGGGCGCCGGGTCACGGTCGTGGAACGGGACGCGCTGCCCGGCGGCCGGGCCGGCCGCCTCGAAGTCGGCGGGTACAAGATCGACACCGGGCCCACCGTGCTGACCATGCCGGACCTGGCCGACGAGGCGTTCGCCGCCGTCGGCGACAGCCTGTACCGGCGCGTGGAGCTGATCGGCCTCCATCCCGCGTACCGGGCGTGCTTCGCGGACGGCAGCACGCTGGACGTGCACACCGGCGCGGACGCCATGGCGGCGGAGGTGGAACGCTTCGCCGGAGCCCGTGAGGCGGCCGGGTACCGGCGGCTGCGGACCTGGCTGGAGCGGCTGTACCGGGCGCAGATGGGCCGCTTCATCGACGCCAACTTCGACTCGCCCCTCGGCCTGCTCAACGCCGACCTGGCCCGGCTGGCGGCGCTCGGCGGCTTCGGCCGCCTCGACGCCCGCATCGGCCGCTTCCTGGACGACGAACGGCTGCGGCGGGTCTTCTCCTTCCAGGCGCTGTACGCGGGCGTGCCGCCGGCGCGGGCGCTGGCCGCGTATGCCGTCATCGCCTACATGGACACCGTCGCCGGGGTGTACTTCCCGCGGGGCGGGATGCACGCGCTGCCCCGGGCGATGGCGGACGCGGCGGCCGCGGCGGGCGCGGAGCTGCGGTTCGGTCAGGAGGTGACCCGGCTGGAGAGGTCCGGCGCGCGGGTCACCGCGGTCGTCACCGAACAAGGGCGCATCCCCTGCGACGCGGTCGTCCTCACCCCGGATCTGCCCGTCGCCTACCGCCTGCTCGGCCGCCGCCCCCGGCGTCCGGTGCGGCTGCGGCACTCCCCGTCCGCGGTGGTGCTGCACGCCGGCACGGACCGCACCTGGCCTCAACTGTCGCACCACACCCTGTCGTTCGGGGCGGCGTGGAGCGGCACCTTCGACGAGCTGACGCGCACCGGGCGGCTGATGAGCGATCCGTCCCTGCTCGTCACCCGCCCCACCGCGACCGATCCGGGGCTCGCTCCGCCCGGCCGCCACCTGCACTACATCCTCGCGCCCTGCCCCAACACCGACATCGGCCCGGGCGCCGCCGCGTGGGGCGACCTCGCCCCGCGCTACCGGGCGACGCTGCTGCGGGAGCTGGAGCGGCGCGGCCTGGACGGCATCGGGGACGCGATCGAGGAGGAGTGCCTGGTCACTCCGGCCGCCTGGCAGGCGCAGGGCCACGCCGCCGGTACGCCCTTCTCCGCGGCCCACACCTTCGCCCAGACCGGCCCGTTCCGGCCCCGCAACCTGGTGCGCGGCACCGAGAACGCCGTCCTCGCCGGCTGCGGCACCACCCCGGGCGTCGGCGTGCCGACCGTGCTCGTGTCGGGCAAGCTCGCCGCCGCCCGCGTCACCGGCCGACCGGCCCGTACCCCGGCCGGCACGCGCCCGGCCCCGTCGAAGGAGACCACCGTATGACCGAACGGGAACTGGACGCGGCGGGCATCGGCGACCCGCTGCTGCGCGCGGCGTACCGCCGGTGCCGCGCCCTCAACGCGCGGCACGGCAAGACGTACTTCCTCGCCACCCGGCTGCTGCCCGTCGAGCGCAGGCCCGCCGTCCACGCGCTGTACGGTTTCGCGCGCTGGGCGGACGACATCGTCGACTCGCTCGATCCCGGCGCGGACACCGCCGTCCGCGTCGAGGCACTGGAACAGCTCGACCAGGCCCTGGCCACGGGGTTGCGGGGCGGACGCAGCGACGAACCGGTGGTCCTCGCCCTCGCCGACACCGCCCGCCGTTACGGCATCGACCACGCGCACTTCCGCGACTTCATGACCGCGATGCGCTGCGACCTGACGGTCACGGACTACCCCACCTACGCCGATCTGCGCCGCTACATGCACGGATCCGCCGCCGTGATCGGTCTGCAGATGCTGCCGGTCCTCGGCACGGTGGTACCGCGCGAGGTGGCCGCGCCGCACGCCGCCGCGCTCGGGGTCGCCTTCCAGTTGAGCAACTTCCTGCGGGACGTGGGCGAGGACCTGGACCGCGGCCGGGTCTATCTGCCGGCCGACCTGCTCGCCGGCCACGGCGTCGACCGCGAACTGCTGCGCTGGAGCCGGGACTCGGGGAGCCGCGACCGCCGGATCACCGCCGCCCTGAAGGAGTTCGCGGCACTCACGCGGGGCGTGTACCGGCAGGCCGCGCCGGGGATCGCCATGCTCGACCCGGTCTCCCGCCCCTGCATCCGCACCGCGTTCGTCCTGTACGGCGGCATCCTCGACGCCGTCGCCAGGGACGGTTACGCCGTGCTGCACCGCCGTGCGGTGGTCCCGCGCCGGCACCGTGCCGTGGTGGCCGCCGACGGGCTGGCCCGGGTGACCCTCGCACGGCTGCGCGCCCGCGGCAGGTCCCGCCCCCCGGTGCCGTCGGCGCCGGCGTCCCTGCCGGCCGTCACGCCCGTGCGGACGGGCCGGCCCGTCCCGGAGGAGGTCGCGTGAGCCCCCGCCGTATCCCTCTGTCGCTGCGTCGCAGCCCCGTGCCGTGGGACCGGCAGCGGCCCACCTGGCGCGAGGCCAAACCCGCGGTGATCTCACAGGCGTTGAAGCGCGCCCAGGCACGTCCGTCGGGGAACTGGTACGTCGTCGGCGCCTCCGAAGCGGTGCGCGGTGACCGCCCGCTGGCGCGCACGGTCGCGGGTGAGGAGGTGGTCGTCTGGCGCGGCGCCGACGGCCGGCTCGTCGGCGGCCCCGGCATGTGCCCGCATCTGGGGGCACCGCTGCGCGACAGCCCGGTGCGCTGCGGCGCGCTGGTGTGTCACTGGCACGGACTGGCTCTCGACGGCCGGCCCTACGCGGGGTGGACGCCGCTGCCGGTGCACGACGACGGCGTCCTGGTGTGGGTGCGGCTCGACGCCGCCGGCGGGGAGGCGCCGACGGACGCGCCGGTCCTGCCCCCGCGCCCCGAGCGCGAGCACGCGCTGACGGCCGTCTACACCGGCACGGGCCTCTGCGAACCCGAGGACGTGCTCGCCAACCGTCTGGACCCGTGGCACGGTGCCTGGTTCCATCCCTACTCGTTCGTCGATCTCACCGTGGTCGGCGCCCCCGAGGACGGCGAGGACGCCTTCACCGTCGACGTCTCGTTCAAGGTCGCGGGGCGGCTGGTCGTGCCGGTGCGGGCCGTGTTCACCGCTCCCGAACCACGCACGGTCGTCATGCACATCACGCGCGGCGAGGGGGAAGGGTCCGTCGTGGAGACGCACGCCACGCCCCTCGGCGTGGACGAGCAGGGCCGGCCGCGCACGGCGGTCGTCGAGGCCGTGCTGGCCGCCTCCGACCGCCGTGGCTTCGGCGTCGCCCGGCGGGCGGCCCCGTTGCTGCGCCCGCTGATGCGCGCGGCGTCGGGACGCCTGTGGCGCGACGACCTGGCGTACGCCGAGCGCCGCTGGGAACTGCGGTCCCGCGGCCGCTTCCCCGGCTGAAGCGCCCGGCGTGCCGCTCAGTCGAGCAGATGCCGCAGGGAGGCCGTCATGCTGCTGACGAAGGCGTCGCGGACCGGCTCGTCCACCCGGTCCAAAGACAGGTAGGGGTTGAGGTCCTCCAGCTCCACCAGCAGCAGTTCGCCCTCCTGGGTGCGGCAGGCGTCCACCCGCTGGATGCCGTGGGAGAGGGTGTTCCAGTCGATGAAGCGTCGGGCGAAGGCGAGGTCCGCGGCGGTGGGCTCGTAGGGCTCGAGGACCCAGCGCCGGGCCGGGTCGGGGGCGTACAGGGCGTACTGGAAGGCGTCGTCGACGTAGACGAAGGACACCTCGTGGCGGAAGTCGACGCGGGGCTGGATCAGGACGTCGCCGTGGGCCAGGTCGTCCAGGCCGTCCCGGGGCACCACGGTGAGGCCTATGGAGTCCGCGCCCGCCTTCGGCTTGACCACGTACGCGTCGGTGTCCGGCAGCGCGGGGACGTCCTCGGGCCGGTCGACGGTGGGGATGACCGGGAAGCCGGCCGCCGTGAGGTCGAGCAGGTACTGCTTGCCGGCCATGTCGCCGCGGCCGGTCAGCGGGTTGTAGACCCGGGTGCCGTGGGCGAGCGCCTGCTCGCGGAAGGCGTCGTACTCCTTCTGGTAGTGCAGCACGGGGCCGCTGTTGCGGACGACGACCGCGTCGAAGGCGTCCAGGAGGGCGGCGGCGTCCAGCGGGTGGCACAGTGCGATGTCGAAGTCGTCCCGCAGCCGTGAGGAGAGGAAGATGTCCTCGTCGCAGTAGCGGCGACCGCGGGCCGGGTAGGCGAGGTCGGTCACGAACAGCACACGGGGGCGGGCGGGCACGGGCAGCTCCTGGGTCGGCGGCCCACCACCCTATCGCCGCGCCCCTCGTCACCGGCGTACGACCAGGCTCTCCACCTCGTACGACAGTTCCCGCGCCGTGGGCTCGGGCGGGGGGTGGTAGCGGCCCGCGCAGACCGAGAGGTTGACGATCAGGTGGGCGTGCCAGCGGGAGCCCACCCCGCGGCCGTCGGCGAGCACCTCGCGGCCGTTCAGCCACCACACCACGTCACGTCTGCCGAACGTCACGGCGAGGTCGATCGTCTCGCCGGGGCGGACGGCGTCGTCGTGGACGTAACCGCCGCCGGGGCGCACATGGTTGGTGAGCTCCAGCAGGTCGGGATTGTCCGGGTGGTACTCGAACGCGTCCACCTCGTTGCCGCCGTCGCGCCACGTCCAGATCGCCGGCCAGGCGCCGAGTCCGACGGGCAGCCGGACCCGGGCCTCCAGGCGGTCGCCGGTGCGGACCATGAAGTCCTCGGCGCTGTCCTCCGTGGTGAGCAGGCCCGTGTCCCACAGTCCGTCGGACCGGCGCGTGGCGCGGAACGTGCCGGTGCGGGAGTAGGCGGGATCGGCGGTGAGATGGTCGAGCTTGTCGTCGCCCGGGTTGGTGGGGCCGCCGTCCGGGTAGGCCCAGGACCGCCCCGCGACCCATTGGCGCTCGGAGGTGAAATCCGCGACGAAGACGATCTCGCTCACGCGGCAGGCTCCCTTCGTCCCGCCGCTCGGGCGGCGCTGACGAGGTCATCCCCCGAGCGGCCGCGGTCGATGCGGCGAGCGGAGACGGGGAGCCCACCTTCACCCGAACGTGTGAAGAGCGCTGGCCTGGCGCGGAGTCCGGGCCCGGGTTCGCGGGGCGGGCCGCGTGAGCGGTCGCCGCCTCACTCCTTCGTGTCGATGCCCGTGACCACCGCCGGGCCCAGGGGTGCGGTGCCGTCGTCCAGGCCCACGGCGGTCAGCGCGGACTCGGTGAGCCGGCGGGCCTTGCCTTCGGCCTCGGGGCCGCTGTCCGCCTCCACGGTGAGGCGGACGGTGAAGGTGTCGTCGTCATGGACGGTGAGGATGTCGATGTCCTCTTGCTCCCCCAGGTGCGTGCGGTGCGGGTCGGCCGGGCGCAGCGCGCGCACCAGCTCGTCCCGCACGTCGTGTCCGGACGCTCCGGTGAACGTCCCCGGCACGGAGATGACGTACGTCGTCATGGTGATCCTCCCTCGGTCACCTCTCGCCTGCCCCGCCCTGCGACGCCTTACCGCTCACGGTCTCGGCGCGCCGCTTCGCCCCGCGCATCGCGCCGGTCTCCCACAGGCACCAGGTCGACCACAGCAGCAGGGTCAGAAAGGCGGCGAGGAGCCCCAGCAGCAGCACCGTCTGCCGGGTCGTACCGCGCTCCCCGGCAAAGGTGAGCAGCAGACACCCGGTCCAGGCGGCCGCGCCCCAGGCGTACACGGTCCTGAGCTGCCGCAACTGCTTCACCGCTTCCATCGGCCCCTCCCGGGCAGACATGTACACGTCCTCTGCCGGTACCCCCGCAGCGCGACTTCACCGCTTCCGTGCCGGCCGGCAGTGGTGAACGGGGCACCGGCGCGGGGGTTCCGCGGGCTTTCGGCCGGGAAGGGTGGAGCGAGGTCCACCCCGTCCCCCTCCCCTCCGGAGCCTTCATGACCACCGAGCCGGGCGTCTCCGGGCGCCGCAGCGCGGCCGACTTCAGTACCGCGCGTCTGGAGGCGTTCAGCGACGGCGTGTTCGCCATCGCCATCACGCTGCTCGTGCTGGACCTGCGGGTGCCGGAGCCGGACGCCCTGCACGGCGAGTCGCTCGCCCACGCGCTCGCCGGGCAGTGGCCCGCCTACTTCGCCTACCTGGTCAGCTTCCTGGTCATCGGCATCATCTGGATCAACCACCACGCCCTGTGCGGCCTGGCCCGCCGGGTGGACCGCCGGACGCTGTTCGCCAACCTCTTCCTGCTGCTCGCCGTGTCCGTCATCCCGTTCCCCACCCGCCTGCTCGCCACGTATCTGACCGGGCGGGACTCCGACGCGCACACCGCCGCCGCGGTCTACGCCGCGACGATGGTCGTCATGGGGATCGCCTTCTCCCTGCTCCTGCTGTCCTTCACGCGGGACGCGCGGGCGCTGCGTACACCGGTCGCACCGGCGGATCTGCGCGCCGCGCTGGGCCGCTTCGGCGTCGGAGGGGTGTGCTACCTGGCGACCCTCGCCCTCGCCTACGTCAGCCCGGTCGCCATGCTCGCCACGCACGCCGTGCTCGCCGTCTACTACTGCTTCGACCAGCTGGCTCCTCTGCGCCGCTCCCCCTCGAAAGGAGGCTCACGGCCCACGCCCCCGGCCTGACACGGCGGTTCAGGGCGACCCCGGGCCGGGACGGGGGTGAGCGCGCGTGGCGGTCACGTACGCCTCCCAGTCGGCTCGGCCGCCCGCGCCGAGGACCCCCGCGTCGGCCGCCCGCTCGTCCGCGGACCGCTCGCCCAGTTCCCGCCGTGCGACGCGGCTCACCAGGGCGGGGAAGAGCGGTCGCAGGGGCAGGCACCAGCGCAGCCACGGCGGCGCGTAGACGTACGGGGCGCGGTGCGTGATGCCTGCGGCGAGCCGGTCGGCGACCTCGGCGGGGCTGTGGACCCGGCGAGCGAACCACGGCTGGTGCCGGCGCAACGCCACGAGGACCGGGTGCTGGTCGATGCCGGTGACCATGTCGGTGCCGGTCCAGTGCAGATAGGCGATCCCGACGGCCACACCGACGGGTTCGACCTCGCCCCGCAGCGCCTGCGCGAAGGACTCCGCGCCCGCTTTGGAGGCGCAGTACGCGCTCATCAGGGGCGCGGACCCGAAGGCGGCCGTGGAGGCGATCTGCAGGAAGTAGCCGCGGCTGCGGGTGAGCTGCGGCAGGAAGGCCCTGGCGGTGTTCGCCGATCCGACGAGGTTGACGTCGATGACGCGCCGCCACAGATCGGCCTCGGTGTGACGGAACGGGCCGGCGGCGGCGATGCCCGCGTTGGCCACGACGACGGAGGCGGGGCCGAGCCGCTCCTCCACCTGCCGTGCGGCACGGTCGAGGGCGGCCTGGTCGGTCACGTCCGCCTCGACGCAGAGGGCCGGGCCGGCGAGGGAGGCAGCGGCCCGGCGCAGGGTCGCCGCCTCGCGCCCCAGCAGGGCGAGGCGCATGCCGTCCTCGGACAGACGACGCGCGAGGGCCTCGCCGACGCCGCGGGCGGCGCCGGTGACGACGGCGACGCGCCCCGCGAGCGGTCCTTCACGGGCGAGGGCCTCACGCATGTCGTTCTCCTTCGGTTCGGGTCGGGGAGCCACCACGGCCGCCGGCCGTGGCCCCCCTCACCGCCTCTTCCCCGCAGGCACGTCCACCGGTTGCACGACCGGCGCGCCGTCACCCGGTTGCCCGGGCCGCTCGTCGCGGAGCCGGCTGGGCCACCAGACGGCGGGGCCGATGTCCCGGACCAGGGCGGGGACGAGGAGGGAGCGCACGACGAGCGTGTCGAGGAGGACGCCGAAGGCCACGATGAAGGCGATCTGCGCGAGGAAGGCGAGCGGGATGACGACGAGGGCGGCGAAGGTGGCCGCCAGCACGACCCCCGCCGAGGTGATGACGCCTCCGGTGGCGATCAGCCCGCGCAGGACGCCCTGCCGGGTGCCGAGAGCGAGCGTCTCCTCGCGCACCCGGGACATGAGGAAGATGTTGTAGTCGACGCCCAGCGCGACCAGGAACACGAACCCGTACAGCGGTACGGAGGCGTCCGTGCCGGAGAAGCCGAAGCCGTGCTGGAACACCAGGCCGGCCACGCCGAGCGTGGCCAGGTAGGTGAGCGCGACGGTGGCGACCAGCAGGACGGGGAGCAGGACCGCCCGCAGCAGGGCGATGAGGATCACCAGGATGATGCCCAGGACGACGGGGACGATGAGGGCCCGGTCGTGTGCGGCCGTGCGCTGGGTGTCGTACTGCTGGGCGGTGTGACCGCCGACGAGCGACCCCGGATCGACCGCGTGCACACGTTCCCGCAGGCGCTGCACGGTCCGCTCGGCCGCGTCGCTGTCCGGTGCGTCGCTCAGGACGGCGTCGATCCGCACGCGGCCGTCCACGACGAGCGGTGCGCCTGACGGCTGTCCCGAGGCGCCGACGCCGCGCGCGGCGGAGACACCGGCCGTGCCGGCCGCGGCGCGCGTCACCCCCTCCAGCCGTGCGGCGTCCGCGATGATCACGGCCGGTTGCCCGGAGCCGCCCGGGAAGTGGCGCCCGAGGGTTTCCTGCGCGGTGACGGACGGGGCGTCGTCGACGAACAGTTCGTTCAGCGGAACGCCCTTGGACTGCAGGGCGGGGAAGAAGGCCGCGCCCGCCGCGAGCAGGGCGAGCGTGCCGAGCCACAGGCGCCGCGGCCGGGTGTCGACCCGGTGGGCGACGCGCCGCCAGATCCCGTGGCCGCCCGTGCCGGCGTCGGCCGAGCGGGGCCTCGCCGGCCAGAACGCGGCCCGGCCGAGGAGCGCCAGCACCGCGGGCAGGAAGGTCAGCGTCGTCAGGACGGCACACGCGATGCCGATCGCGCCGACCGGGCCGAGGGCACGGTTGTTGGTCAGGTCGCTGATCAGCAGGGCGAGCAGTCCGAGCGCGACGGTGGCGGCGCTGGCGGTGATCGCCCCGAGGGTGCCGCGCACCGCGGCCCACGCCGCTCGGGCACGGTCGTCCCCGGCCGCGAGTTCCTCGCGGTAGCGCGCGGTCAGGAGCAGCGCGTAGTCGGTGGCCGCGCCGATCACCAGGATGGACAGGATCCCCTGGACCTGACCGTCGACGCGCACCACGCCGTGGCCGGCGAGGACGTAGACGACGGCACAGGCCACGGCGAGCGCGAAGACGGCGCTGATGATGATCGTCAGCGGCAGGAGCAGGCTGCGGTAGACCAGCAGCAGGATGACCAGCACGGCGGCGAGCGCCACACCCAGCAGGATGCCGTCGATGCCGGCGAACGCGTCACCGAGGTCGGCCTGGGTGGCGGCCGGCCCGGCGATCTGCACCCGGGTGCCGGGCACGCCGTCGGCGGCCTGGCGCACCGTGTCGAGGACCTCGGGGAGTTGCTTTCCGAGATCCACGCGCAAGGGGACGACGCCCTGCAGGGCCGCCCTGTCCGGGGAGCGCAGGGCCGGCGAGGGCGTCCCGGCCACGCCCGCCTCATGCGTGAGTGACCGCAGGGCCCGGGTGGCGGCGTCCCGCTGCGCCGGTGTGATGTCGCCCGGCGGGGAGGCGGTCCAGACGACGACCGCCGGCAGGGTCTCCTTCTGCCGGAACGCCTTCTGCTGTTCGATGACCTTCGTCGACTCGGCGCTGCGCGGCAGAAACGCGGCCTGGTCGTTGGTCGAGACCTCGCCCAGTTTGCCGGCGTAGGAGCCGAAGGCCCCTCCGAGGCCCAGCCAGACCAGGACCAGGACGAGAGGGACCAGCCATCGGACCGGTCGTCGCACGGTGCTCATTCACTCCCCATCCAGCGACGCGATTACTTACTGCTGAAGTATCTCGACCGTAAAGATATATGCCGACGTGGAACCGGCCGGGTCAGGGAGGTGGGTTCTACCGGCCCTGTCGCCGGACGGCGGTGAGCCGGCCGTTCATCGCCGCGAGGAAACGCACGACCGTCTGCAGCTCTTCTTCCGTGAACTCGCCGCGAACGGATTCAGTGACCCGGGCCAGGGGAGCGAAGAAGGCCCTGGCCAGTTCACGGGCCTTGGGTTCGTAGTAGAGATGCACCACGCGCCGGTCGGAGGCTTCGCGCACGCGGCGGATGTGACCGGCCTTCTCCAGCCGGTTGAGACAGGCGGTGACGGCACCCGACGTCAGCCCCAGGTGCTCCCCCAGCATCCGCGGTGTGACCGGCGGACGCCGCTCACCCTCCGCGGCGACCGGGTCCGCGGCGGGCCCGTCGAGGATGACGATCAGCGCCTGTACATCGGTGGGGTGCAGATCGTGGGCGTGTGCGAAGGAGTGCGTGATCTCGCTCAACTCGCTGTTCATCCGCCTGAGGAGTACGGCGAACGTCTGCAGATCGGTACCCACCACGTGCGCAAGCGTAGCGTCAGCGCGCGCCCCGCCCGCACCCGGTGGATCACTCACCCGAGAAGCGGTGCTCCGTCCACGTCGGATCGTCCTCGCCGTGCAGGGGGGTGCGCAGTGCCAGCAGGGCGACGTCGTCGTCGTTGTCGGCCGGGCGGACACGACGCAGCAGCTGGTCGGTGAAGGAGTCGAGCGGGCGGTGGGCGAGGGCGGCGGCGTGCCGGCGCAGGCGCTGGAGACCTTCGTCGAGGGAGTGACCCCGTTCCTCGATCAGGCCGTCGGTGTACATGACCAGGGTGCTGCCGGGCGGCAGGGTCACCGTGGCGTCGGTGCGCTGGGGGCCGCCGGTGGTGCCGAGCAGGATGCCGTGCGCGCCGGTGAGGTATTCGGCCACGCCGTCGCGACTCAGCAGCAAAGGCGGCGGGTGACCGGCGTTGGTCCAGGTCAGCTCCCAGTGGCCCGCGTCCGCCCGTTCCAGTCGGGCGAAGAGGAGGGTGGCCATGGTGACCTCGGTGATGTACTGCACCGCCCGGTCCAGACGTCGCACGACCTGACTGGGGGGTTCGTGCTGGGACCAGGCGTAGGCCCGGAGCATGTTGCGCACCTGCGCCATGCCCGCCGCGGCCTCCAGGTCGTGGCCGACGACGTCCCCGATCGCCAGGGCGGTGGCGCCGTCCGACAGCGGGAAGGCGTCGTACCAGTCGCCGCCGACCTGCGAGGCGTGCGGGGCGGGCAGATACCGGACGGTCATCCGCAGGTGCGGCACGTGCGGCATCTGGGGCAGCAGATGCTTCTGCATCGTCTCGGCGACCTTGCGCTGGCGCTGGTACAGGCGGGCGTTGTCCAGGGCGAGCCCGGCGCGGCGCGCGATGTCCTCGAGCAGCGGCAGGTCGGCCGTGGTGAAAGGCAGGGGATTGTCCGCCCGTCCGAGGGTCAGGGCACCCAGGACCTCGCGGGTGCTGCGGATGGGCGCGATGGCGGCGGAGTGCATGCCGGTGGCCTCGAACAGGCGGCGCTGCTCGACCGCGATGCCGGAGTCCGGCTCACCCTGGTAGGTGTGCGGACCGGCGACGGTGGAGGAGACGCCGCGCAGGGCCCGGGACAGCGGCATGGGCGACTCCTCGGGGACCGGCGGCATGGGGCCCTGGAGCTCCTCGAGATGGGTCAGGCGGTCGCCGTCACCGTGCACCACCGCGCTGCGCCAGACCTCGTCGCGTTCGGTGATCAGGTCGATGACGGCCCAGTCCGCCAGCTGGGGCACGACCAGCTGCACCAGCCGGTCCAGCGCCTCGTCGACGTCGAGGGTGGAGGTCAGCCGCGTGGTGGTCTCGGCCAGCAGCGCCAGCCGCTCCAGCTCCGAGAGCGACCCGCCGGGCGCCTCCACCGCCGGTCGGCTCGCCACGGTGCGGCCCGAGGCGTGGAAGATGACCAGCGTCCCGGTCAGCTCCTCGTCGAGGTAGTACGGCGTGATGTGCCAGCCGATCGGCAGCAGCACGCCGTCCCCGCGGGCGAAGTAGTCGCGCTCCGCCTGCGCCGGGCACCCCTCGAGGAAGGCGTGCCGCATGGCGCACTGCGTCCTGGCGATCGGCTGCCCGTGCAGGTCGCGGTGGAGCAGGTCGTGCGCGTCCTGGCCCAGCAGATCCTCCACGGACAGGGCGAGCAATCCCGCGGCACGCGCGTTGGCGGCGACGATGCGGCCCTCCGCGTCCACGACGTAGGCGCCGGTGCCTATGGCGTCGAGCTGGGTGACCAGCTCGGCCGGGACCGCGCGTTTCGGCGACGCGCCCGCCCGCTCCGTGTGTCTGGGCCCTGCCATGTGACGGCTCCCTCGGCTGATCCGTGCGACCCGCGGCTCCATGGCGCCTCATCGGCTCGCTGACCGCCCACCGTACGTCGTTCGGGGGTGGCCGTGCGACGTCTTGTGGGGAGAACGGGGCACGCTCCGCCGGCGGCCCCCTGCCCTCCGGGTGCCGATCACGCGCGTCCGGCGCAGGGTGGGAGGACCGCGCATCCCGCGCGTCCCGCCCCTGGGCGCGAGAACAAGGACGGAGACGACATGGCACAGGACGAGGAGCGGCGCGAGGTGCACGACACGTTCCGGAAAGTGGTCAACATGTCCCCGTCCGCGCTGGAGACATGGCTGGCGTCGGACGAGTCCCGGGCGGCGGGGCAGCACCAGGGGGGCGGCGAGTCCACCGGCCACGCGTCGGGCCGCCGGATCGTCGAGATCCTGCGCAAGAAGAGGGATGACCTCTCGGAGGCGGACTACGCGCACATGCGCAAGGTGAACGGTTACGTGCACCGTCATCTCGCGCAGCGCCCGTCGGGCGACGTGACCGACACGCGCTGGCGTCACTCGTTGATGAACTGGGGCCACGACCCGCTGACCGCCGACTGACACACCTCTCAGCCGGTGTCGGCGGGGCCCCGCGGGCGCCTGTCCGCCGTCCGCGCGGAGAGGGCCTTGCGCTGACGGGCCGTCATCCCTCCCCACACGCCGTCGCTCTCGCCGTGCCGGACGGCGGAGGTGCGGCACTCCCGGATGACGGGGCAGCCGTGACATATCCGCAGGGCCCGCTCGATCTGGGGCAGGGACGCCCCGTCCTCGGTGAGCGGGAAGAAGAGTTCGGGGTCCTCGAAGCGGCAGGCGGCAAGGTCGAGCCAGTTCACTGGGTCCTCCCCATGGCGGGTCGCCCGGCGGCGACGGCAGCCGCGGCTGAACGGGCCGTCCGGGGTGTCGTACGTCGTGCACCCGGCAGAGGTGGCACTCAAGCTATGTAGCCGACGACGACTTTGTCCAGATATGGAACGGTTCGGTTTGGTGTCGATCCGGGCCGGGTCAGGTGCATCCGGTCCATGGCGTCGACGCGAAGCAAGGGGTGCGGTGGCGGCACTCCCTTGGAGGCACGATGCACGACCCGCAGACGCCCTCCGGCGGCACCCGATCCGGCCCGGGCCAGAGACCCCCGGGCGGGGCGCGGCCCGGCCCGCGCCCGGCGTTCCACCACCTCACGGTGACCGCCCTCGTCGTCACCGGGTCCGACGCGATCCCGCTCGACGTCCGTTTCGACTACGACGCAGGTGAGCCGCGGGCCGTGCGCATGACGTTCCCCGTCGATGCCGGCTCCGTGCCTCCCTGGTTCGTCTCCCGCGGCCTCCTGCACACCGGCCTGCGTTCTCCCGCCGGTGAAGGGGCGGTGCGGGTCCGGCCACCCTGCCGGTGCCACAGCACCACGATGCTCCGCGTCATACTGCGCGGCGCGGGCGGCGCCGCGGTCCTCTACGTGCCGGCCGCCCCGCTGCGCACCTGGCTCGAGGCGACCTTCGCGGTCGTACCGGCCGGAGAGGAGGCTTCCCGGCTGCGCCTCGACGTGGTGCCGGGCCAGTCGGCGCGGGCACCGTGAGCTCCGCGCGCCAGTCGCAGCGATAGTGCGTCGATTCGTGTCGCCCGCCTCAGCGGGACGACACCCCCTCGGCCATCAGGGTGCTGCGCAAGCGGTCAAGGCCGCGTCGGGTGTGGCTCTTGACCGTGCCCAGCGGCCAGCCGGTGACGCCGGCGATCTGCGTCTGTGTGAGGTCCTGGTAGAACGCCAGCCGCAGCACCCGTCGCTGCGGCTCGCTGAGCCGTTCCAGCGCCTGCCCGACGACCAGCCGGTCCAAAGCGGCCTCAGGGTCGTCGCCCGGCCGGTCCTCCGGCAGCGGCACGAGTCCGGCGGCCGCCGCGACCAGCTCCGCCCGCCGGGTACGGGCGGCCAGGGCGTCCGCCACTTTGCGGCGGGTGATGCCGACCAGCCACGCGGGGAAGGATCCGCGCTCGGGGGCGTACCCGTTGCGGCCGCGCCAGGCGGCGGTGAACACCTGCTGTGTCACGTCCTCCGCTTCCCGGGGATCCCCGAGCGCCTGCCGGGCCAGGCCGTGCACGAGCCCCGACCACTGCCGGTGCAGCAGGGTCCAGGCGTCTCCGGCGTCCCGGTCGCCGGGATCGAGCACCGCGGTCGTGCCGGGCGCTGAGGGGAGCCGGTCCATGTCGAGCCTCCTGTGCGAAGCCGCCGGGCGGATGCCCTGTGTCTTGCTTCAGCCTGCGCGGGCGGGCACCATGGAGACAACTTGCATCGAAAGCGCATCGATCGAGGGACGGGCCACCGCCCGGGGGTCCGTTCCGAGGACGTTCCGAAGACGTTCCCAGGACGTTCCGAGGACGCCCCGAGGAAGAGGGAGGGGATGACGTGCCCGGCGAAGTCGACTCACCGGTCAGCCCCGGCACCGGCGCGCCCGGTGCCGACGGGGCCGGCCCGGCGCACCCGTCGTCCGCCGCGGCGGTCACGACCGGTGCCCTCGCCCGTCGGCTGGGCGTGTCCCCGACGACCCTGCGCTCCTGGGACCGGCGCTACGGACTCGGCCCGGCCCTGCATGCTCAGGGCCGGCACCGCCGCTGGGCGCCGCGGGACATCGCGATGGTGGAGGAGATGTGCCGGCTGACGGCGGCGGGCGCCCCGCCCGCCGAGGCGGCACGGGTGGCCCGGCAGCGCTTCGCGGGGGAGGACTCCCCCGCGCCGGCGGACGCCGCACGTTCCTCGAAGGCGCCTCCGGCACCGGAGGGTGCTCCGCCTCCCGCTCCCCCTCCGGCTCGTCCGGCTGCCCGCGCGGGCGGCGCCGGCAGCGGGCTGCCGCTCGGGGACGTGCGCCAGGAGTGCCGGGGCCTCGCCCGGGCCGCGGTGCGGCTGGACGCGCCGGAGCTGGAGCGCCGGCTGGCGGAGAGCGTCGGACAGCACGGCCTCGCCGTGGCCTGGGAGGAGGTGATGATGCCCACGCTGCGTGCCGTGGGCCGGAAGTGGGAGTCGTCCGGGGACCGCTATGTGGAGGTCGAGCACCTGCTGTCGTGGCACATCTCCAGCACCCTGCGCAGCGCCCCCCTGCTGCTGCCGCGTGCCGCACCGCGTACCGGGGCCCCGCCCGTGGTCCTCGCCTGTACGCCCGGTGAGCAGCACTCGCTGGCGCTGGAGGCGCTGACCGCGGCGCTCGGCGAGCGCGGGGTGCCGACCAGGATGCTGGGCGCCGCAGTGCCCGCCGAGGCCCTGCTGGCCTGTGTGCGGCGCACCGGTGCCGCCGCGATCGTCCTGTGGTCGCAGACCCGCTCCACGGCGTCGATGCCGCTGGCCCGTCATGTGGCCGGGCTCGAATGGGGCGCCGCGGGAGCGCGCCGGCGTCCCGTGGTGCTGCCGGTCGGGCCCGGCTGGGACCGGCGGGCGTGCGCCGGCTTCACGCGCTGCTCCGGCCTGCGGGACGCCGTCGAGGCGCTGAGCCGTCTGTACCCGGCCGGCGGCGACCAGCGGTCCGGATGAGCGGTGAGGAGGGCGGCCGTCAGGGCGGGCGGCCGTCCCACCGCCGGTCGGCGCGCAGCACCGCGTCGAGGTCACCCAGACGGTCCAGCCCCCGCGCGGCCCACTGGGTACGCCGGTTCCCCGCGAGGACGGCACGGTGGCGGTGGGCGAACGACCAGTACCCGGTGGTGTACGGGCAGGCCCGCTCACCGGTGCGGTCGCCGGGACGATAGGCGCAGCCCTCGCACAGGTCGCTCATGCGGTGGATGTAGGCGCCTGCCGAGGTGTACGGCTTGGTGGTCATCAGCCCGCCGTCGGCGTACTGCGACATGCCGGTGACATTGGGCAGCATCACCCAGTCGTAGCCGTCGACGAAGCAGCGGTGGAACCAGTCCGTCACCGCGCGCGGGTCCCAGCCGCGCTGCAACGCGTAGCTGCCGAGCACCATCAGGCGCGGGATGTGATGGGTCCAGCCGGTGTCGCGTACCTGTGCGAGGACGGTCGCCAGACAGCGGGCCGTGACCGCGTCGGCGTCGAGTTCGAGGAACCACTCGGGCAGTGGGGTGTGGTGGCGCAGGGCGTTGCGCTCGCGGTAGTCCTCGCCGAAGTGCCAGTACAGCTGCCACACGTATTCGCGCCAGCCCGCGACCTGCCGGACGAACCCCTCGACGCTGTGCACCGGGGCCCGGCCCGCCCGCCAGGCGTCCTCGGCCGCGGTGACCACCTCCAGCGGGTCGAGCAGGCCGAGGTTGAGGGAGGAGGACAGCAGGCTGTGGCTCATCACCGGGTCGGCCGCGAGCATCGCGTCCTCGTGCGGGCCGAACCCCGCGAGCCGGTGGTCCAGGAAGCGGCGCAGCGCCGCCAGGGCCTCACGGCGGGACGCGGGGAAGAGACGGGGCCCGTCACGGCCGACGAAGCGGATGCCCTCCTCGCGTTCCCAGCGGTCGAGGTCGGCGCGGACCTGCTCGTCGATGTCGTCCTCGCGGGGCCGGTAGGGGCGGGGCGCGCCGAGCACCGGGGCACCCCTGGGCGGGGGCTCGCGGTTGGCGTCGTCGTGGTTCCAGCGGCCGCCCGCCGGTGCGCCGCCGTCCAGCAGCAGGTCCTTCCCCTCGCGCACCCAGTGGTAGAAGTCCTCCTGCCGCAGTCGGCGTCCGCCGCGCCCCGCGGCCCAGTCGCGAAAGGCGTCGTGTGTCACGAGGAAGCCCCGCGCCGGCAGCACCCGCACGCCGTCCAGGGAACGCACAAGACGCAGTGCGGCGCGCGAGGTGGGGTGGTGGACGGTGACCGGGGCGTCGGGCAGCGCCTCCCGCAGACCCTGGCGGTACGTCTCGGCCCGGACGTAGCGCACCCGGTCGCCCAGCTCGGCGGCCCGGTGACGCATGGCGGAGAGCACCAGGTGCGCCTTGGCCCGGTGGAACCGGCGGCGGCGCAGCACCGAGAGGGCCTCGATCATCACCACCGGGGCGTCACGGGCGGGCCCCTCGGCGCCGGGGGTGAGGAAGTGCGGGCCGAGCTGATCGCCGAAGAGCCAGTGAGGGCCGCTCATCCCGCCGCCTCATTCCTGCTTGCCACGGGCCTGGCGGAACCGCTCCAGGCCCTCCGGCAGCCGCACCACCGGGTCGGGGTAGTCGAGGGCCGCCCGCTCGGAGGCGGGCAGGTTCCACGGCTCGTGCAGCGCCGGGGCGTCTAGGCCGCGCAGTTCGGGCACCCAGCGACAGACGTAGGTGCCGTCCGGGTCGTACCGCTTGGCCTGGGTGACGGGGTTGAGGACCCGGTTCGGCCGGGTGTCGGTGCCGGTGCCGGCCATCCACTGCCAGTTGAGCTGGTTGTTGGCCACGTCGCCGTCGACCAGCCAGTGCAGGAAGTGGGCGGCGCCGATGCGCCAGTCGACGTACAGCGTCTTGGCGAGGAAGCTCGCGGTCAGCAGCCGGGCCCGGTTGTGCATCCAGCCCTCGTGGCGCAGCTGCCGCATCGCCGCGTCGATCACCGGGTAGCCGGTGCGGCCCTCCTGCCATGCCTCGATGTCGGCCCGCGCGGTACGCCGGGAACGCCAGCGGTCGTGCTTGGTGCGGTAGTCGGCGCGGGCTGCGGCGGGGCGGGCGGCGAGCACCTGGCGGTGGAAGTCGCGCCAGGCGAGCTGCCGTACCAGCGCCTCGGCGCCGGGTCCGCCGCGCCGCCGGGCCCGGTGGACCAGTTCCACCGCGGACAGGGTGCCGAAGTGCAGATGGGCGGAGAGCCGGGAGGTGGTGTCGGCGGCCAGGTCGTCCCGTGTGTCGTCGTAGGCGTCCAGGCCGCGCCGCCAGTACGCGGCCACCCGCTTGCGGCCCTCGCTCTCGCCGCCGCGCGCCAGCGCGGGCGAGACGCCGCTCACCTCGCCGCGGGCGGGCAGCGGCTCGCCGTGCACCTGGTCGGGGACCGGCACCCGGCGCGGGGCGGTGGCGACGGCCCGCAGACGCACCTGCGCCCACTGCCGGTGGTACGGCGTGAAGACGGCGAAGTGGTCCGACGAGGACGGCGTCACCTCCCCCGGCGGCACGGCCACGGTGACCGCGTCGTGCACGAACAGGCGGCGGCCGCACGCCTCCAGGGCGCGGCGCAGCCGGTCCTCGCGGCGGGTGGCGAAGGCGCTGTGCGCAGCCGCCATGTGCACCTCGTCGGCGTCCGCCTCGGTCACCGCGCGGCACACCTCCTCCACCAGGTCGCCGGAGCGCACGACGAGCCGTCCGCCGCGCTCGCGCAGGGAGGCGTCCAGGTCGGCCAGGCAGTCGGCGAGGAAGGCGCTGCGGTTGGGCGCGGAGAATCCGGCGGCCGCCACCGCCCGGTCGCGCACGAAGAGCGGGACGACCGCGTCGGCGGCCTCCAGCGCCGCCCGCAGCGGCGGATGGTCGTGCAGGCGCAGATCGGAGGTGAACAGGACGACCGAGACGTGCATGGGTGTCAGCTCCCCCGCGGTGGGTGACGGCGGTCGTAGCTGTCTTCCGCTCGGGCGGCGGGTGCGGATGCGCCGCCGTCACCCCGAGCGGCGGCGGATCCGGATGCGCTGTCGGCGCCCGGCGCGGGGGCGGCGGAGGTGTGGGAGGACCGCGCCTGCTCGTCCCGGGCGCGGCCCGCGGCGCGCACGATGTTGCGGGCCATGCCGCCGAAGACGACGGCGTGGAAGGGCGACACGCTCCACCAGTACAGATGGCCGAGCAGGCCGCGGGGGTGGAACAGCGCCCGCTGCCGGTACCGGACGGGCCCGCCGCCGTCGCCGTCCACGCGCATCTCCAGCCAGGCCAGTCCGGGCAGCCGCATCTCGGCGCGCAGCCGCAGCAGCCGGCCGCGTTCGATCTCCTCGACCCGCCAGAAGTCCAGCGAGTCGCCCACCCGCAGCCGCCGTGCGTCCCGCCGCCCCCGGCGCAGACCGACACCGCCGACGAGCCGGTCGAGCCAGCCGCGCACCGCCCACGCGAGCGGGAAGGAGTACCAGCCGTTCTCCCCGCCGATCCCCTCGACGACCCGCCACAGCGCGTCCGGTGCCACGTCCGCGACGCGTTCCCGTACGTCGGTGTAGAGGCTGCCGCCGGCCCAGTCCGGGTCGGTCGGCAGCGGGTCGCTGGGCGCGCCCGGCACGGAGGCCGAGGACCAACGGGTGCTGACCTGCGCCTCACGCACCCTTTCCAGGGCCAGGGCGACGGCCCGGTCGAAACGCAGGGGGTGTCCGGGCGGGCAGGGCACGTACCGTTCGATGTCGTTCTCGCGGCAGACCACCTCGTGGCGCAGGGACTCCGTCAGCGGACGCGCGATGGAGGCCGGCACCGGGGTGACCAGGCCGACCCAGTGGCTGGACAGGCCGGGCGTGAGCACGGGCACCGGGACGACGAGCCTGCGGGGCAGTCCGGCGACGGCCGCGTACCCCTGCATCATCTCCAGATAGGTGAGGACGTCGGGCCCGCCGATGTCGAAGGTGCGGCTGACGTCCTGCGGCAGTCCCGCGCAGCCCACCAGGATCCGCAGTACGTCCCGGACGGCGATCGGCTGGATGCGGGTGTGCACCCAGCGCGGTGTCACCATCACCGGCAGCCGCTCCGTCAGGTACCGCAGCATCTCGAAGCTGGCCGAGCCGGAGCCGATGACGACGGCGGCGCGCAGCACGGCGGTCGGCACGCCCGAGCCGAGGAGGATGCGGCCGACTTCGGCCCGGGAGCGCAGATGCGGGGACAGACGTGCCTCGGGGACGCCGTGCGGGGTCAGGCCGCCGAGGTACACGAGGCGGCGCACGCCGGCCCGGCGGGCCTGCTCGCCGAAGACGCCGGCCGCCGCCCGGTCGGCCCGTTCGAAGTCACGGCCGCTGCCGAGCGCGTGCACGAGGTAGTAGGCGACGTCCACGCCCGCCATGGCCCCTGCCACGGAGTCGGCGTCGGTGACGTCGCCGGGGACGATCTCCACCCGGTCCGCCCAGGGATGGTCGCGCAGCTTGCGGGGCGTGCGGACCAGGCAGCGCACCCGGTGGCCCGCGTCCAGCAGTTCCGGCACGAGACGGCCGCCGATGTAGCCGCTGGCGCCGGTCACCAGGCAGAGGAGCGGTTCACGGCTCGCCGCACCGCTCCGTGGGGTGGTGGGGTGGTCGTCGTGCATGAGCCCGCCTTCGCCGGTCGCCGTCGCAGGTACCTGTGCGGTCTCTACGCTGACCGGCTACCGGTCGGATGCGCCCGCCGCCCGCGGCGGTCGGGTGACACCGCGCGCCTTCTCAGCCGGCCGGTGCCTCGCGGTCGGAGGCCGGCCAGACGTACGGCAGGTCGTCGGGTACGCCGGGAAAGCGGGCGGCGTAGACCTCGGGGGCCTTGCGCACCAGGGCGGACTGGTGGCTGCGGTGGAAGGCGGCGTCCCCCAGCCACGGCGGCAGCTCTCCCGCCCTGGCCAGGTCCTCCTGACCACGCACGGGGGCACCGGGGCGCCGCGCGGCGAGACCGGCGACCAGGGAGGCGGCGCAGCTGTCCTGGTGGCCCAGCTCCCGCCACACCCGGCAGATCTCCAGGCCGTAGCGCACCAGCGCTTCCTCGTAGCCCGTCCACATCCGTACGGCGGGGTGGCGGCGCCAGCCGTAGCCGGGCACCGTCAGACCGCGCAGGACCTGGAGGGCCTCGACGCGCTGTTTGCCGAGCCGGCGCCGGTCGAGGTCGTGCGCCGACTCCCGGAAGTCGGGGCTGGTCAGGAACGTCTGCACGGCCTGCCTCCGCGGGTCCTTCTCTCAGCGCTTCTTCTTGTGCAGCGCGGACGGCTTGTGCACCGCCGTCCTGCCGGACTTCTCGCTGCGCACCTCGTACTGCGGGTCGTCCGGGGAGGCGTCCACCGTGCGGCCGGCGGCCTTCGTCCGGCGGGTGATCTCGCGTTCCACCGTGCCTTCCGTACTGCTGCCGTGGCTCTTCCAGGTGACCTCGTCGCCCTTGTCGAGCCGGTCGTCGGACTTCTTCTTCTCGTGTGCCATGGCATGTCCCTTCTTCCGAGGTGTCGCAGAGGTCAGCCGCCCGGCCCGCGCGCCGCCCGGTCGGCCAGGCCGCCCGCGCCGAGCGGGCCGGTGTCCTGGAAGGGCGCCTCGGCCTCCAGCCGGGGCAGTTCGCGGCGGGCGACACGCGCCACGACCGGCGGCAGGGCGGCGCGCACCGGCTGCACCAGGCGCAGCCAGGCCGGCAGGTAGACGGCGGTACGGCGGCGCTCCACGGCCCGGATCAGCCGCGCGGCGGCCACCTGCGCGCTGGAGACCCGGCGGGCCGGCGGCGGCATGTGCGCGCGCAGCTCGCGCAGCACGGCGTACCGGTCGGCGTCGCGCACCATGTCGGTGTCGAGCCAGTTGAGATAGGCGATGCCCACGCTCACGCCGTGGTGGGCGACCTCGGCGCGCAGGCTGTGGGCGAAGGCCTCCGCGCCGGCTTTGGCCGCGCAGTAGGCGCTCATCAGGGGGGCGGCGCCGAGCGAGGCGAGGGAGGCCACCTGGAGGTAGTGGCCCGCCGTGGCCAGCAGGTCGGGCAGGAAGGCGCGGGCCGTGTACGCGCTGCCGACGAGGTCCACCTCGACCACACGGCGCCAGGACACGGGGTCCGACGCGAGGAACGGGCCGCCCTCGGCGATACCGGCGTTCGCGACGACGACCGAGGCAGGTCCGAGGCGGGCGCGTACGGTACGGGCGGCCGCCGTGAGCGCCTGCGGGTCGGTGACGTCGGCCTCCAGGGCGAGCGCCGGGCCGGGCAGGGACGCCGCGAGCGCCTCCAGGGCGTCCCGCTCATGGCCGAGCGCGGCGACCCGGGCGCCCCGCCGGGCGGCCTCCCGTGCGAGGGCGGCGCCGAGCCCGCGGGCGGCGCCGGTCACCACCACCGTCCGGCCGGCGAGCGGGCTGCTGTCCATCGGTGGCCTTCCTTCCCGGATGTTCACGGCTCCCGCCCCTGCTTCCCGGTCACGGGCTCCACCGGATGCGGCCCGGCCGGCGCGAGGGCGGTGACCGGGGCCAGGGCGGTGGCCGGGGCTAGGGCGGTGGCCAGGGCTGGGGCGGTGGCCAGGGCGAGGGTGGTGGAAGGGCCCGTCCACCGCCGCACAGGGCGGCCCCGCCGGAGACGCCCGGGTCGCATGCCTTCGCCGCCGGTCATGCCTCCGGCTCGGGCGGTCGAGCCGTGTGGTGCGGGTGGCCGGGTGTGCGGCGGTCCTCCTTCAGCTCCGCCTCCAGCAGGTGGTCGCGGCCCTGCGCGAGTTCCTGCACGGCGCTCGCCTCCAACTGCTGGAAGGGCCGGTAGTAGGTGGCGTTGTAGGCCTCGACGATCTGGAACGTCCAGTGTCCGGGGATGACGTTGCGGCCCAGGATCTCCGTGCGGATCTTCTCCGCCCACTCCGGGTGGCCCGCCTCGTGCAGGAGTTCCACCGCGCGGTCCAGCTGGAAGTCGGCGGTGCCGGTCAGCTGGTGGAAGTCGTACAGGCGGCCTCTGGCGCGTTCGGTGGTCTCCAGGGCCTTGGAGAGCGCGCCGAGGGCCTCGACGGTCTTGTCGGTGACGCCGTCGGGGCGGCGGTGGTGGCCGTCGGGGCCGTGCGGGTGCTCGGTCATGGGGTCCTCCAGGGCGGTCCGTGGCATCGGCGGCGGACGGTCAGCGTGGGGCGCCGGTGCGGTCGCGGCGTGCGAGGAGCCGCTGCAGCGCGGCGCGTCCCGGTGGGCGGTGGCGGCGCAGCGCGGCCCGTGCGGCGTTGGCGCCGGGGGCGCCGTGCACTCCCCCTCCGGGGTGGGCTCCGGAGGAGGCCAGATACAGGCCGGGGACCGGTGTCTCGGGGCGTCCGGTGCCGGGCAGAGGCCGGAAGAAGAGCTGCTGGTGCAGTGCGGTGGTGCCGCCGTTGATGGCACCACCGACGAGGTTGGCGTCGAGCGACTGCAGGGTCGGGGGCGCGAGGACGCGCCGGGCGCGGATCAGCGAGCGAAAGCCCGGTGCGAAGCGCTCCACCTGGCGTTCCATGCGGTCGGCCATGAGCTCCTGCTCCTTGGCGTTCCACTGCCCGGTGATGCCCTCGTCACCGGCGTCGGCGCGGACGTCGTGGGGGATGTGGGTGTACGCCCAAGCGGACTCGGTGCCGCGCGGGGACCGGGTGGCGTCCGAGGTGGTCATCTGGCCGAACAGCAGGAAGGGCCGGTCCGGCACCTCCCGCATGGCGATCTGGGCGGCGAACCGGGTGAGTTCGTCCACTCCGTCCGCCAGGTGCACCGTCCCGGCCCGCGAGGCATGCTCGGCCTGCCAGGGGACGGGGCCGTCGAGGGCCCAGTCCACCTTGAAGGTGGCGAAGTCCCACTGGAAGCGCTTGAGGTCGTTCATGAGCTGCGTGGGCAGATGTTCGGCGGGGACCAGTCCGCCGTACAGCGCGGGAACCGACACGTCCGCCAGCACCGCCCGGCGCGCGCCGACGGCCTCGCCGTCAGCGGTGCGTACGCCGACGGCCCGCCCGCCGCGCACGACGACCTCCGTGACGCGTTGCCCGCAGCGCACCTGCCCGCCGCGCACCCGCAGTCGGGCGGCGAGGGCCCGGGTCAGGGCGCCGGAGCCGCCGACGGGGACGGGAAAGCCGTGACTCTGGCCCAGCATGGCCATCAGCCAGCCGAATCCCCCGCTGCCGGCCGACTCGGGGGCGAGGTCGGCGTGCAGCGCGTTGCCGGCCAGCAGCAGCCGGCCGCCCTCGCCGCGGAACTCCTCCTCCCCCATCCTGCGCACCGGCAGCAGCAGGGAGCGCGCCGTCCGCAGGCCGCCGGCCGCACGGAGCCGGAGGGCGAGCCGGGCTGTGGCGCGCACCGGCGGGAAGGGGGTGAACAGGGCGTCCAGCAGATCGGGCTGCAGGCTCTCCCACAGGTCGTGCAGGTGCCGCCAGGCGGCGCCGTCGCCCGGCGCGAAGCCGTCGAGGGAGGCGGCGGTGGTGTCCAGGTTCCGGTCGAGGACGGCGCAGCGGCCGTCGGTGAGCGGATGGGCGACGACGCTGGGCGCGTGGCTCCAGCGCAGTCCGTGTTCGTGCAGCCGCAGCCCGGCCAGGACGGGCGACGCGGCGGCGAGCGGGTAGAAGGAGCTGAAGAGGTCGTTCACGAAGTCCGGGTGCACACCCCGGTCGTGGCGCACGGCGCCGCCGGGTTCCGGCTGCTCCTCCAGGACGTGCACGTTCCACCCGGCGTCGGCCAGGACGTTGGCGGCCACCAGCCCGTTGGGCCCGGCGCCGATCACCACCGCGTCAGGCATGACCCGACCCGTGCGAAGGGGAGGCTGCGGCCAGGTCGCCCGCACCGCCGCGTTCCTCGCCCCGGGCCCGGGCCTCGCAGAGCTTGGCGAGGCGGGCGAGCATGGCGCGGTGGCGCACCTGGATCAGGACCTCGAAGCCCGCGTTGTGCAGCAGGCCGCCCGCCCCTTGCAGGGGATGCTCGTCGACGATGACCAGGCACCCGTCGCCCCACGGACGCAGTTCGATCGCGATGCGCGCCGTGCCCAGCGGGCCCGCGTTGGCCTCCAGTTCCAGCGCGGCGCCCTCCTCGCAGCGGCGCACGATCGTCTCGTTGGACAGGCGCAGCGGGCCGAGGGGGATTTCGTAGCGGATCGCCGCGTCCTTGTGCGGCCACTGGCCGCGTACCGGCTCCGCGGCGCACGGCCCCACCACCCAGCGCGGATAGGTTTCGCCGTCGGCCAGCACCTCCCACACGTCGCCGGGACGGGCGTTGATCAGACGGTGACGTACGGCCACGTGCGCCTCCAAGGGGTATGGAAGGCCGGTCGTGCGACCGGCCGCTGCCGAGTGCCCCCGCCTCACGGGTCCAACCCGGGCTCCCTGGTCACGGCGGAGCGGGGTGAGCCGGGGCCGCGGGAGCGTGCCCGGGGGCCCGGCGGGGCTGGTGATCCGGCGCCGACCCGGTCGTGGGCAGGATCGGTCGGCGCCGGACCGCGGCGCGGACGGGACACCGGCTGCTCGGAGGAGGAGGGCAGGCGGCCACACGCGCGCACTGTCCGTGTGCCTCGATTCACTCACCGCATCCGTCGCCCGTGCGAGTGGTCTTCCCTTCGGCCGTTCGCCGTACGCCCCGCGCTCCCCCGTCCCGCCGGCACCCTCCGGCATCCCGGCGGCGCCGCGCATCCGGGGGAGTCATGGATCGCGAAGAACGGGGCAGAGGAATGCAACACGATCTTGGGCCGGTCCGGCGCGGCCGCACCGGCCCTGTGCACGACACCGCACGACGAAGGAGTTCCACGTGCCCAAGGATCTGACCCCCCGCTACACGGTTCCCGGCATCGAGCGCGAGGCCGCCGGCCGCCTCATCGGCCTCCTCCGCCTGCGCCTGCACGCGCTCAACGACCTGCACCTCACGCTCAAGCACATCCACTGGAACGTGGTCGGCCCGCACTTCATCGCCGTGCACGAGATGGTCGACCCGCAGGTCGACCGGGTGCGCGACATGGCCGACGACGTGGCCGAGCGCATCGCGGCGCTCGGCGGCGTCGCCCAGGGCACGCCCGGCGCGCTGGTCGCCGAGCGCACGTGGGACGACTACTCGATCGGCCGCGCCGACGCGCTCGCCCACCTCGGCGCGCTCGACGTCGTCTACACGGGCGTGATCGAGGGCGTCCGCGCCGCGGTCAAGGAGGCCGGCGAGATCGACCCGGCCACGGAGGACCTCCTCATCGAGCAGCTCCGGGACCTGGAGCAGTTCCAGTGGTTCGTGCGCGCCCACCTGGAGAGCGCGGGCGGTTCGCTCGCGACCGACGGGGCGAGGACGGAGGAGCAGGGCGCGGCGCGCGGCGGCGATCTCTGACCGGCCGTCAGACCGGCGGCAGGACGGCCCCGGACGCCCGCTGGAGGTACTGCCGTCGGCCCGAGGCGGCTCGCAGCCGCGCGAACCGGGCGGCCGCGCAGGGGCCGTCGGCACGGGGCTGCCGGCGCGCGGACCGTTCGCCGAGCCGCTTGCGTCGCAGGGCCTCATGCGGGACTGTTGCCGGAGGACATCTGTTTTCTGTCGTAGAGAGGTGGTGGGGCGCGCCGATGGCGCGCCCCCGCGTGTGTTCGATGCCAGCGGCACCCCCGCCCATCCTTCCGGCGCCGTGGTCCATGGCGGCGCGGCCTGGGACCTGTCCCCCTTCCCGGTGATCGTCACGGACCGGGACGGCGGTGTGGTGGAACTCAACGACGCCGCGCGGATGTTGTGGCCGCGGGCCGCCGTCGGCGACCGATGGCGCGACACGGCACCGTCCTGGCTGGCCGATGCGCACACCCGGCTCGCCACCGGGACCCGGCTCGGCACGCCGACGGCCCACGGGGCCGTCGCGGACCGCCACTTCGAGGCCCATCCGACGGTGTCGGACGACGGTTGTGTGGCGTGGTGGCTCGTCGACGACACCGACCGGCGGATCGCCGAGAGCGCCCTGGCCGACGCCCGGCGGCGGTCCGCGTTGCTGTCCGACGTGGCCGGCCAGCTGCTGTCGACGCTGAACCTGACGCGCTGCATGGAGATGACGGCGCGGATGGCCACCGACCATCTCGCCGAGGCCGCGCTGCTCGTCGCCCCGCCGCAGGGCCACCGTCTGCCGTTGACGTACGCGCGTCGCGGCGGGCCGGTGACGCAGGTGACCGCGCAGGTCGACGCGCACGGCGTGCCCGGTCTCGCCGAGGCCCTCCAGGGGTTCCCTCCCGTTCCGGCGCGCTGGATCGACCCGGCCGTCCTGCCCGAGTGGGTGCACCCGCCGGACTTCGGCGAACCGATCGGTTCCGTCATCGTCACCCCGCTGCCGGGGCACGGCGTGCCCGCCGGTGCGCTGATCCTCCTCCGGTCCGGCCGTGAACGGGCCTTCAGCGAGGACGAGGAGCTGTTCGCGCGCCTCTTCGCCGCCCGCGCCGGGGCGGCCCTGTCCGCCGCGCGTCTGTACACCGAACAGACCGCCATCACCACCACCCTGATGCGGGAGCTGCTGCCGCCGACCCTGCGCAGCGTGCACGGCGTGGACTACGCCGGCGCCTACCGCCCGGCGCGCGACAACGAACGGATCGGCGGTGACTTCTACGACGTGCACCCCGGCGCGGATCCCGCCGAGGAGACGCTGGTGGTGCTCGGGGACGTGGCCGGCAAGGGCCTGGAGGCCGCCGTGCTCACCGGCAAGATCCGTAACACGCTGCACGCGCTGCTGCCGCTGGCCGACGACCACGCACGCATGCTGACCCTGCTCAACGGGGCGCTGCTGTCCTCCCATCACACCCGGTTCGCCACCCTGGTGCTGGCGTCGGTCCGCCGTCGCGGCGGCAAGGCGGATCTGCGGCTGACCAGTGCGGGCCATCTCGCGCCGCTGATCGTCCGTCAGGACGGCACCGTCGAGGAGGCCGACACGCACGGCTCGCTCATCGGGGCCCTGCCCCGGGTCACCTCCGTCAGCACCGACGTGACCCTGCGCCCCGGGGAGACCTGTGTGCTGTACACCGACGGGGTCAGTGAGGCGCGCGGCGGACCGCTCGGGGACGAACTCTTCGGCGACCACCGGCTCAAGCGGGCCCTCGCCGAATGCGCGGGCATGCCGGCGGAGGCCGTCGTCGAGCGGATCCAGATGCTGACCGCCCAGTGGGTGGGATCGGGCAGCCACGACGACATCGCCACGGTCGCCATCAGCGCGCCGCGGTCGGCGGAGCTGACGGTGGTGGGCGGTCAGGGCCGCGCGGGCTCGACGCCGGTGAGGAGGAAGGGGTGAGCGCTCCCCCGGTGAGCGCCACGGACATCCTGGTGGACGCGTTGTGGCAGGCCGTGGCGCACGGCGACGAGTACGCGGCCGTCGATCTGGTCCACCGGGCACGGGCCGACGGGATCGACGAAGAGACACTGCTGCTCGACGTGATCGCCGCCGTCCAGCACCGGGTGGGCGCCGAGTGGGCCGCGGACCGACTGAGCGTGGCGCAGGAACACGCGGCGACCGCCATCAGCGAACGGGTCATCACCGCCCTGGTGCACGCCCGGCCCCGGTCCGGCGGGCGCCCGGGCCCTGCCCGGGGCCGGGTGACGGTGAGCTGCGTGGACGGCGAGTGGCACGCTCTGCCGGCCCGGCTGGTCGCCGAAGTGCTGCGGTTGCGGGGCTGGGACGTGGACTACCTCGGGGCGCAGACACCCACCACGCATCTGGTCTCGCATCTGCACCACACGGGTTCGCAGGCGGTGCTGCTGTCGGGTTCGCTGCCCACGCACCTGCCCGCCGCGCACGCCGCCGTCACCGCCTGCCAGGCCGTCGGTGTCCCGGTCATGGCGGGGGGACGCGCCTTCGGGCCGGACGGCCGCTACGCCCGCGCGCTGGGCGCCGACCGCTGGGCCGCGGACGCCCGGGCCGCTGCGGCCGTGCTGGACGAGGGGCTTCTGCCGCCGGACCCGGCGACGGCCCGCCAGGCGGTGGACGACCTGCCGCACCTGGCCGACCAGGAGTACACGTTCGTCGTCCAGTCCCGCAGCCGTCTCGTCCGGCAGACGCTGACGGACCTGGAGAGCCGCTTCCCGGCCCTGCGCGGCTACAGCGACGAGCAGCGCGAGCGCACCGCGGAGGACCTCGCGCACATCGTGGGCTTCCTGGCCACCGCGCTCTACGTCGACGACGCGGACCTCTTCACCACGTTCCTCACCTGGACCGCCGACGTCCTCGACGCACGGGGGGTGCCCCCGCACTCCCTGGTCGTCGCTCTCGACGTACTCGGCGGCCCGCTGCGGGACTTCCCTCGCGCCCTGCGCCTGCTCCACGACGGGACGGCCGCCCTGGCCACCCGCGCCCTGCCCCCTGTCCCCGGCCCCCTCAGCGACATATGACCCAGCTTCCGCCCACCGCCCTGCGCCTCACCGTCACCCACCGGTCCCACGAGCTGACCGTGGACGTCGAGGGCGACCTCTTTCTCGACACCGGCGACCAGTTGGTCGACACGGTCACCGACCACCTCGTCCGGTGTGCGGACGTGCGCGTGGTGCGCCTGAGCTGCGCCCGGCTGTCCTGGATCGACTCCGTCGGCCTGTCGGCGCTGCTCATGGTGCACCGGCGGGTCTGCGCCGCCGGTTCCGTCCTGCGTATCGACGACCGCTCCTCCGTCCTGGACCGCCTGCTGCGCCAGACCGGCACGCTCGGTCACCTCACCGCCCTGGCGGGCCAGGACGACGACGCCGGCGGGGCCCACGCCACCTGACCTCTTTCGCGAGGCAACTCATCGCCCGGACGGGGTAGGAGAGGATCACAGGAGCAGACGGCACCCGCGCCGTCGCGCGAGCGGACCAGGGGCACGAGGACGACGGATGCAGTGGGAGAACAGGGCGACCGTGAAGGTGACCTGCCATGACCGAGTCTTCGAGATCAGCGTGCGTGGCGAGGTCGACTACGACGAGGACGACCTGCTGCAGGCCGCCTGGGCGGAGGCCGAGGAGTCGGCACGCCCGGTGACCGTGGTGGATCTGTCGCAGGTCACGTTCGCCGACAGCGGACTGCTCAACGCCCTGCTCGAGGCGTGGCACCAGCACCGGGCCGACGGCCGTGAACTGATCCTGCTCGGCCCCTTCCGCCCGCCCGTCGAGCGGCTGTTCACCCTCACCGGCACCCGGGACCACTTCACGGTCACCGACTCGCGCGCCCAGGCCATGCGCGCGGACGGCGTCTGAGGCGGAACGAACCGCGCAGGCGTACGGACCGCCAGTGCGGGCATTCGGGAGATGCACCAACGATCCACGAACTCACTGGTGAAGCTCACCGGTGAACAGGGAGGGAGAAAGAACGTGTCGTTCCTCTGGGCCATCGTCGCCGGCCTCATCATCGGTCTGCTGGCCAAGCTTGTCATTCCGGGCCGTCAGCCGATCCCGCTGTGGCTGACGAGCATCCTCGGCATCCTCGGCGGAGTCGCCGGCAACGCGCTGGCCACCGCCTTCGGTGTACGGGACACCGGCGGCATCGACTGGATCCGCCACATCCTCCAGATCGGCGTCGCGGCGGTCCTGATCGCCTTCGTCACCCCGCTGTGGGCCCGACGCCATGCATGAACCCGGGCGACCGGCCCCGTCGGCTCATGGCCGCCGGGGCCGGCGCGGGCACGGGACCACGGCAGCCCGCTGAACAGCGGTGCGGGTCCACGCGTCCAGACTGTCGGGCGGCGGTCACGCTAGCGACGTCCGCCGAGCCGCTCCTCCGGCGGATCGGCCAGCGTGATCCGGGCGGTGACACGCTTGCCGAGCGGCTCCCGCTGCACCTCGAACCCCTGCACGACCGCCATCACGATCTCCAGTCCGTGCTGGCCCACCCGGCCCGGATCGGCGGCCCGGGCCACCGGAAGCGACGGGTCGCTGTCCCAGACGACCACCTCCACGAGGCCGCCGACGACCCGCAGCTCCATCAGCACCGGTCCCGGCGCGTACTTGCGGGCGTTGGTGACCAACTCGCTGACCACGAGCCGCGTCACGTCCATCGCGCGCGCCGACACCGGCAGCCCGTACTCCCGTTGCACCCGGGCCAGGAAGCCGGCCGCATGACGGCGAGCCTCGGCGATGCTCGCGCCGGCTCCGTCGAGCGCGACGATCTCCTGCATCGGCTCACGGCCGGCCACACCTTCACCGCCAGGCGCCGAATCCACCGGGTCCATTCGCGTTCCCCCGTTCATGAGCCCACGTCTTCCCGCCGAAGGGCCGGACATGCCCGGCGGCCGCCCCGAGGCTCGCCCGCCCTGCCGACGGCGCCGGAAACCGGATGCAACGGTACGCCTGCGCAGGCCCGCTGCTGACCGGCGGGAGCCCTGGGACGCCGGTCCGATTCCGCCACGGGCCGTCCGGGCCGCCCCGAGCCGGCCGGACCGGTCCGGCAACACCGCGTCCCGCACGCGGACGGCTTCCGCGTGCGGGACGGATGTGGTGGGGCGAGGTGTCAGCCGGTCGTCAGGGCGGTGTCGTCCACGACGAAGCTGGTCTGGAGGGAGGAGTCCTCCACGCCGTTGAACTTCAGGGTGACCGTCTGGCCCGCCAGCGAGGACAGGTCGAAGGTCTTGAGCACGTAGCCCGAGGCGGCGTTGGCGTTCGAGTACGTCGCCAGGGTCGTCGAACCGGCGGTGACCGTCAGCTTGTCGTAGGCGGTGCTGCCGGTCTCGGCGGTGTCGATGTGCAGGTAGAAGGTGAGCGTGGCCTTGCAGCCGGCCGGGATCGTCACCGACTGGGACAGGGTGTCGGTGTGCGAGGAGCCGTAGCCGTCCAGCCAGGCCTTGTAGGAACCGCCGTGGGCGGCCTCACCGGTGTCGTTGGTGATGACACCGCTGGTCGAGGTCCAGCCGGTGCTGCCGGACTCGAAGCCCGCATTGGCCAGCAGCTGGGCCGAGGAGCAGGTCGAGCCGGAGGAGCCGACGGTCCAGGTGAAGGACGTCGAGCCGGAGGCGCCGGTGGAGTCCTTCGCGGTGACGGTGACCTGGTAGGTGCCGGCGGTGGTCGCCGTACCGGAGATCAGGCCGGTGGAGCTGTTGACGGACAGGCCGGTCGGCAGGCCGGAGGCGCTGTAGGTGAGCGCGGCGCCCGCGCTGTCGGTGGCGTGGATCTGCAGGCTCGCCGAGGAGCCGGTGGCGGTGGACTGGCTGCCGGGGTTGGTGACCGTCACCGTGTTGCCGGTGCTGGTGCCGGCGGTGAAGGCGGCGGTGCCGTTCGGGGTGCCCCAGCCGGTCGGGCCGTCGTAGCCGGCGCCGGCGGTGCAGAAGTACGAGGTGGAGCAGGAGCCGTTGGAGCCGCTGGTCACGTCGTACAGGTTGCCGGTGTGCTGGTAGGGGTACTTCGCCGGGTAGTCGGTCGTGCCCGGGGTGCCCGCGAGGGCGTAGACGCCGGCGACGATCGGGGCGGAGGCGCTGGTGCCGCCGTAGACCGCCCAGCCGGAGCCGCCGTAGGTGTCGTAGACCGCGACACCGGTGGCCGGGTCGGCGACGGCGGAGACGTCGGCCTCCATGCGCTTGGCGCAGCCGGTGTCGGTCTGCCAGCTCGGCTTCGGGTCGTAGGCCGAGCAGCCGGAGCCGGTGCCCTCGGTGGAGTTGGTGTGCCACACCGACTCGCTCCAGCCACGGGAGTTGGAGGCGGTGGTGAGCGCGGTGCCGCCGACGGCGGTCACGTACTGGGAGGTCGCCGGGTACTCGGCACCGTAGGCGGAGTCACCGGAGGAGACGGTGATGGCGACGCCGGGGTGCTTGAAGTACTGGGTGTCCTCGGTGGTCTGCGAGGAGGCCTCGGAGCCGCCCCAGCTGTTGGAGACGACCTTGGCGCCGAGCGCGACGGCCTCGTTCTCGGCTATGCCGAGGTCGGTGTCGTTCGCGGAGTTGGCCTCGACGAGGATGATGCTGCAGTTCGGGCAGACGGCGCTGACCATGTCGAGGTCGAGGGCCTCTTCACCGGCCCAGCCGGTGTCGTTGGTCGGCAGCGAGGTGGTGGAGCCGGTCTGGCTGACCTGCTTGAAGCAGCCGTTGGCCTTGGTGCAGGAGGACAGGCCGTAGGTGGAGCGGTAGGTCGCGAGGTCCGCCTCGGCGTTGGGGTCGTTGTAGGCGTCAACGATGGCGACCGTGATGCCGGTACCGCCCGTGGTGGGCAGGTTGTAGGCGCTGTGCAGGTTCGCCGGGGACAGGCCCGACGGGGTCGCGGCGGCGAGGGCCGCGGTGAGCTGCTGCTTGATGTCGGTGCGGCGCTGGGCGAAGCACGACGCGTGACCGGGCGCGGCGGTGGCGCACAGGTGCGTGGTGGGCACCTTCTGGCCGGCCTTGCCGGTGGAGTGGTAGGTCTGCCGCTCGGGTGCGGTCAGCGCCTTGTGGTTCTGCGCGACCTTGGTGGTGTGCGGCGCGGGAGCGGCGGTCTGGGCCGCCCCTGCCGTCGGTGCCGCGACGAGTCCGGTGACGGTGAGGGCGAGCGCGGGGAAAGCGACGGCGACGAGTCTTCGCAGACTCTGCCGGCGCCCGCTCGGGCGTGACTCACGCATGGGGTACTGCCTCCGTTGTGAGGTGGGGATCGCACTGGGTGGGCAGGCCCGTGACGCGCGCAGCGGCGGCAGAACGACGCAGTCATGAGCATGACACTCAGCCCCGCATGCTGGTTGAACATGGCATGACAGGGTGCGGGAGGAACATAAGTCCGGAGCGCGCCGGCCCGGCAGTACCGGACGGAATTCTTTGCTCCTCCATAGGATGCGATTGACACCGCCATTGGAGGTCACTGGGCGGGCCTTGAACGCACGCCACGGGTGCGGTGGCGGCTGTGGCCGGCGGCGGACACACCGCCGCGGACGACGAGCATGTCACCGGGCACGGGCCGCCTGCGGGCCGTTCGGGTGTTCCGACGCCCCCGCCCAGCCGCCGGGCCCCTCCCTCAGCCCACCGGTCCCGCCGGCAGGAGGCTCAGCTCTCCGCCCGGTCCAGCGCCTCGTCCAGGGCCGTCGCCGCCGTGATCAGGGCGAGGTGGGTGAACGCCTGCGGGAAGTTGCCCAGTTGCTCGCCCAGGGGGCCGATCTCCTCGGCGAAGAGACCGACATGGTTGGCGTAGGTCAGCATCTTGTCGAAGGCGTAGCGGGCCTGGTCCAGGCGGCCGGCTCGGGCCAGGGCGTTCACGTACAGGAAGCTGCACAGGGAGAAGGTGCCCTCGCTGCCCCGCAGGCCGTCGGGCGAGGCGGCGGGGTTGTAGCGGTGGACCAGGCCGTCGGAAACCAGTTCGGTGTCCATCGCGTCGAGGGTGGACAGCCAGCGCGGATCACGGGGGGCGACGAAACGCACCGCGGGCATCAGCAGCAGCGAGGCGTCGAGGACCTCGCTGCCGTAGTGCTGGACGAAGGCCCCGCGCTTCGCGTTCCAGCCGCGGTCCATGATCTGCCGGAAGATCGCGTCACGCGCCGCCGTCCACGCCGTCAGGTCGGCGGGGCGGGCGAACGCGGTGGCCAGAGTGATGCCGCGGTCGAAGGCGGCCCAGCACATCACCCGGCTGTAGGTGAAGTCCTGCCGCCCGCCGCGTGTCTCCCAGATGCCCTCGTCGGGGCGGTCCCAGTGGGTGGTGAGCCAGTCGAGGGTGCCTGACAGGCCGAGCCAGCCGTCGTAGCCGTAGCCGGACCACTGGGCGTCGTGGACGCGGGTGAGGGCCCAGGCCGCCTCACCGTAGATGTCCAGCTGGAGCTGACCGGCGGCGCCGTTGCCGATGCGGACGGGCGCCGAGCCCCGGTAGCCCTCCCAGTGCGGAAGGATCTCCTCCGCGAGGTGGGGGTCACCGTCCACCCGGTACATGATCTGCAGGGGTTCGCCGGTGACCGTCCGCTGCTCGTGCAGGCGCGTGCCCAGCCACTGGCGGAAGGCGTGCGCCTCCTCCTCGTGGCCCAGGTCGAGCAGGGCGTGGACGGACAGGGACGCGTCACGGACCCAGGTGTAGCGGTAGTCCCAGTTGCGTTCACCGCCGAGCTGTTCGGGCAGGCCCGTGGTGGCCGCCGCCACGGGGGCGCCGGTGGGGGCGTAGGTGAGCAGCTTGAGGGTGATCGCCGAGCGGTTCACCGCGTCCTGCCAGCGGCCCCGGTAGCGGCTGCGGCGCACCCAGCCGTGCCAGAAGTCGCGGGTGGCGTCGAACGTGTCCGCCACCTGCTGAAGGGTGAAGTCCGGCCCGGGCGGCGCCCCCGTGGCGTCCAGGGTGAGGACGACCGCTGCTGTCCGCCCCTGCGTCAGCTCGGCGTCGGCGACCACGTCGTCACCGTCCCGTTCCAGGCGTACGGCGCCCAGCGGCTGGAGGAGGGCGTCCGTGCCGGGCCCCGCGAAACGGGCGACGCCCTCATGGAGTTCGAGACGATGCCGCGCCCGCCCGTAGTCGAAGCGCGGGCGGCAGGTCAGGCGGAACCGGACCCGGCCGCGCGGCACCCGCATCACCCTGATGAGCCGGTGCCGGGCGCTCGCGGTCAGCGGGTGGTCCAAGGGCATGAGGTCGACGACCTCGCCGACGCCCTGCGGAGTGAGGAACCGGGTCACGAGGATCGCGGTGTCCGGGAAGTACAGCTGGCGCGTCGTGACGTCGGGGCCCTCCACGGTGATCGCGAAGTGGCCGCCGCGGTCGTGGTCGAGGAGAGAGCCGAAGACACTGGGCGAGTCGAAACGGGGAGCACACAGCCAGTCGACCACGCCCTCGGAGGAGACCAGCGCGACGGTCTGGAGGTCTCCGACGAGGCCGTGGTCGGCGATGGGCGGGTAACGTCGCACGCGTCGGCGGCGGTCAGCTGGTCGCTTCCCGGTGGCCGGCCAGCGCCCAGACGACGAAGACGTCGACCGCCATCATGAACAGGGACCAGACGGGCTGGTAGGGCAGGAACAGGAACTGCGTGACCAGGCTCAGCGAGGCCAGGGCGATTCCGGCGAAGCGCGCCCAGGCCATGCCCTTCAGCAGGCCCGCTCCGGTGACGGCGACGAGGGCGCCGACGACGATGTGGATGATGCCCCATCCGGTCAGGTTGATCTCGTAGACGTAGGTGCCGACGCGGGCGTACACATCGTCCTCGGCAACCGCCGCGATGCCCTGGAGCACGGCGAGGACGCCGCTGCACAGCAGCATGACGGCGGCGAAGATGACCCCGCCCGCGGCCCGGCCGCCGCTGTCGCCGGCCGCCTGTGGCGGCCAGGGGCGGTCGGATCGGTTCGACTGTGCGGCCTGGCTCATGGGGGTCCCTTCTCCTGCCGACGGCTCCCGTGGCGTCGCCGCCCGGGGATGCGCCGTGACGTCGCAGACCAGGAGATCTGCCGGCGCTACGAGCGTCCGGCCGCCGGGGCCGTGCGGCCATGTGGGGTGGGCCGAGCGGGTGACACGGGCCGGCGCCCGGCCGTGAGCGGCCGCGGGCCGGGTGCCGGACCGCTTGAATGCCACGCATGGCGCATCCGGGAACGCTGATCCTCCCTACGGCGGTCGCCGTGCCGGCTGTGCTGCCGGCCCTCGGCACACAGCCCCGCAGATGACGGTGCCGCAGCCGGCGCCCCCGTCCCCCGTACGGTCGCTGCCGCGTTCACTGCTGCGTCAGGTGCGCGCCGACCCCGGGCACCTCCCCGAACATCTCGCGCTGTTCGCGGTACGGCACCTGGCCCACGCCGCCGGGCGACGTACGGCACGCCTGCGCGACCAGCGGCCCGACGCACCTCTCGACGAGCTGCGCCACCGCGTGATCGTGCGCGGTGAGCGCACCGTCGTGGCCGAGGGGGCCTTCGTCGGAGGGCCCGTCCTGCTGCTGGTGCCGTTCGCTTTCTGCGCCGCGCTGCTCGGCCAGGCCCGCACGGTGCTGGAGCTGGCCGCGCTGAGCGGCCGGGACCCGGCCTCCCGGGACCGGGCGGCCGACCTCCTCGTCCTCCAGGGCGTCCACGCCGACACCCGCCGGGCCGCCCAGGCGCTCGCGGCGACGGAGCGCGCGCTCCTCGGCGAGAAGCGCCCGGCCGCACAGCGCACCCGCCGCGCCGGTCTGTGGCACCTCACCCTGCGCATGGCCCGCCTGCTGGGCCTGCTCACGCCCGCGACGGACACGCGCCGGCCCGCCTGGTACGTCCAGGCGGGCCGGATCGCCCTGGTGGTGCTGGTGATCGCGGTGGGCATGGTGGCGCCCCTGGTGTGGGTGCCCTACATGGTGGTGTCGTACCGGTCCGCGACCCGTCGGCTGCTGGAACGCACGGACACCTACTACTTCGGGCCCGCCGGTGGTGCCGCGCGCCCCCGCTCCCGGCTCGACCCCGCCCTGCTGCTCGCCGCGGGACGGGCCGTGCTGTCGCTGCTGCTCCCCGTCGTGGTCACGGTCACCTTCCTCTTCGCCGACCTGCGGTTCGCGGGCAGCAGATGGGCCGCCGCCGGGCTCGCGGTGGCCGCCATGTCCGTCACGACGGGCGTCGTGTGGCTCGTCCACCGTCACCGCCGCCGCCGGGAAGACGGCGACGAGAGCGACGGCGTCACTCGAGGCGGCCGGTGAGCACGGCGGGCGGAGACACCGGCCGCGTCCGGCTCAGGGAATCTCCTGCTCGGCCCAGATGATCTTCCCCTCGAGTGTGTAGCGCACCCCCCAGCGGTGGGCGAGCTGGGCGACGAGGAACAGGCCGCGGCCGCCCTCGTCCGTGCTGCGAGGGTGCCGCAACCGGGGAGCGGTACTGCTGCCGTCGGCGACCTCGCAGGTCAGGCGGGTGTCGCGAACGAGGCGCAGCCGGATCGGCGGTGCGGCGTAGCGGATCGCGTTGGTGACGAGTTCACTGACGATCAGTTCGGTCGCCATGGCCAGCTCCCCGAAACCCCATGCCTCCACCTGCCGGGTGGCGCGGCCTCGCACGTCTCCGACGGCGGCCGGATCGACCGGCACGTCCCAGGAGACGACCTGGTCGGGACCCAGCGCGTGAGTACGGGAGAGCAGCAGGGCGACGTCGTCGGACTGAGGGGTGCGCACGAGGCGCTGCACGGCGCCGCGGCACAGGGTGGCGAGGTCGGCGCGGGGCCGGGCGAGGGCCTCACCGAGGCGGGACATGCCGCGTTCCATGTCCCGGTCGGCGCCCACGATCAGGCCGTCGGTGTACAGACCGAGGAGGCTGCCGGGGGCCAGTTCGATCTCGCCGGTCTCGAAGCCGATCCCGCCGAGGCCGAGCGGCGGACCGGCGGGCGGCGCCGGGAAGTGCACCTCGCCGTCCGGTGCGACGACGACGGGCGGCGGATGACCGGCGCGGGCCATCGTGCAGCGCCTGGTGACGGGGTCGTACACCGCGTACAGACAGGACGCGCCGAGGAAGGCGGTGGCGCCGTGGTCGGTGGGCTCGGCGCGGTCGGCGAACCGGTCACGGCCGGTGGGCTCGGGGCGATCCGCTGGGCGGTCACGGCCGGTGGGGTCGGCGCGGTCCGCGGGCCGGTCACGGCCGGCGGTCTCCGGCCGATCGGTGGTGGCGTCGCCTTCGGCGGCCCCGTCGCGGTCGCCGGCCGTCCGCGCCCGCGCCGCGCCGGGGCCGGGGTTCGCCCCGCCAGCCCGAGCGGGGGACGTCGCGTCGCTCAGACCGTCGGCGGTCCCGTCGGCCAGGCCCGCGGTCTCCTCCTCGCTCAGCCGGAGCACCAGGTCGTCGAGGTGGGCGAGCAGTTCGTCCGGCGGCATCTCCATGTCGGCGAGGGTCTGGACGGCGGTGCGCAGCCGCCCCATCGCCGCGGCCGCGGTGATGCCGTGGCCGACCACGTCACCCACCACCAGGCCGACGCGGGCGCCGGACAGCGGGATCACGTCGAACCAGTCGCCGCCGACCCCGCCCGTCGGGTCGGCGGGCAGATAGTACGAGGCCACGTCCAGCGCGGTGCCCCCGCTCAGCACGTGCGGCAGCAGACTGCGCTGGAGGGTGACGGCCGCCGTGTGCTCCCGGGTGTAGCGGCGGGCGTTGTCGACGCACAGCGCCGCCCGCGCCACCAGCTCCTGCGCCACCAGGACGTCGTCGGGCTGGAACGAGACGGGGTTGAGCGAGCGGACGAAGGTGGTGAGCCCCAGGGCGGTGTGGCGGGCCCGCATCGGCACGGAGATGAGGGAGTGCAGACCGAACTCCCGGATGCGCGCGGCCCTGGCGGGATGGCGGACCGCCCACTGCTCGTCGGACGGGTCGAGCACGGGGACGAAGTCCGGCTCACCGGTGAAGAGCATGTCCATGTCCCGGGTCGGCGCGGGGAAGTCCACCCGGTCGCCGATGCCCGCCACGGCCTCCGGACAGCCCTCCCGCACCGAGCGCATCCCGGCGCGCCGCATCAGCGTCCGGGCCGGCGCGGGCCCCGCGTCGGTCAGCCATGTGCCGTGGCCCACCGTGCTGAGGACGGGTTCGAGAAGGTCGACGACGACGAAGTCGGCGAAGCGCGGCACGGCGAAGTCGGCGAGTTCCTGGGCCGTACGCATCACGTCGAGGGTCCTGCCGATGCTCGCGCCGGCCTCGTTGACCAGCGACAGGAGCTCGCGGGCGGTCCACCGCTCGGTGACGTCCAGCACCATGTAGCACACACCGGTGACCGTGTCGTCGGCGTCCACGAGGGGGAAGAACGACGTGGAGTAGGCGTGCCGGCGGTGCGGGTCGGACCAGCTCCAGCCCACGTACTCGTAGTCGGTGACCGGGACCCCGGTCTCCATGACCTTGCGCATCAGCCCTTCGAGGGTGTCGGTCTGCAACCCGGGCAGCAGCTCGCCGAGCCGGCGTCCGAGCCGCTGTTCGCGGGGGACGCCGCCGATGCGTTCCAGGGTGTCGTTCAGCCATACGTAGCGCAGGCCGCGGTCCATCACCGCCATGCCGACGGGCGAACGGGTCAGGAGCCCGTCGAGGACCGACTCCCCCACTCCCCACCGCTGCCTGCGCTCGCGCGCCGAGAGCAGGAAACACTCGTCGCCGGCGAGACGGAAGGCCGCGGACACCCTGAGGTCGGCCTCGACGCGGTGGCCGTCGCGGTGCCTGAGCGGGATGACGCCGTTCCAGCCCATGCCGGCCCGGCAGCGTTCGGCGACCGCGGCGACGCGTACGGGGTCGCCGGGCCGGGCGGCCAGCCGTGTGGCGGGCCGGCCGACGACCTCGGACGCGGGGTAGCCGAGCAGATGCTCGGCGGCGCGGGTCCAGCCGAGCACCACACCGTGCCGGGACAGCACGGCGGCCGCGTCGGTGGACGCGTCGAAGTGGGCGCGTGCCCCCGCGGCCGGGGGTGGCTCGGAGCCGTTGCGCGCAGAGTCCATGTCGTGCGTCCTTCGGCAGGATCACGCGCCCTCTCGTCCGCGGGAAGGTCCGTGATCCCGTTGGTCCGCTTACAGGACCATGGTGCTGCTTGTCCGCCGGATGCGCATGGCCCGGCGGCGCTCCCGCCCGTCCCCCGTGGGGGCGGCCGGAGGCCTTGCCGGGCTGTGTCGCCCTCGCCGGGCAGGCGAGGGAGCATGGAGGGGCCGGGTCGACCGCCGTACGGCGAGGACGGCGAAGGCCGGCGGGTGCTGCCGACCGGTATCAGGAGGCGCAGGGATGACAGCCGAGACCTTCCCGCCCGACGGTGATCAGTACGGCACCGACCAGCACCGGCAGACCAGCCTGCTGGACGTGCTGAGCGTGGCGGCTCTGGTGCTCGACGTCGAGGGACGCATCGTGTTCTGGACGCCGCAGGCGGAGGAGTTGTTCGGCTACTCCGCGGCCGAGGCGCTGGGCAGGCCCGCGGCCCGGCTGATCATCCACCCCGAGCATCTGCACGGGGTGCTCAAGCTGTTCGCGGAGGTCCTGGAGACGGGCCGCAGCTGGGCGGGCGCGTTCCCGGTCCGGCACAAGGACGGCAGCACGCGGCTGATGGAGTTCCGCAACATGCGGCTGCTCGACGACCTGGGGGACGTCTACGCCCTGGGTCTCGCCGCGGATCACAGCCTGCTGCAACGGGTCGAGACCGATCTGGCGCTGTGCGAGCGGCTGATCAACCAGTCCCCGATCGGTCTCGCGCTGCTGGACCCCGATCTGCGGTACCTCCTGGTCAATCCGGCGTTGCAGCGGATCGACGGCATCCCCTCCGAGGACCACATCGGCCGTCACCTGCGCGAGACGCTGCCCTTCGCCGACGTCGACACCGTCGAGTCGGCGCTGCGGCAGGTGCTCACCACGGGCACACCGCTGCTCGACCAGTACCACGTGGGCCGGCCCCGGTCCGACCCCGAGCACGAGCGCGCCTGGTCCCTGTCCTTCTACCGTCTGGAGGACCCGGGCGGGCGGGTGCTCGGCGCGGCCCTCTCGGTCGTCGACGTCACCGAGCGGCATCGCGCGGCGGCCGAGGCCGACCGGGCCCGGCGCCGGCTGGCCCTGATCGCGGACGCCTCCACCCGTGTCGGCACCACCCTGGAGGTGGAGCAGACCGCCGCCGAGCTGGCCGAGATCGCCACCGGCGCGCTGGCCGACGTGGTCGCGGTAGACGTGCTGGACTCCGCTCTGGCCTGCCGCCGGATGCGCGAGCCGGACAACGGTCCGGAGCTGTTCCGGGCCCTCGCCCTCAAGGCGGCCCAGCCCTCCGTGGCGCTGCGTGCCGCGGACGCCCCCGGTGAGGTCGCCGCCTACGAGGGCGACCGCCTGGTCACCCTGTGCGTCCACACGGGCCGGCCGGTGCTCGTGCGCCACGTCGGTGAGGAGGACCTGCCGCGGATCGCCCGTGACGCCGACGCCGCCGCGCTGCTCGCGCGCGCGGGGGTCCACTCCTATCTCGCCGTACCGCTGATCGCGCACGGCGAGGTGCTCGGTGCCCTCGATCTCAAGCGCACCCGCAACCCGGTCCCCTTCGACGAGGACGACGTCGTCCTGGCCGGCGAGCTGGCCGGGCGGGCCGCGATCGCCATCGACAACGCGCGCTGGTTCCAGAGCGTGCGCAACACCTCCCTGACCCTGCAGCGCAGCCTGCTGCCCGACCATCCGCCGCACCACACGGGTCTGGAACTCGCCTCCCGCTACCAGCCGGCGCAGGCGACGACCGAGGTGGGCGGCGACTGGTACGACGTCATCAAGCTGTCCGGCGACAAGACCGCCCTGGTCGTCGGTGACGTCATGGGCAACGGCATCGACGCCGCCGCCACGATGGGACGGCTGCGGACGGCGACCGTCGCCTACGCGGATCTGGACCTGCACCCGGGCGAAGTGCTCCGCCATCTGGACAAGATCACCTGCGATCTCGAGCACTACATCGTGACCTGCGTCTTCATCGTGTACGACCCGCACACCAGACAGTGCTGCATCGCCAACGCCGGACACATGCCGCCCGCGCTGGCCCGCGTCGGCGAACCCCCGACGCTGCTCGACGTGCCCTCGGGCGCCCCGCTCGGCATCGGCGGCATCCGGTTCGAGACCACCACGGCCGAACTGCGCCCCGGCGACCTGCTGGTGCTCTACACCGACGGCCTCGTCGAGAC
The DNA here is from genome assembly GCF_040637635.1 of Streptomyces sp. NPDC028635. Classification (NCBI taxonomy): domain Bacteria; kingdom Bacillati; phylum Actinomycetota; class Actinomycetes; order Kitasatosporales; family Streptomycetaceae; genus Streptomyces; species Streptomyces sp. NPDC028635. Next base: position 10,340 of record NZ_JBEZWX010000041.1, on the reverse strand, counting down.
CCGCCAGCACCCGATCGACGAGCGTCTCCACACCCTCCTCGGCTTCCTCGACGAACCCGAACGCCCCCTGGAGGAGACCTGCGACCTCCTCCTGTACGGCCTGCGCCACCCCGACGACCACGACGACGTGGCCCTCCTGGTGGCACGGGCGCTGTAGCGGAACCGACGCGGGCGCTGTGGCCGGACCGGGCGCCGCGGGCCCGGTCAGCCGGCCGTGACGAGCCGCGGATGCGCACTCATCGCCGCCAACTGCTTGATCTTGCGGCGCACGATGTACAGCGGTATCACTCCGAACACGCCGAACGACATGTCGATGACCGACCACCACACGGGGATGTGGCGCAGCGGGCCGCAGATCAGGGCCAGCGGGATGATGCCGGCGCAGGCGATCATCCCGAACTCGACGACCCAGATGTTGCGGACGGGGTCGCGGTAGGGGCCGTAGAAGGCCACCGCGATGACCAGGTGGGCGAAGGCCAGCCAGTCGGTGCCGTAGAGGAGGAAGGGGTAGCGGGCGTCGGTGGCGTCCAGGCCGTCGCGCACCCGCTCGATCCACCGCATCAGCCCCGGCAGATATTCGGGGACGGACAGCGCCCGCAGCGCCGATTCGGTCCAGCGCAGTTCGTGGACCAGCGGGAAGGCCGTGGCGCCGCTGAGCACCAGGCAGACGACGAAGAGGACCAGCCAGGCGCGCACGCCCCTCAACAGGGCGGCTCTGCCGCTCACATCGCTCATGGCGGCAGCATACGCCGGGAATTGAACATGTTCAAAAGTGCGGGCGGCGGGGCGGGGCCACCACGCGGGCACTACTCCGTTCGTGTGCGATCGTCACGTGAACAGCCGCGTGTCGCTCCTTCCGGGCGACGCCCCGCTCTGCGTCCGGCCAGGATGGCCTGACTGACGTGGCGAAGCCGGTCTTTCGAGAGAGACACAGCTTGTGAGCATCCTCAACGAACCCCAAGGTTCCCCAGCCGAAGAGGGCTATTACCAGGACGAGCTGCCGCTGCGGCGCAAGCGTCCCGGCAATGTGGTGGTGAAGTGGCTGACGACCACGGACCACAAGACGATCGGCACTCTCTATCTGTCGACGTCGTTCGCCTTCTTCCTGATCGGCGGCGTGATGGCGCTGCTCATGCGCGCCGAGCTGGCCCGGCCGGGTCTGCAGATCGTGTCGAACGAGCAGTTCAACCAGGCGTTCACGATGCACGGCACCGTGATGCTGCTGATGTTCGCGACGCCGCTGTTCGCCGGGTTCACCAACTGGATCATGCCGCTGCAGATCGGTGCGCCGGATGTCGCCTTCCCCCGGCTCAACATGTTCGCGTACTGGCTGTACCTGTTCGGCTCGCTGATCGCGGTGGGCGGCTTCCTCACCCCGCAGGGTGCGGCGGACTTCGGCTGGTTCGCCTACACGCCGCTGTCGGACGTGATCCGCTCGCCGGGCATCGGCTCCGACATGTGGATCATGGGGCTGGCGTTCTCCGGCTTCGGCACGATCCTCGGCTCGGTCAACTTCATCACCACGATCATCTGCATGCGCGCTCCGGGCATGACGATGTTCCGCATGCCGATCTTCACCTGGAACGTGCTGCTGACCGGTGTCCTGGTCCTGCTGGCCTTCCCGGTCCTCGCGGCCGCACTGTTCGCCCTGGAGGCGGACCGCAAGTTCGGCGCCCATGTCTACGACCCGGCCAACGGCGGCGCACTGCTGTGGCAACACCTCTTCTGGTTCTTCGGACACCCGGAGGTGTACATCATCGCCCTGCCGTTCTTCGGCATCGTCACCGAGGTCATCCCGGTGTTCTCCCGCAAGCCGATCTTCGGCTACATGGGCCTGGTGGCCGCCACGATCGCGATCGCGGGCCTGTCCGCGACCGTGTGGGCGCACCACATGTACGTCACGCAGGGCGTGCTGCTGCCGTTCTTCTCCTTCATGACCTTCCTGATCGCGGTGCCGACCGGTGTGAAGTTCTTCAACTGGATCGGCACGATGTGGAAGGGCGCGCTCTCCTTCGAGACACCCATGCTGTGGGCGACCGGCTTCCTCGTCACGTTCCTCTTCGGCGGCCTGACCGGCGTCATCCTCGCCTCGCCGCCGCTGGACTTCGAGGTCTCGGACTCGTACTTCGTGGTGGCGCACTTCCACTACGTGGTGTTCGGCACCGTCGTGTTCGCCATGTTCGCGGGATTCCACTTCTGGTGGCCCAAGTTCACCGGCAAGATGCTCGACGAGCGCCTGGGCAAGATGACCTTCTGGCTGCTGTTCGTCGGCTTCCACGGCACCTTCCTGGTGCAGCACTGGCTGGGCGCGGAGGGCATGCCGCGTCGTTACGCCGACTACCTGGCGGTGGACGGCTTCACGGCCCTGAACACCATCTCGTCGATCGCGTCCTTCGTGCTCGGCCTGTCCATGCTGCCGTTCCTGTACAACGTGTGGAAGACGTCGAAGCACGGCAAGCACGTCGGGGTCGACGACCCGTGGGGCTACGGCCGTTCCCTGGAGTGGGCGACCGCCTGCCCGCCGCCGCGGCACAACTTCCTCACCCTCCCGCGGATCCGCAGCGAGTCCCCGGCGTTCGACCTGCACCACCCGGAGATCTCCGAACTGGACCAGAAGGAGCTGACGGGCCGGCGTGACGCCATCGACGCCGCCGGACACGAAGGCGAGCGGTGATGACGGATCCGGCGCGCTCCCTCGCCCGGCAGGAGGGGGCGTCGCTCGCCGACGAGGTCGAGGGTTATCTCCTCGCCGAGGCCGACCGGGAGCAGGCGCGGCGAGCGGCCGAGGCATTCTGCGCCGGCCTGCCGTGGCTGACCGGCGCGCAGGCCGAGGAGGTCGCCCGGCTCTACGCCGAACAGCACATCGAACTCACCCGGGAGAGGCTGCGCCTGACGCTGCGGCGGGCCGCTGAGCTGCGACGCGAGTACGAGGCCCGCTACGACCAGCTGCGGCAGCGCCTGCTGACCTGGCACGCCCTCCTCGGATCGGCCGTCGTGGCCTTCGCCACGGGGCTGGGGGCCGTGGTGTCCGCGGCGGTGCGCTGAGGGACCACTGATGACGGGGCGCGGCCGGCCGGGCCGCGCCCCTTCGTCGTGGGCGGGAGGGCGGGGTGCTCGCGGGGCGGGTCGGGACATGCCCGTGTCACCCGGGAACCGCCTGTGTTCCTTGCTGGTTGCCTTCCTGTCGCATCCGCGCCGGCCGTTCGGGGACGAGCCGCGGTCGACCGGTGCGCCGCGCGAGCGCGCCGGGCCACCGTGGGGGCCCGGATCCCGAGACGGCGTTGCCGCAGCCGGATGGATGGCCTTTACATGTTTCCCATGCAGAGCCCTGACACCCCGACCACGACCACCGCTCCCGACACGCGGACGACCGGCCCCGGCCCCGCGGACCGCGCCGCCCGGCGGGCCGTCACCGTATTCCCCGTCCTCGTCCTCGCGGCGGGCGCCGTCGGCCTCGCCTCCCCCGGCACGTTCACCGGCTACGGCCCCTGGGTGCCGTATCTGCTCGGCGTGGTCATGTTCTGCATGGGGCTCACCATGTCCCTGGAGGACTTCACGGGCGTGGCCCGCCGGCCGTGGGTCGTGCTCCTCGGCCTCGTGGCCCACTACGTGATCATGCCCGGGCTGGGCTGGCTCATCGCCCATCTGCTGCACCTGTCGCCCGCGCTCGCGGCCGGGGTGATCCTCGTCGGCTGCGCGCCCAGCGGCACCGCCTCCAACGTCGTCACCTACCTCGCCCGGGGCGACGTCGCGCTGTCGGTGTCCGTCGCCACCGTCTCGACCGTGCTCGCGCCGCTCCTCACGCCGCCGCTGACACTGCTGCTCGCGGGTCAGTACCTGCCCGTGGACGCGGGGTCGATGGTGACCGACATCCTCAAGACCGTGCTGCTGCCGGTCGTCGCCGGGCTCGTGGTGCGCCTGGTCGCCGGGCGGTGGATCGAGCGCGTCCTGGGCGCCATGCCGTGGCTGTCCTCCCTGGCGATCGCGGCGATCGTCGCCGTGGTGGTCGCGGGCAGCGCCGACGCGCTGAAGTCCGCGGCGCTCACGGTGCTGGTGGCGGTCGTGCTGCACAACGGCTGCGGGCTGGCCCTCGGCTACGGCTGCGCCCGGCTCGCCCGGCTGGGCCGGCCGGCCTCGCGCGCGATGGCCTTCGAGGTCGGCATGCAGAACTCCGGCCTCGCCGCTTCACTGGCCACGGCGCACTTCACACCGCTCGCCGCGCTGCCGGCCGCCGTGTTCTCCGTCTGGCACAACGTCTCCGGCGCGCTCGTGGCCGCCTGGATGGCACGGCGCACGCCGGCGCGAGAGGGCGCGGCCGACGCGTGACACGCCCCCGGCGAGGGGACGCGTGCGACGCGTGACACGCCCCCGGCCGCGCGTCGGCCGTACTCCCCCGGCGGGCCGTGCAGGGCGGTGGTGGCAGGGCCCGTGGGGTACCCGGCTCCGGTGCGCACGCCGCCGTCCCGTTGGTCGCCATCGGCCCGCGGTGCGATTCTGGGGTGAGAGGCGGCGCAGTAGGGCGCGACCGGGAGGGCCCATGGGACGGGACGTCCCGGCGCTGGTCTTCACCCGTGAGGACCGACGCCGGTACCGGAGCAAGATGCAGCAGTGCCTCGACGTCCTCGCGCAGATGCTGCGTGAGGCGCGGTTCGACGTCGAACGGCCCCAGGTCGGTCTGGAGATCGAACTGAACCTGGTGGACGAGCGGGGCGAGCCCGCGATGCGCAACAGCGACGTGCTGGAGGCGATCGCGGATCCGGCCTGGTCGACGGAGCTGGGCCGGTTCAATCTGGAGATCAACATCCCGCCCCGGCGGCTCACGGAGGGCGGCCCCGACGCCTGGGAGGGCGAGATCCGTGCCGCGCTCAACCACGCCGAGCAGCGTGCCCGGTCGGTCGGCGCCCACCTGATCATGATCGGCATCCTGCCCACGCTGCGGCAGCAGGACGTCGGCGAGGCCGCGCTGTCGGAGAATCCGCGCTACCGCCTGCTCAACGACCAGATCTTCGCCGCCCGCGGCGAGGACCTGCACATCGAGATCGGCGGGGTCGACCGGCTGCGCACCTACGCGGACACGATCACGCCCGAGGCCGCCTGCACCAGCACCCAGTTCCACCTCCAGGTCTCGCCGCAGGAGTTCCCCGACTACTGGAACGCCGCGCAGGCCATCGCCGGCGTCCAGGTCGCGCTGGCCGCGAACGCGCCGTTCCTGTTCGCCCGCGAACTGTGGCACGAGACGCGCATCCCGCTCTTCGAGCAGGCGACCGACACCCGCCCGCAGGAGATCAAGGTGCAGGGAGTGCGGCCCCGCGTGTGGTTCGGGGAACGCTGGATCACCAGTGTCTTCGACCTGTTCGAGGAGAACCTGCGCTACTTTCCCGCGCTGCTGCCCCTGTGCGACGAGCAGGATCCGGCCGAGACGCTCGAACGCGGGGACATCCCGCACCTGGCCGAGCTCACCCTGCACAACGGCACGATCTACCGCTGGAACCGGCCCGTCTACGCCATCGCCCACGACAAGCCGCACCTGCGCGTGGAGAACCGCGTCCTGCCGGCCGGCCCGACCGTCGCCGACACCCTGGCCAACGGCGCCTTCTACTACGGCCTGACCCGCGCCCTCGTCGAGGAGGAACGCCCGGTCTGGTCGCGCATGTCGTTCTCCGCGGCCGAGGACAACCTGCACACCGCCGCCCGGGAGGGCATCGAGGCCCGCCTGTACTGGCCGGGCATGGGCGAGGTGCCCGTGGCGGAGCTGGTGCTGCGGCGGCTGCTGCCGATGGCGCACCGGGGTCTGGAGCGCTCCGGCATGGACGACGCGTGGCGGGAGCCGCTGCTCGGCATCATCGAGCAGCGGTGCGTGTCCGGGCGCAACGGGGCGGTGTGGCAGACGGAGATGTTCCACCACCTCGACTCCCTGGCCCACACGGGCCGCCACGAGACCCTGCGGCGCATGACACAGCAGTACATCGACTACATGCATCTCAACGCGCCCGTGCACACCTGGCCGGTCGACTGACCCCCTCGCGTGCCGGGTGGTGCCGGTCCGTGCCGCACGCCTTCAGATGCCGCCGCCCGGCTCGGCCAGTTGCTGCCGCGAGGCCAGGTTCAGTTTGCGCATGGCGCGGGCCACGTGCTGCTCCACCGTGCGCGGCGACAGGTGCAGGGTGGCGGCGATCTCCCGGTTGGTCAGTCCGGAGCCGGCGAGCTGGGCCACTTCGCGCTCCCTCGGGGAGAGCTGGTCGCCGTAGGCGGGACGGCCGTTCGGGCGCCGTTCGGGCGCGGGTCCGTGCACGCGCAGCAGCGCGCGGGTGCGGGCGGCGTCCCAGGTCGCCCCGAGACGGGTGAACTCCTCCACACAGGAGGCGAGTTCGGCCGCGGTGGAGTCGGGGCCGCCGTCACGGGCGGTCAGCGCGCAGCGTCCGGCGCATTCGGCGGTCAGCGCCCGCGCGTACGGCCGGCCGAGCGCCGCGTAGGCCGCACCGGCCTCGCGGTACAGCGCGGCCGCCTCGCAGGCCTGTCCGGTGGTCTCGGCGAGCGCGGCGCGGGACCATGTCAGCGCGGCGCGGGCGCCGGGCGCGTCGACGCCGTCGAGTCCCGCGGCGAAGTCCTCGACCATGGACCGGGCCTGCGGCACGCGCCCCGCGCGGGCCGTCGCCTCGACCGCCCAGGGGGCCAGTTCGGCGGCCCAGGCCCAGATGCCCTTGCGGGCGACCTTCTCCCAGGCCGTGTGGGCCTCGGCGGCCGCGTTCGCCACCTCGTCACGGGCCAGTTCCCGGCGGATCAGCGCCCCGGACATGGTGGCGGCCTGGCTCGGCGAGACGTACTCCGGTGCCGTGCCGCGCTCACCCGAAAGCCAGGACACCGCCCGCCCCCACTCGCCCTGGGCGAGTGCCAGCAGGCCGAGGACCAGCCGCCCGTCACTGGAGATGAGCGGCATGTCGAAGGTGGCGGCCACGAACGTCTCGCACCGCTCCGCGAGCCCCTGCCAGCGGCCCCGCATCCAGTCGAGCGTCAGGCGGGCTCCGAGGGCCGTGTGCTCGGTGAACGGCGAACCGCTGGTCACGGAGAGTTCGACGCCTTCGGCGAGGAGTTTCTCGGCCCGTTCGTACTGCCCGAGCCAGACGGCCGCGTCGGCGGCGTTGCACAGCCCGCGTGCGGCGTGCCGGCGCGCCTGGGCGTCCGTGCTCGTGGTGGGCAGGTCGTCGAGCAGGGCCCAGCCCCGTGGGTCGCCGCGCATGGTGGCGAGGGTGACCCGGGCCGTGGCCACGGCCGCCCGGGCGGCCTCGTCGCCGCTGTCGGCTGCGGCCCGCCCGGCGGCTCGCAGCCACTTCTCGTGCACGTCGGCGCCGGTGCCGGGCCAGCGCGGTGAGGCGAGGGCGCACATGGCCCGCGCGGCGAGGGCGGGCCGCTCCTCGCGCAGTTCCGCCGCGGCCCGTTCCAGCACGGCGCGGCCGTCCTCGCCGCCGACCTGGTTGACCATGAGCAGCCCGAGGTCGAGGCGGATCTCGCCGCGCACCGCGGCCGGCAGGGTGTCGTCCCGCACCACTCGCTGCAGCGCCTCGACGGTCTGGTCGGAGCGCAGCCCGTCGACGGCGCTGCGGGCCAGCACGGGCGCCAGACGGGCCCGCGCCTGCGGGGAGACGAGCGGGGAGGCCATCGCCTGCTCCAGCAGCCCGATGGCCTCCTGGTAGCGGGCGCTCTCCCCGAGGGCGTGGGCCTGGTCCGCGGCCCGTTCCACCGCCCGCAGCCAGCTGCGCACGCGGCCGGCGGCGCGGCGGTGGCGGGCCAGTTCCGGCCAGGACGCCGGCTGCCGGGCACCCAGCGCGTCCGCGGCCCGTCCGTGCAGACGCGCGCGGAGCGGGCCGGGCAGCACCTGGTGCAGGGCCTGCGTGGCGAGCGGGCAGATCAGCCGGTAGCGGCCGTCGGCGGTCTCCACGAGCAGCCCGGACGCCAGCGCGGCGCCCAGCGCCGTACGGCCCTCCCCTGCTCCGAGGGACGCCACGGCGATCAGTTCGGTGTCCGTGGCGGGCCGCTCGAGGACGGCCGCCGCCCACACGACGGGCCGGTGGTGCTCCGTGAGCGCGGCGGTCCGGCCCAGCACGAGGTCGGCCAGCCGGACCGGGACCCCGGCCGCGTCCACGTCGGCCGGGGTGTACCACTGGGCGTCGGGTTTGTCCCGCAGGGCCTCCACCAGGTCGGTCACCACCTGGGGCACGCCCGCCGAACGCTCGTGCAGCCGTGCGACCGCCTCCGGTGTGCAGCGCCTGCCGAGGGCCTCGGCGGCGAACCCGCGCACGTCGTCGGCGGTCCACGGCCGCAGGCGGTGCCTGCGTACGGACAGGTGGGGCGGGTAGTGCGGCGGTGGCGTGCCCAGCGGCAGTCCCGGCTCCGGCAGTTCCTCCGGCCGGTAGGTGACCACGGCCGCCAGTCCCGGGCGCGCTCCCTCCAGCACCTCGCGCAGCCATGCCCTGTCCCGCTCCCGCGCCCGGTGCAGGTCCTCGGCGACGAGCAGCAGCGGCCCGTCCCCGGCGGGCAGCGCGGGCGGCTCGCCCGCTCCGCACGCCCACACCTCCCGGGGCGTGCGCGCGGCCCAGGGAGCCGTGGTCAGACAGCGGACGAGACGGCTCTTGCCGAAGCCGGCGGGGCCCTCCACGAGCACGAGCACCGGCCGGCCGGTTTCGCCGTCCAGCGTCCGCCGCAGCCTGTTCATCCACGGAGCGTCACCAAGCGCCACCACATAGCTCCAGCCGTCGGCCCCCGGATTCGCCAGCGTTCGAACGACGATTGTGCGTCCGAGGTGGGGCGGAACAAAAGACTCCGGTAGGGATCGACCGGAGCCGGGCCGCACACAGCGGGTTAATTGCGTATACGTAGGGCCCCCTCCCCGGATGGCAGGCACGGCGGATCGCCCATACGTTCGTCACACCGACCGACCGACACAGGAAGGTGGACGTGGTGGCCAAGCCGTTCTTCCAGGTCGACGTCCCGATCACCCACCCGGCGCAGCCCGACCGGCGGGGCAGCTATGTCTTCACCGGCCAGGCCGACAGCGGCCGGGAGGCCGTGCGGATCGCCCGCGAGGTGTGCGACGCGGCGCTCGCCGCCCACGCGGCGGGGCTCGATGTGCCGCGCCGCCGGCCCGACGGGTGGGGCGCGCGCGGGGTGCGGCCCGGCTGGGAGCCGGACTGGGAGGCCGCCCGGGCCCACGCGTGGGACGCGGTGCACGGCTGGTTCACCCGCTCCCGCACCCGCGCCGGCGCTCCCTCACGGCACATGCCGGGCCCCTGACCCCGGCCGCGCGGTGCCCGGTCTTCGGGACACCCCTCAGGCCATGCGCAGCACGACGAGGACCACGAGCAGCACGGTGGCGCCGGCGCTCGTGCCGTGGGCGACGACGGCGGTCAGGGGGAAGTGCCGCTCGGCGGTGGCACCGCCGGCGTTCGAGTGCCGGCCGGAGCTGGGCAGCCAGCGCAGCAGCATCATGAACCCGAAGGCCGCGACGACGAGGACGACCGCGCAGGCCGCCCACGCCGAACCGCGCACCCCGCCCAGCAGATAGGCGGTCCAGGCGGCGAGTCCCGCCACCGCGAGCGCGACGTGCCCGAGCACCAGCCACAGCGGCAGCCGGGTCACGCCGGGTGTGCGCTGGCGCAGTCCGCCGTGGCGGATCCACACCGTGGCGAGATAGCCGCCCAGCACGGCCGTCAGCACCCAGGCGCACCACACGATGAGACGCATACGCCCCACTCCCCCTGCCTCGTCGGCCGGCCCCGTCAGGTGCGGACCCGGCGCGGCTCAGCACACCCGACGAAGCGGGAGACGTCCGGAAATTCATCCTGTAATTCACTCGTTGGAGTGACAGGTGGGGAGTTGTGGCGTACTAGCTGCTACACGGGCCGCACGAGGTACGTCAGCGCCTGCGGCCGCGGACCGACCAGCCGCCGCCCACCCCCGCGAGGTGCAGGGCCAGCGCCGTGAGGCCGAGCAGCATGATGTTGGTCGAGGTGAACGTGTCGTTGGTGGAGATGTCGGCCGCATTGATCAAAAAGGCGATGAAGAACAGAACCGCCGAGACGACAGCCAGCACGATGCCCTTCCCTTCCGCTCCCTTGTCCGCGTCCACGTCCGCGGCCGCGAGGAAACAAACATTCTTTCGCCTGCGGATGCCCCGAGTTCGGGCGCGCACGCGGGGACGCTCGTGCCAAGTGCCAAGTGCCAAGTGCCAAGTGCCGGGGGACGGGGGACGGGGGTGGGCCGGTGGTGGCCGGCCGGGGGGTCGCCCCCGCCCGGCCGGGTGGCGCGAACGGGGAGACGTAGTGAAACCCAGGGGCCCCGTGCCG
>NZ_JBEZWX010000040.1:0-62745 GCF_040637635.1 Streptomyces sp. NPDC028635 | reverse complement strand
CGCGGTTTAGCCCCCTCCCGGCGCGCCGGCCCCGCCGGCGGGGGGCCCCGGCGGCGCCGCGCCGCCCGGGGGGAGGCCGGGCGGCGCCGTCCGCGGACGCCGGCGCCGCGGCTGCGGCGCGGCTGTCCGCGACGTACACGTCAGGACGCCCAGATGCCGGTGATGTCCTGGGCGGAGCCCGCGTTGCCCGCGTGGGAGGAAAGGCCCTTCAGGTCCTCCAGCGTGCGCAGCAGGTTGTAGTGGTTGTACGTCGTCGACGAGGACGAGCCCGGGGTGACGGGCTGGCCGTACAGAACGGTCGGGATGCGGTTGCCGGACAGCTTGTTGTCCTCGTCGAAGGTGACGACGAGGAGGCTGTTGTGGGTCTTGGCCCAGGTGGCGTAGGCACCGAGGTTGTTCTTCAGCCAGGTGTCACCGGTGGACACCGAGCAGTCGTGCATGTCGCTGCACAGGTTCGGCACGACGAAGGAGACGTCGGGCAGCGTCGAGTAGTCGGTGGGGAACTGCGCGAACGTCTTCGCCGACGAGGTGGGCACGTTGCTGAAACCGAACCAGGGGTTGTGCTTGCGGGCGTAGCTGCCGCTGCTGCACGTCGTCGAGCCCTGGCTGGGCAGCGTCTCGTTGTAGCTGGCCCAGGTCTTGCCGGCGCCGAGCAGTTCGGAGGCGAGGTTGGGGGCGGAGGAGAAGCCCGGGGTGTAGCAGCTGTCGTCGGTGATGCCCTGGGTGGAGCCGGAGAACAGGGCGAAGTAGTTGGGCTGGCTCGGGTGGGTCTCGCCGTAGGACTGGGTCAGGTTGGCGCCGCCGGCCTTCAGCGTGTTGTTGAGGTACGGGGCGCTGGAGGAGCCGATGACCTGGCTGTAGGCGTGGTTCTCGAAGACCACGACGACCACGTGGTCCGGGCTGGGAACGGCGCCCGCGGCGTGCGCGGTCTCACCGCCGAGCCCGGTCCACAGGCCGACCGCGGCTGCGGCGAGGGCCGTGGCCGAGGCCAGGGCGGTACGGGCGCGGCGGTACACGGAACTGCCGGACACATCAACCTCCGGGTGGGGACGGGCGGGCTGGCGGTGCGGACAGAGCATGCACACGCCAATATGCCCGCGGCCCACGTGGGGCAACCCGGGGGATGAAGAGCGGATGAACGGCCGGCCCTGCGGGGCCCTTCCCGGGCGGCCTACGGGGTCTGTGCTGATCTACGGGGTCTGCGGGGATCGTTCGGTGGACTGTGCCTGGCGGGCCAGCACCCGGTGCAGGGGTTCCCCGGCGCGGCGGCGGTACTCCTGGACGGCCCAGCCGTTGCCGTCGGGGTCCGTGAAGTACATGAAGGTCGCCCCGTCGTCCGGCGCGTACTGGACCGGCTCGGTGACCTCGAGGCCCCGCTCGACCAGCTCCGCGTGGGCCGCCTCGATGTCGGCCACGCAGAGCTGGAGGCCCTGGTAGGAGCCGGGGGCCGGGCGGGGGCCCTTGGTCATCTCCCAGATGCTGTCGCCGAGGGCGATGGAGCAGCCGGAGCCGGGAGGTGTCAGCTGCACGATGCGCATGCCCGGCATGACCTCCGTGTCGATGTCGACGTGGAATCCGACCTTGTCGCGGTAGAAGTCGCGGGCCCGGTCGATGTCGCTCACGGGCAACGGGATCACTTCGAGGGTGAAGTCCATCGTTCTCCTCCTCCTGGTGGTCCCCCCACCGAAGCGGAAAACCGGGGGGAGCGCCACCGGATTCGCCGCGCACCGGAATGCCCGCGCCGCCGCATTCGCCGCGCCACCGGATCCCCCGCGCGCCACCGGATCCCCCGCGCGCCACCGGATTCCCCGCGCCGTGACATTCGCCGCGGCGCGCGATTTCCCGCGTGCCAGGGATGCGCGGCGCCGGCGGAGTCGCCGACGGGCCGGTCAGCCGAACATGCCGGGCCGGTAGTCGCCGGCCGGCCGGCGGACCAGGACGTTCATGCGGTTGTAGGTGTTGATCACGGCGATCAGGGAGACGAGGGCGGCCAGCTGGTCCTCGTCGTGGTGCTCGGCGGCCTTCTCCCAGACCGCGTCGGGGACGCCGGGACCGTCGGCGAGCCGGGTGCCGTGCTCGGTGAGCTCGAGGGCGGCGCGCTCGGCGTCGGTGAAGACCGTGGCCTCCCTCCAGGCGGCGACGATGTGGAGGCGGACGGAGGTCTCGCCGGCGTGGGCGGCGTCCTTGGTGTGCATGTCGGTGCAGGCGCCGCAGCCGTTGATCTGGCTGGCGCGGATCTTGACGAGCTCCTGGGTGGCGGCGGGCAGGGGGGAGTCGGTGACCACCTTTCCCGCGGAGTTGAGATGGCGCAGGAACTTCCCGGCGACGGGGTTGGCGAAGAGGTTCAGTCGGGCGTCCATGGGGTGCTCCCTCGTGGTTCGTCAGTGCCTTTCGCTGGTCTGACGGAGCCACGGCGGCCGGTGCGACAGGCGCCTGATGTGCCCCCGTCATGGCACGCGGCCACAAAGGGGCCTGAAGCCAAGGGTCCTGAGGGGTTGTCAGTGCAATTTCACATTACTATGTTACAGCTCACATTGCAGTGGCATGCACGCCTCAAGACACACGCCTCAGGACGCACGTCTCAAGGCGCACGCCTCAAGACGCACGCCTCAAGTTGAGCCACTCCCCACACCGAGGAGCCGCAGGTGTTCCACACGCCACGCCTGTTCCCGCCCCGGCGCAGATCACTGCGCGCCGCCCTGCTCGCGGCAGCCGTCACCACGGCCCTGCTCGGCACGGCCAACGCCCCCTCCGCTCAGGCGCACGAACGCGCCGAGGTCACCTCCCACCCGGCCGCTCCCGCCGGCCCGTCACACGACGAGGTGACCCGCCTCGGCAGCGCTCCGGCGCCCCGCACCCCCGCCGAGACGGCACCCGGCGCCCGCCGTGCCGACGGCCGGGTCCCCGGCCCCGGCCGGATGCCGCAGTCGGCGGCAGCGGCCACCGCCTGCACCCTGGACGACGTCACCCGCCTCGACCCCGAGCGCTTCGCCGACTTCCTCGCCGAACCGGCCGTCACCGCCGACGGCTGTCTGCGCAGCATCCTGTGGACCTGGGACGCCCGGCTCGCGCCCGTCATGGACGACGCCCACGTCCAAGCCGTCGCCCGCCGCGCCACCGCTCTCGCCGCAGGGCACGACGGCCGCGACTCCAGTCATCTGCTGGAGATGTTCACCTACCTGCACGCCGTCGTGTACCACGACTTCTCGCGCGACGAGATCGACGTCAGCGACCCGCCCACCCAGGAGGCCATGCGGCGCGCGGTCTACTGGTTCGGCACCGCCCGGCACACCTTCGACGCCACCCGGACCAACGCCGAGACCCTGCGCGAGGCCCTCTACACCGGCAGCGCCCCGGGGCTCCGCCAGTCCCAGCCCGGCCTCATCCGCAAGGTGCTGGCCACACTCGACCGGTACCACACGGACACCTACGCCGACCCCTCCTGGGGCGGCGCCGTGCTCGCCGCGCTCAGCGTCAACTACCTCGGCCTCTACGAGGGCAACCACGACACCGCCTTCCAGACCGTCGTCGCCCGCGACGCCGCCTACCGGGACGCCTTCCGCCGGTTCGCCGGGTACGCCCACCTGAAGGGCACGCCCAACGAGTGGGCCGTACGGGACGCCCTGTCGGAGTACGGGCGCTTCGGCGTCGTCGCCTCCCTGCGCGAGGAGACCGTCTCCGGCCTCGGCGCCCTGCTCACCCCCGTGACCGGTACCTGGGGCCGCGGCAGCGCTCCCTGGGCGAAGGTCGTCTCCTGGCTCGGCTTCTACGGCGCCTGCAAGCCGTACGCCGTCTGCAAGGACGACATCGAGCGGCAGCTGTTCCCCTACACCTACACCTACGACAACGGCGCCCTGAAGGTCCGCACCGCCCTCGACCGCGCCACCGTCGACCAGCTCTACTACGCGAGCAAGCAGGTCAAGGCGCAGTTCCTGCGCGTGCTCGGCACCCAGGCCCCGCTCGCCGACGACACCAACGGCGTCCTGACGATCGTGCTGTACGCCTCCCGTGCCGACTACGAGAACTACCACCCGCTCCTCACCGGCATGGACACCAACAACGGCGGCATCTACATCGAGCGCGGCGCGACCTTCTACACCTACCAGCGGCGCGTCCCGCAGGACTCGCGGCTGACCCTGGAGGAACTGTTCCGCCACGAGTACGTGCACTACCTCAACGGCCGCTGGGCGGTGCCCGGTTACTTCGGCGAGGGCCCCTGGTACCAGGGTGACCGCACGACGGCGATGGACGAGGGCACCGCGGAGTTCTTCGACGGCTCGACCCGGGCCGGCGGGGTCGCCGTGCGCAAGTCCCTGGTGCAGGGCGTCATCGCGGACACCGCGAACGGCACACCCCGGATGAGCGTCGAGCAGCTCCTGCACGCCACGTACGACGGCGACGGCTTCCGGTTCTACGACTACGCCGGCACGTTCTTCGAGTACCTGTGGAGCGAACACCCCGCGCTGCTGCGCGAGATGTACCGCCACCTGCGGGCCGACGACCCGGCCGGCTTCGACGCCTGGCGCGAGCGCACGGGCCGCGACACGGCGCTCCAGCAGGGCTACGACGCCTTCCTGGACCGGCAGATCGCGCACGTCGACGGCCTGTACGTACCGAACACCACCTACACGCCGGACGCCGGACTGCGCGAATCCACGGCCGACGCGATACGCGCCTCCTTCGCCGCCGCCACCTGGACCGACCCCGCCTGCACGGCCAACGGCGACCCGGGCATGCCCCGGTTCGTCTGCACCGGACGCATCACCGCCCGGCTCGCCGACGCGGGCAGCGCCGACCGGGTCTTCGCGGACATGTCCGCCACCGTGGACCGCTTCCTGCTCGACCGGGCCGCGCCCGCCTCGCCCAACCTCGCCGACATGAACTGCGCCTTCGGCGAGGTGGCGATCTGGGCGGACCGCACGGGCGGAACCGCGGACTTCAGCTGCGAAGGACCGCTGCGCCGTTGATCGAATCGAGGTGCCGGACCCTTGTGAGGCACAGTGCCATGTGAAATATTACTGATGTGCCCACGAAGAATCGCGCACCTCTGGACGCCGTGATCGTCGGCGCCGGAGTGGTCGGGGCGGCGTGCGCCTACTACGCCACCCGTGCCGGCCTCTCCGTCGCGGTCGTCGATCGCGGGCCCGTCGCCGGCGGCACCACCGGAGCCGGCGAGGGAAATCTCCTCGTCTCCGACAAGGAGGCGGGACCCGAGCTCGAACTCGCTCTGCTCTCCACCCGGTTGTGGCGCGAACTCGCCGCCGGCCTCCCACCCGAGGACGACGTCGAACACGAGCTCAAGGGCGGTCTCGTCGTCGCACCCGACGAGACCGCCCTCACCGCACTGCGCGCCTTCGCGGCCGGGCAACGCGCGGCCGGCGTCACGGCGTACGAGGTACCCGCCGAACAACTGCCCGACCTCGAGCCGAAGTTGGCGCCCGGCCTGGCCGGAGGCTTCCACTACCCGCAGGACGCGCAGGTCCAGCCCGCCAAGGCCGCCGCCGCCCTGCTGCGCGCCGCCCGCCGCCGGGGCGCCCGCGTCCGGCTCGGCGAGGAGGTCACCGCCGTCCTCACCGACGCCCGCGGCGCCGTACAAGGCGTCCGCACCCCGCGCGGCGACCTGCACGCGCCCGCCGTCGTCAACGCGGCCGGCCCCTGGGGCGGCCGCGTCGCCGAACTCGCCGGCACCCACCTGCCCGTGCTGCCGCGCCGAGGCTTCGTCCTCGTCACCGAACCCCTGCCGCCCGGCCTGATCCGCCACAAGGTGTACGCCGCCGACTACATCGCCGACGTCGCCAGCGGCTCGGCCGCCCTCCAGTCCTCCGCCGTCGTCGAGGGCACCCCCGCCGGGACCGTCCTCATCGGCGCCACCCGCGAACGCGTCGGCTTCGACCGCACCCTGTCCACCGACGCCCTGCGCCGTCTGGCGAGCCAGGCCACCGCCCTCTTCCCCGCCCTCGCCGACGTGCACGCCCTGCGCACCTACTGCGGGTTCCGCCCCTACCTGCCCGACCACCTGCCCGCGATCGGACCCGACCCCCGCGTCCCGGGCCTGCACCACGCCTGCGGCCACGAGGGCGCCGGCATCGGCCTCGCCCCCGCCACCGGCCTGCTCGTCACCGCGGCGCTCACCGGCGCCGAACCGCCCGTGCCGGCCGAGCCGTTCCGCCCCGACCGCTTCCCTCAGCCGGACGCCACCCCAGGAGCCCCCTCATGAGCCGTGTGCCGCGCACCCCGCTCGGCCTGGTGCGGGCCCAGCCCGAACCGCCGTACCCCTTCACCTTCGACGGCCGCACCCTCACCGCACTGCCCGGGCAGAGCCTGGCCGCCGCGCTCTGGTCCGCCGGCATCCTGTCCTGGCGCACCACCCGGGGCACCGGGGCGCCACGCGGGGTGTTCTGCGGGATCGGCGTCTGCCACGACTGCCTCGCCACCGTCAACGGCCGCCCCAACCAGCGAGCCTGCCTGGTCGCCGTACGCCCGGGGGACACCGTCACCACCCAGGAGGGCACCGGACATGGCACCGACCGCTGACCTCGCCCTCGTCGGGCCTGCCGACCTCGCCGTCGTCGGCGCCGGGCCCGCCGGGCTCGCCGCCGCCGTCCGCGCCGCCGGCCTCGGACTGAGCGTCACCCTGCTGGACGCGGGGGAGCAGCCCGGCGGGCAGTTCCACCGGCACCCCGCGCCCGGCCTGCGCGCCGCCCGCCCCCAGGCCCTGCACCACGACTGGCGGGGCTTCACCGGGCGCCTGCGGCGCCTGCGCGGCGACCGGCTGACCCACCTGCCCCGCCACCACGTGTGGAGCGTGGTCCGCGCGGGCGCACACTGGCGGCTGCACGCCGTCGCCGGACCCGACGAGACGCCCGCCACTGTCGAGGCGCGCGCCGTCCTGCTCGCCACCGGCGCCTACGAACGCCAACTCCCCTTCCCCGGATGGACGTTGCCGGGAGTCGTCGGAGCGGGCGGGGCGCAGGCGATGCTCAAGTCCCACCTGGTCCTGCCCGGCCGGCGGATCGTCGTCGCCGGCAGCGGCCCCCTGCTGCTCGCCGTCGCCGGGTCACTGGCCGCCGCGGGCGCCCGCGTCCCCGCCGTCGTCGAGGCCGCCGACTACACCGCGTACACCCGCGCCCTGCCCGCCCTGCTGCGCAACCCGGCCAAGCTCGCCGAAGGCGCCCTGTACGGCGGAGGACTGCTGCGGCACGGCACCCGGCTGCTGTCCCGGCACGCCGTCACCGCCGCCCACGGCACGGCCCGCGTCGAGGCCGTCACCGTGACCCGGCTCGACCACGACTGGCGGCCCGTGCCCGGCACCGGCCGGGTCGTCCCCTGCGACGCGCTCGCCGTCGGGCACGGACTCCTCCCGCAGCTCGACCTCGCCACCGCCCTCGGCTGCGCCACCCGGAGCACCCCCGACCTCGCCCCCGCCCTGGCCGTGGACGCCGCGCAGGCCACGTCCGTGCCCGGAGTGTGGGCCGCGGGGGAGTCGTGCGGGGTGGGCGGGGCCGAACTGGCGGTGACCGAGGGCGAGATCGCCGCCGACGCCGTCGCCCACGCCCTGCGCGGCACCCCGCGCGACGCCCGCCGCACCGCCGCGCTCACCCGGCGCCGGAGCAGGCTGCGCGCCTTCGCCGACGCGATGGCCGCCGCCCACCGGCCCGGCCCCGGCTGGGCCGACTGGCTCGACCCCACCACCGAGGTGTGCCGCTGCGAGGAGGTCAGCGCCGAGCGGATCCGCACGGCCGTCACCGAGTACGGCGCCCACGACGCCCGCAGCGTCAAGCTGCTCACCCGCGCCGGGATGGGCTGGTGCCAGGGGCGGATGTGCGGGCCCGCCGTCGCACGGCTGGCCGGCGGGGTCCCGGCCCCGGACCGCCGCCCGCTGTCCTGCCCCGTGCCCCTGCGCCACCTGGCCGCGCTGCCCGCCCACCCCCCTTCACCCAGCGAGGAGTCCGAAGCATGACCGTCGCAGACACCCGTACCCGTCCCTGGCACGGCGTCATGGTCGCCACCACCCTGCCGCTGCGCGACGACCTCTCCGTCGACTACGACGCCTACGGCCTGCACGTCGCCGACCTGATCGCGGCCGGCTGCGACGGTGTGGTCCCCAACGGCTCCCTCGGCGAGTACCAGACCCTCACCGACGACGAACGCGCCCGCGTCGTCCGCGTCGCCGTCGAGGCGGCCGGCGACGGCGCCCGCGTGATGCCGGGCGTGTCCGCGTACGGCAGCGCCGCCTCCCGGCGCTGGGCCGAGCAGGCCGCCGAGGCCGGCTGCGGCTCGGTCCTGCTGCTGCCGCCCAACGCCTACCGCGCCGACGAGGCCACCGTGCGCGCCCACTACGCCGAGGTCGCGCGCGCCGGGCTGCCGGTCGTCGCCTACAACAACCCCTACGACACCAGGGTCGACCTCACCCCCGCACTGCTCGCCCAACTGCACGCCGACGGCCACGTCGTCGCCGTCAAGGAGTTCAGCGGCGACGTCCGGCGCGCCTACGAGATCGCCGAACTGGCCCCGGGGCTCGACCTGCTCGTCGGCGCCGACGACGTCCTGCTCGAACTCGTCCTGGCCGGCGCGGTCGGCTGGATCGCCGGCTACCCCAACGCGCTGCCCGGCGCCTGCCTCGCACTGCACCGGGCCGCCGTCGACCGCGACCTCGACCTCGCGCTGCCGCTCTACCGGGCCCTGCACCCCCTGCTGCGCTGGGACTCGAGGACCGAGTTCGTGCAGGCCATCAAGGCGTCCATGGACATCGCCGGCCGGCCCGGCGGGCCCACCCGGCCGCCGCGCTCCCCGCTCACCGGCGAACAGGCCGCCGCCGTCCGCGCCGCCACCGAGAAGGCCCTCGCCGAGGGGCTCGACGAACGGCCGGCCGGCTGACGGCTGCCCGGTCCTGTGTTGCTTCCGTCGCGTTCCTCGCGCCCGTTGCGTTCGTCGTTCGTTGCGTCGGCCGGGTTCATTGCGTCGGTCGCGTCCGTTGCTCGACTTTCCTTGCCCCACCGACCGCTGGAGGACCCGCGTTGCGTACCCGACACGTCTACCACGCCGTCGACTCGCACACCGAGGGCATGCCCACCCGGGTGATCACCGGCGGCGTCGGTGTGCTGCCCGGTGACACCATGGCTGCGCGCCGCCGCCACCTGGTCGATCACCTCGACCACGTCCGCACCCTGCTGATGTACGAGCCGCGCGGCCACTCCGCGATGAGCGGCGCGATCCTGCAACCGCCCACCCGGCCGGACGCCGACCACGGCGTGCTGTTCATCGAGGTGTCGGGCGCGCTGCCGATGTGCGGGCACGGCACGATCGGGGTGGCCACGGTGCTCGTGGAGACCGGAATGGTGCCGGCCGTGGAGCCGTTCACCACGGTCCGGCTGGACACCCCGGCCGGCCTCGTCACGGTCGAGGTGCGGGTGCGGGACGGCGTCGCCGAGGAGGTCACGCTCACCAATGTGCCCGCCTTCTGCGTGGGCCTGGACCGGGTGGTGGAGGTGCCGGGGTACGGCGCCGTCGGATACGACCTCGCCTATGGCGGGAACTTCTACGCGTTCGTCCCGACGGCCGCGCTCGGGCTGCCCTTCGACCGGGGGCGCAAGGACGACCTGCTGGCCGCCGGGCTTGCGATCATGGAGGCGGTGAACGCGTCCCCGGACCGGCCCGTGCATCCGGAGAACCCGGAGATCGCCGGGCTCAAGCACGTGTACCTGATCGCGCCCGGTTCCGACGCGAAGCACTCCCGGCACGCGATGGCCATCCACCCCGGCTGGTTCGACCGCTCGCCGTGCGGCACCGGGACCTCGGCGCGGATGGCGCAGCTGCACGCGCGCGGTGAGCTGGCGCTCGGCGCGGACTTCGTGAACGAGTCGTTCATCGGGACGCGGTTCACCGGGCGGCTCGTCGGCGAGACCACCGTCGGGGGGCTGGCGGCGGTCGTTCCCACCGTCACCGGACGGGCCTGGATCACGGGCACGGCGCAGTACTTTCTGGACCCGGACGATCCGTTCCCGGCGGGTTTCCTACTCTGAGTCAGCCCGGTGGACGAGTACCTGGTCCTCAGTCCTGAGCCAGCAGTCCTCAGCCAGCAGTCCTTACCCCTAGCCCTGTAGCCCCTGGAGGCGAAACCATGGGTGGCCACCTGAAGCAAGCCAACCTCATCACCGCGCAGGAACGCCTGCGCGACCAGGTGGCCCACGCGCTGCGCGCCGCGCTGATCTCCGGGGAGCTGCTGCCGGGGCGGGTGTACTCGGCGCCGGCGCTGGCCTCCGACTTCGGCATCTCGGCGACTCCCGTGCGGGAGGCGATGCTCGACCTGGTCCGGGAGGGGCTGGTCGAACCCGTGCGGAACAAGGGCTTCAGGGTGACCGAGGTCAGCGCGCGGGATCTCGACCAGTACAGCGAGCTGCGGGCGCTGATCGAGGTGCCGACGGTGGGGGCGGTGACGCGGTCGGCTCGGCGGGAGGAGCTGGAGGCGCTGCGGCCCGTGGCCGAGGAGATCGTGGCCAGCGCGCGCGAGCACGATCTGATCGGGTACCTGGACGCCGACCGGCGTTTTCATCTGGCGCTGCTGGGGCTGCACGGCAACGAGCGGCTTGTCGAGACGGTGGGCGACCTGCGCAAGCGGTCCCGGTTGTACGGGCTGACGGCTCTTGATGCGCGGGGGTTGCTGGTGCCGTCCGCGGAGGAGCATGTGGAGCTTCTGGATCTGATGCTGGCGGGGGACGCGGGGGCGGCGGAGGCGGTGATGAGCCGGCATCTGGGGCATGTGCGGTCGCTGTGGGCGGAGGGGGTGTAGCGGTCGTCGTTTGTCTGCGGGTGTGTGTGGCTGGTCGCGTTTGCCTGCGGCGCCTGGTCGTGTTTCGGGTGGCGGTGCGTTGTGGCTGGTCGCGCAGTTCCCCGCGCCCCTTTTTTGCCTGCGGCGGCCCGTGCGGGTGCGTGGTCGGTTGCTGTCTCGCCTGCGGTTCGTTGTGGGTCGGGGCCGGGGTGGGGGGTGTCCGTCCTCGGTCCGGCCGCCCGTTCCCGACGAGGGGCGCCGTTGCCCGGTGCCGGCCGCTGCGGGCGGACACCCCCCACCCCGGCCCCTTCCCGCCGTACGCGGGTGCGGGCCGTCGTCCCTTCCGGGGCCGGTGCGGGGCGGACGGTGACCGCGGACACCCAGGGGCGCGGGGAACTGCGCGACCAGCCACGACGTTGCCGCAGCCGCCCGCGGGTCCCTCGCCGGGACGGGCCGGTGCCGGGCGCGCAGCCCACGCCCTCGGTCGTTCGTGCGGATAGGCTCTGGCCAAGGACGACGTGGACTTCAAGGAGGCCGCAGATGACGGCGCCCGGGCGCAGGAGCAGTACCTTTTCTCGGCTGCTGCGGCACGGCTTCACCGACCCGTCCGGCGCCGAGCGCCTTCTGGAGGGCGCCGATCTCGCCCCCGTCCGCACCGACCCCGTCCTGCTGGAAGCCCTCGGCGGGACCGCCGATCCCGATCTCGCGCTGCAGGGCCTCGCCCGGCTGCTGGAGGCGCAGCCCGACGCCACCGCCCGCCGGGAACTGCTCGACACCGTCATAGCGGCCAAGCCGCTGCGGGACCGGCTGCTCGGTGTGCTGGGTGCCTCCGCGGCGCTGGCCGAGCATCTCGCGCGGCACCCCAAGGACTGGCACGCGCTGGTCACGTACGAGCCCTCCGACCTGCATCCGGGGCTCGCGGAGTTCGAGGCCGGGCTGGAGGAGGCCGTCGACCCCGTCTCGCTGCGCGTCGCCTACCGTCGCTGCCTGCTGTCCATCGCCGCCCGTGATGTGTGCGGGACGACGGACGTGGCCGAGGTCGCCGCCGAGCTGGCCGACCTGGCCACGGCGACCCTGCGCGCGGCGCTGGCCCTCGCGAAGGCGGCCGCTCCCGAGGACGCCGCCGTCTGCCGGCTCGCGGTGATCGCGATGGGCAAGTGCGGCGGCCACGAGCTGAACTACGTCTCCGACGTCGATGTCATCTTCGTCGCGGAGGCGGCCGAGGGGGGCGACGAGGGCAAGGCACTGAAGGCCGCCGCCCGGCTCGCCTCGCATCTGATGCGGATCTGTTCCGAGACCACCGTCGAGGGGTCCATCTGGCCCGTCGACGCCAACCTGCGGCCCGAGGGACGCAACGGCCCGCTGGTGCGGACCCTGGCCAGCCATCTCGCGTACTACCAGCGCTGGGCCAAGACCTGGGAGTTCCAGGCCCTGCTGAAGGCCCGGCCGGTCGCCGGTGACGCCGAGCTGGGGCGGGCGTACATCGAGGCGCTGGAGCCGCTGGTCTGGAAGGCGGCCGAGCGGGAGAACTTCGTCGCCGACGTGCAGAAGATGCGGCGGCGGGTCGTGGAGAACATCCCGGTGGCCGAGGTGGAGCGGGAGCTCAAGCTGGGGCCCGGGGGGCTGCGGGACGTCGAGTTCGCCGTGCAGCTCCTCCAGCTCGTGCACGGGCGCGCCGACGCCTCCCTGCGCAGCGGTACGACGCTGGACGCGTTGCAGGCGCTCGCCGCGGGCGGGTACGTGGGCCGGGTGGACGCCGTGCAGCTCGACGACGCCTACCGTTTCCTGCGGTCCATGGAGCATCGGATCCAGTTGTTCCGGTTGCGGCGCACCCATCTGGTGCCCGAGGACGACGCCGATCTGCGGCGCATCGGGCGGTCACTGGGGCTGCGCACCGACCCGGTGACCGAGCTGACCCGCGAGTGGAAACGGCACACCGGGGTCGTACGACGGCTGCACGAGAAGTTGTTCTACCGGCCGCTGCTCGACGCGGTCGCCCAGCTCGCGCCGGGGGAGGCGCGGCTGAGCGCCGAGGCGGCCAGGGAGCGGATGATCGCCCTGGGGTACGCGGATCCGGCCTCCGCGCTGCGGCACCTGGAGGCGCTGGCCTCCGGTGTCACCCGCAAGGCGGCCATCCAGCGGACGCTGCTGCCGGTGCTGCTCGGGTGGTTCGCGGACTCCGCCGATCCGGACGCGGGGCTGCTGAACTTCCGCAAGGTGTCGGACGCGCTGGGCAAGACGCCCTGGTATCTGCGGTTGCTGCGGGACGAGGGCGCGGCCGCCGAGAACCTGGCGCGGGTGCTGTCCGCCGGGCGGCTCGCTCCCGACCTGCTGATGCGGGCGCCGGAGGCGGTGGCGCTGCTCGGCGACGGGGACGGCGGCGGGCTGGCGCCCAGGTCGCGCGGTCATCTGGAGCAGGAGATCCTCGCGGCGGTGGGGCGCGCCGAGAACGCCGAGCAGGGCGTCACCGCGGCCCGTGGCGTGCGCCGCCGTGAGCTGTTCCGCACCGCCGCCGCCGACATCGTCGGTTCCTACGGCACCGAGACGCAGTCCGCGGAGGCCGATCAGGGCGCCCTGGTGGACCGGGTCGGGGGTGCCGTCTCCGATCTCACGGCCGCCACCATCGCCGGCACCCTGCGGGCCGTCGTCCGCGAGGGCTGGGGCGACACGCTGCCGACCCGGTTCGCCGTCATCGGCATGGGCCGCTTCGGCGGCCACGAGCTGGGCTACGGCTCCGACGCCGACGTGCTGTTCGTGCACGAGCCGCGCGACGGGGTCGACGAGGGCGAGGCCGGCGCGGCGGCGAACAAGGTCGTCTCCGAGATGCGGCGGCTGCTGCAGATCCCCAGCTCCGACCCGCCGCTGCTGATCGACGCCGATCTGCGCCCGGAGGGCAAGTCCGGGCCGCTGGTGCGCACCCTGAAGTCGTACGAGGCGTACTACCGCCGCTGGTCGCTGACCTGGGAGTCGCACGCGCTGCTGCGGGCCGAGCCGGTCGCCGGGGACGAGGAGCTGGGGCGGCGGTTCGTCGAGCTGATCGATCCGCTGCGCTATCCGACGGGCGGGCTCGGCGAGGACGCGGTGCGGGAGATCCGGCGGCTCAAGGCCCGGATGGAGTCCGAGCGGCTGCCGCGCGGCGCCGATCCGAAGCTGCACACCAAGCTCGGGCCGGGCGGGCTGTCCGACGTGGAGTGGACGGTGCAGGTGCTGCAGATGCGGCATGCCCGGGAGGTGGCGGGGCTGCGCACCACCCGGACGCGGCAGGCCCTCGCCGCGGCCCTGGACGCCGGGCTGCTGCCGGCCGAGGACGCGGAGATCCTGGACGAGGCGTGGGTGCTGGCCACCCGGGTGCGCAACGCGGTCATGCTGGTGCGCGGGCGGGCCGGGGACACCTTCCCCACGGAGAGCCGCGAGCTGGCGGCCGTCGGACGCTACCTCGGCTACGGTCCCGGTCACGTCGGGGACATGCTCGACGCCTACCGGCGGACCACACGCCGGGCCCGGGGCGTCGTCGAGGAGCTGTTCTACGGCGGCTAGCGGGCCGCCGGAGCCGGTTCCCGCGCCGCCTCGCGGGCCGGCTGCCGCGGCAGGGCGTACGGAAGGGCGCCGTACCACAGGCGGGCCACCGTGAAGCCGAACGCCAGGCACAGGACGCCGCCCACCGCGTCCAGCCAGAAGTGGTTGGCGGTGGCCACGATCACCAGCAGGGTCGCCGCCGGGTAGAGCAGGCCCAGGACGCGCGCCCACGGCGTCCTCGCCAGCGCGAAGATCGTCAGGCCGCACCACAGGGACCAGCCGATGTGCATCGACGGCATCGCCGCGTACTGGTTCGACATGTGCTTCAGGTCGCCGGAGGCCATCGAGCCCCACGTCTGGTGGACCATGACGGTGTCGATGAAGTGGCTGCCGTTCATCAGCCGGGGCGGCGCGAGCGGATACAGGTAGTAACCGACCAGGGCCACAGCCGTCGTGGCGAACAGGACCAGCCGGGCCGCGCCGTAGCGCCCCGGATGGCGCCGGTACAGCCAGACCAGCACGCCCAGGGTCACGATGAAGTGCAGCGTGGCGTAGTAGTAGTTCATGCCGGTGATCAGCCAAGTCACCGAGTTCACGGCGTGGTTGACGGACTGCTCGAAGGCGATGCCGAGGTGGTGCTCCAGCCGCCAGATCCAGTCGGCGTTGCGCAGTGCCTGCCCGCGCTGCTCGGGCACGGCGTTGCGGATCAGCGAGTACGTCCAGTAACTGACCGCGATGAGAAGGATCTCGAACCACAGCCGTGGGGCCCGCGGGGTGCGCAGCCGGCCGAGCGGGCCTGAGCGCGAAGCGGCCGTGACGGACTGCGGGAGGGCCTCTTCGCGGCCTTCCGGGGTCGTCACGGTCGTCTCACCCATGAACACGAATTCTGCCAGAAAAGCCTTCTCCGACCGATCATCCTCCGGTCGGGTCCAAAGCGCACCTTCTCCACCCTGCGGACGACTTGGGTGTCCGTGACCCCCTACGGGCGGTTTCGGGTGCCGCTACGGGCGGCGGTTCCGGTCGCCCGGCGCCGAGGCCGTGGAGCCGCGCACCACCAGTTCCGGCATGAACACGAACTCGCTGTGCGGTGCGGGGGTCCCGCCGATCTCCTCCAGCAGCGTGCGCACGGCCGCCTGGCCCATCGCCGGGACCGGCTTGCGGATCGTCGTCAGCGGCGGGTCGGTGAAGGCGATCAGCGGCGAGTCGTCGAAGCCGACCACGGAGATGTCCGTGGGAACCTCCAGGCCCCGCTGGCGGGCCGCCCGTATGGCGCCGAGCGCCATCATGTCGCTGGCGCACACCACGGCCGTGCAGTCGCGGTCGATCAGCGCGGTCGCGGCCGCCTGGCCGCCCTCCAGCGTGTACAGCGAGTGCTGGACCAGCTCCGTCTCGATCACGTCCGGGGCCAGCCCGAGCTGGTCCTGCATGGCCCGCA
Organism: Streptomyces sp. NPDC028635; assembly: GCF_040637635.1. Taxonomy (NCBI): domain Bacteria; kingdom Bacillati; phylum Actinomycetota; class Actinomycetes; order Kitasatosporales; family Streptomycetaceae; genus Streptomyces; species Streptomyces sp. NPDC028635. Next base: position 47,026 of record NZ_JBEZWX010000040.1, on the reverse strand, counting down.
CGAACCCCTCGATCTTGCGCTGGACCGGCACGAAACGCTTCGGGCCGAGGGCGAGGCCGATCCGGGTGTGGCCGAGCGAGGCCAGGTGGGTGACCGCGAGGGCCATCGCCGCGCGGTCGTCGGGGGAGATGAACGGCGCCTGCACCTTGGGCGAGAAGCCGTCCACGAGCACGAACGGCACGCCCTGGGCGCGCAGCTGTTCGTAGCGCTGCATGTCGGCGGTGGTGTCGGCGTGCAGCCCGGAGACGTAGATGATGCCGGCCACCCCGCGGTCGACGAGCATCTCGGTCAGCTCGTCCTCGGTGGAGCCGCCCGGGGTCTGGGTGGCGAGCACCGGGGTGTAGCCCTGGCGGGTCAGCGCCTGGCCGATGACCTGGGCCAGGGCCGGGAATATGGGGTTCTCCAGCTCCGGGGTGATCAGTCCGACCAGGCCCGCGCTGCGCTGGCGCAGCCGCACGGGCCGTTCGTAGCCGAGCACGTCGAGCGCGGCCAGCACGGACTGGCGGGTGGTGGCGGCGACGCCGGCCTTGCCGTTCAGGACGCGGCTGACGGTCGCTTCACTCACCCCCGCCTGAGCAGCGATGTCGGCAAGCCGTGTGGTCACGGCACCGGACTGTACCGGCCGGATGCCGGGTTGCACACCGACCGGGCGCCGGGGGCGGGCCGTCGGACGTCCCGCGGTGGGCTGCTGCGTCATCGCGCTCCCTCGTGCAATCGGCGGCAAGAGCTTGCAGAGTCTTTCACAGGGCGACTCCGCCCCGTGCAACCCGCGTAAACAACAGTCTCACAGCGGTCTCATGTCGGTCGAGTCCCGGTCACGCCCGGGTAACTTCGGAGATGTCTTGCACTTTTTTGCTGCAAGGTCTTTCGTGACGCTTACATGGCTGTTACGTTCACGTCGCCCGACGGCAAGCAAAGGCGCAGTCGGCACCACTCGGGCTTTCACCTCAAGGAGAACTCATGCGGCGTGGCATAGCGGCCACCGCGCTGGCGGCGTCCCTCGCGCTGGCGGCGACGGCCTGCGGCGGCAGTGACAGCGGAGACAAGGCCGACGGGCCGGTCACCATCACCTGGTGGGACACCTCCAACGCCACCAACGAGGCCCCGACGTACCAGGCCCTCATCAAGCAGTTCGAGGCCGCGAACAAGGACGTCAAGGTCAACTACGTCAACGTCCAGTTCGACCAGGCGCAGAACAAGTTCGACACCGCCGCCGGCTCCAAGGGTGCCCCCGACGTGCTGCGCTCCGAGGTCGGCTGGACGCCGGCCTTCGCCAAGAAGGGCTACTTCCTGCCGCTGGACGGCACCGAGGCCCTCGCCGACCAGGCCAAGTTCCAGCCCAGCCTGATCAAGCAGGCCCAGTACGAGGGCAAGACCTACGGCGTGCCGCTGGTCACCGACACCCTCGCGCTCGTCTACAACAAGCAGCTGTTCGCCAAGGCCGGCATCACCGAGGCGCCCAAGACCTGGGACGACCTGAAGAAGGACGCCGCCACCGTCAAGGACAAGACCGGCGTCGACGGCTACTGGGGCTCCAGCGCCGCCTACTACGCCCAGCCGTTCCTCTACGGCGAGGGCACCGACACGGTCGACGCCGCCGGCAAGAAGATCACCGTGAACTCGGCCGCCGCCAAGAAGGGCTACGGCACCTGGCTGAGCCTGTTCGACGGCAAGGGCCTGCACAAGGCCGACACCACCGCCGACGCCTACGCCCACATCCAGGACGCGTTCGTCAACGGCAAGGTCGCCGCGATCATCCAGGGCCCGTGGGAGATCACCAACTTCTACAAGGGCTCCGCCTTCAAGGACAAGGCCAACCTGGGCATCGCCACCGTCCCGGCCGGCTCCGCGGGCAAGGCCGGCGCCCCGACCGGCGGGCACAACCTGTCCGTCTACGCGGGCTCGGACGCCGCCCACCAGAAGGCCGCGCTGAAGTTCGTCAACTTCATGACCTCCGCGAAGTCGCAGACCGAGATCGCGCTGAAGAACTCCACGCTGCCCACGCGCGACGACGCCTACACCGCCGAGGTCAAGGCCGACCCGGGCATCGCCGGCTACCAGACCGTCCTGCCCGCCGCCCAGCCCCGCCCGGCGCTGCCGGAGTACAGCTCGCTGTGGACCCCGCTGGACCAGGAGCTGCCGAAGATCGCCGGTGGCAAGGAGTCCCTGGACAAGGGCCTGAGCAACGCCGAGCTGGCCATCACCAAGCTGGTCCCGGACTTCAGCAAGTGAGCCCGTGTGGCCGCCGGATCCCCCACGTGAAGCGGGGGGAGGGATCCGGCGGCCACCGGCCTGTGCGCCGTACTCCCTGATCGTCTTCGAAGGTGCCGACAACCATGACAGTGGCCCAACGTCTCAAGCACAGCTACCAGAAGCACTGGTACGCCTACGCCATGATCGCCCCCGTGGCCGTCGTGCTCGGCGTCCTCGTCCTCTATCCGCTGGTGTACGGCCTCTATCTCACGCTCACCGACGCCAACAGCCTCAACACCGCCCGCACCATCGGCGTCAACCACATCGACGCCACCTACAAGTTCATCGGGCTGGACAACTACCAGGACATCCTCTTCGGCCCGACGGCGTACGACCGCTTCTGGTCGCACTTCATCTGGACGATCGCCTGGACCGCGCTGTGCGTCGCCCTGCACTACTGCATCGGCCTCGGCCTGGCCCTGCTGCTCAACCAGAAGCTGCGCGGGCGCACCTTCTACCGGCTGATGCTGATCATCCCGTGGGCCGTGCCGACCTTCGTCACCGTCTTCGGCTGGCGGATCATGCTCTCCGACGGCGGTGTCATCAACACCTTCCTGGACGCCCTGCACCTGCCCTCGCCGGCCTGGCTCGAGGACGCCTTCTGGCAGCGGTTCGCGGCGATCATGGTGAACACCTGGTGCGGTGTGCCGTTCATGATGGTCTCGCTGCTCGGCGGCCTGCAGTCCATCGACGCCTCGCTGTACGAGGCCGCCGAGATGGACGGGGCGACCCCCTGGCAGCAGTTCCGCCACGTCACCCTGCCCGGCCTGCGCTCGGTCAGCTCCACCGTGGTCCTGCTCGGCATCATCTGGACCTTCAACCAGTTCGCGGTGATCTTCCTGCTGTTCGGCCCGACCTCCGCGCCGGACGCCCAGATCCTCGTCACCTGGGCCTACTACCTCGGCTTCGGACAGCAGCCGCGCGACTTCGCCCAGTCCGCGAGCTACGGCATGCTGCTGCTGGCCATCCTGATCGTCTTCACCTCCTTCTACCGCCGCTGGCTGAACCGCAACGACCAGCAGCTCGCGATCTGAGGCAGGAGCCCTCCTCATGACCACGACCACAGTCGAGACCTCCGCCGCGGTGACCGGGAAGAAGACCTCCACGGGCGCGCCCCGCACGGTGCGCGGCCGCGGCAGGCGCTCGCTCGCCACCACCCTCGCCTCCCACGGCCTGCTGATCGCCGCGAGCCTCGTCGCCCTCTTCCCGGTGGCCTGGCTGGTGTTCCTCTCCCTCGGCCCGGACAAGGACGACTATCTGCACCCCGGCCGGATCTGGGGGAAGATGACGCTGGACAATTACTCGTTCGTGCTCCAGCACACCGGCTTCTTCGACTGGCTGAAGAGCTCGCTGATCGTCTCGCTCGGCACCACCGTGATCGGCGTCCTCGTCGCCGCCACCACCGGCTACGCCGTCTCCCGCATGCGCTTCCCGGGCTACCGCAAGTTCATGTGGATCCTGCTGGTCACCCAGATGTTCCCGGTGGCCGTGCTGATGGTGCCGATGTACCAGATCCTGTCCGAGCTGCAGCTGATCGACAACTACCTCGGTCTGATCCTCATCTACTGCTCGACCGCGGTGCCGTACTGCGCCTGGCTGCTCAAGGGCTACTTCGACACCATCCCGTTCGAGATCGACGAGGCCGGACGCGTCGACGGCCTGACCCCGTTCGGCACGTTCGCGCGGCTGATCCTGCCGCTCGCCCGGCCGGGCCTGGCGGTCGCCGGCTTCTACAGCTTCATCACCGCCTTCGGCGAGGTCGCCTTCGCCACCACCTTCATGCTCGACGACAGCAAGTACACCCTCGCCGTCGGCCTGCAGAGCTTCATCAGCGAACACGACGCGCAGCGCAACCTCATGGCCGCCACCGCGGTCCTGATCGCGATACCCGTCTCCGCGTTCTTCTACCTCGTGCAGAAGAACCTCGTGACCGGCCTCACCGCCGGCGGCACCAAGGGCTGACGGCCCGTCAGCCCGCAAAGGCTCCCGCGCACCCGCGCGGGGAGGCGGTCGCGGTACTCATCCGACCCCGCTGTACCGCGGCCGCCTCACCCTCCTGCCGCCGCCACCCACAGACCTGATGACCGCATTCTCCTTACGCATCAAGGACGTCATGACCCAGCACTCCCCGGCACCGAACTCGGCCCTCGCCACTGTCGCCCAGCGCCGCGACTGGTGGCGGGAAGCGGTGATCTACCAGGTGTACCCGCGCAGCTTCGCCGACAGCAACGGCGACGGCATGGGCGACCTGGAGGGCGTACGCTCCCGCCTGCCGTACCTGCGCGACCTGGGCGTGGACGCCGTCTGGCTGAGCCCCTTCTACGCCTCCCCGCAGGCCGACGCCGGTTACGACGTCGCCGACTACCGGGCCGTCGACCCCATGTTCGGCAACCTGCTGGACGCCGACGCGCTGATCCGCGACGCCCACACGCTGGGCCTGCGCATCATCGTGGACCTGGTCCCCAACCACTCCTCCGACCAGCACGAGTGGTTCAAGCGCGCCGTCGCCGAGGGCCCCGGATCCCCGCTGCGCGAGCGCTACCACTTCCGCCCCGGCAAGGGGGAGAACGGCGAACTGCCGCCCAACGACTGGGAGTCCATCTTCGGCGGCCCGGCCTGGACCCGGGTGACCGAGCCCGACGGCACGCCCGGCGAGTGGTACCTGCACCTCTTCGCGCCCGAGCAGCCCGACTTCAACTGGGACCACCCGGCCGTCGGCGACGAGTTCCGCTCCATCCTGCGCTTCTGGCTCGACATGGGCGTCGACGGCTTCCGCATCGACGTCGCCCACGGCCTGGTCAAGGCCGACGGCCTGCCCGACCTCGGCAGCCACGACCAGCTGAAACTGCTGGGCAACGATGTCATGCCGTTCTTCGACCAGGACGGCGTGCACACCATCTACCGGCAGTGGCGCACGATCCTCGACGAGTACGCGGGCGAAAGGATCTTCGTCGCCGAGGCGTGGACGCCGACCGTCGAGCGCACCGCGAACTACGTCCGCCCCGACGAGCTGCACCAGGCGTTCAACTTCCAGTACCTGGCGACCGAGTGGGACGCCGAGGAGCTGCGCACGGTCATCGACCGCACGCTGGAGGCCATGCGCCCGGTCGGCGCCCCCGCCACCTGGGTGCTGTCCAACCACGACGTCACCCGGCACGCCACCCGCTTCGCCAACCCGCCCGGCCTCGGCACCCAGATCCGCCTCGCCGGCGACCGCGCGCTGGGGCTGCGCCGGGCCCGCGCCGCCACGCTGCTGATGCTGGCGCTGCCCGGTTCGGCCTACGTCTACCAGGGCGAGGAGCTGGGCCTGCCGGACGTCGTCGACCTGCCCGACGAGGTGCGCCAGGACCCGGCGTACTTCCGCGGCGCCGGCCAGGACGGCTTCCGTGACGGCTGCCGGGTGCCCATCCCGTGGACCCGCGAGGGCTCGTCGTACGGCTTCGGCAGTGGGGGCAGCTGGCTGCCGCAGCCGGAGAACTGGGGCGAGCTGAGCATCGAGGCGCAGACCGGCGTGGAGGGCTCGACGCTGGAGCTGTACCGCTCCGCGCTCGCCGCCCGCCGTGAGCACCGCGACCTCGGCGCCGGTGACGGCGTCGAGTGGCTGCGCGCTCCCGAGGGTGTCCTCGCCTTCCGCCGGGGCGACTTCGTCTGCGTCGCCAACACCACGGGGGAGTCCGTGACGACTCCGGCGTACGGCCGGGTGCTGCTCACCAGCGGTGAGGTGACCGAGGCCGGCGGCGAGACGAAGGTGCCGGCCGACACGACGGTGTGGTTCACCACCGCCTGACCGGCGGCCCCTCCCGGTCCGAAAGAATCTTCAACAACTTCATCCGGCCCGCTGCCCTTTCAGGCGGCGGGCCTTTAACATCTGCGTCACCGCAAGTTTGCTGAAGCTTTCAGCAAGCCGTTACGCGGTTCCCCACCTGCCTTCAAGGACGAAGGAACCCCACATGGCACGCAGAACCCTCGCCGGGGCCGCCGCCCTCGCCGCCGCACTTGTCATGACCCCGGCCGCCGCGCACGCCTCCCCGCCCGGCGCCAAGGACGTCACGGCCGTCCTCTTCGAGTGGAAGTACGACTCGGTCGCCAAGGAGTGCGCCTCCACCCTCGGCCCCGCCGGCTACGGCTACGTCCAGGTCTCCCCGCCCGCCGAGCACATACAGGGCTCCCAGTGGTGGACGTCGTACCAGCCGGTGTCGTACAGGATCGCCGGGCGGCTCGGCGACCGGACCGCCTTCCGGAACATGGTCGCCGGCTGTCACGCGGCCGGTGTGAAGGTCGTCGTCGACACCGTCATCAACCACATGTCGGCCGGCAGCGGCACCGGCACCGGCGGTTCGTCGTATACGAAGTACAACTACCCCGGCCTGTACTCCTCGTACGACTTCGACGACTGCACCAGCCAGGTCAGCAACTACCAGGACCGCTGGAACGTCCAGCACTGCGAGCTCGTCGGCCTCGCCGACCTGGACACCGGCGAGCCCTACGTCCGCGGCGCGATCGCCGGGTACATGAACGACCTGCTCTCCCTCGGCGTGGACGGCTTCCGCATCGACGCCGCCAAGCACATCGACGCCGCCGACCTGGCGAACATCAAGTCCCGGCTGACCAACCCGTCCGTCTACTGGAAGCAGGAGGTCATCTACGGCGCGGGCGAGGCCGTCCAGCCGACCGAGTACACCGGCAACGGCGACGTCCAGGAGTTCCGCTACGCCTACGACCTCAAGCGCGTCTTCAACAACGAGAACCTCGCCTACCTGAAGAACTACGGCGAGGCCTGGGGCTACCTGAACAGCTCCGTCGCCGGGGTCTTCGTCGACAACCACGACACCGAGCGCAACGGTTCCACCCTCAACTACAAGGACGGCGCCACCTACACGCTGGCCAACGTCTTCATGCTGGCCTGGCCCTACGGCGCCCCCGACATCAACTCCGGCTACGAGTGGTCGGACGCCGACGCCGGCCCGCCCAACGGCGGCACGGTCAACGCCTGCTGGCAGGACGGCTGGAAGTGCCAGCACAAGTGGCCGGAGATCATCCGCATGGTCGGCTTCCGCAACGCCACCCGCGGTGAGGCCGTCACCAACTGGTGGGACAACGGCGGCGACGCGATCGCCTTCGGACGCGGCGCCAAGGGCTTCGTGGCCATCAACCACGAGTCCTCCAGCCTCACCCGCACCTACCAGACATCCCTGCCGGCCGGGACCTACTGCAACGTCCAGAACAACACCCCGGTGACGGTGAACGGCTCCGGCCAGCTCACCGCCACCCTCGGCGCCAACACCGCGCTCGCCGTCTACGCGGGCAAGCCGGGCTGCTGACCCACCCCGGGCCGGGCCCCCGGCGTCGTGCACCGGCGCCGGGCGCCCGGCGACCTGCCCTGCCAAGCGGAGCAACAGCGCATGCGCCCGTCCGGCCCAGGCCGGAGGCTGGCGTCATGAGCATCCGTCCGTGGGTCGTCGTCGAGGAGCCGGACGATCGCGGCCTGCGCCGGGTCACCGTGGGCGGAAGTGCCGCGGGCAACGTCTGGTCGCTGCGCGAGCTGCGCAGACTGCTGGACCGTCTCGGTTACCCGGACGTCGACGTGGGGGACCCCGCCTCGGTGTGCTGGCGCGGAGGGGACAGCGGCACCTGGCCCGACCGGCCCCTCGGGCGGCGTACGACCATGGCCGTCATGATGGCCGGGCTGATCGCCTCCGGGATCCTCAACGCGATCATCGGCTGGCCCGACGCCTCGGGCGCCCTGACGTTCGCCCAGCGCATCACCGGGGCCGTGCTCGTGCTGACCGGTCTCGTCCAGTGGGCCGGGGCTGCCCTGGCACCGGACCACTGGGGCCGGCGGCAGCTGCGGGCCTCCGGTGGGATCATCCTGCTCGGCGCCGTCATCGCACTGGCGACGGACAGTCTCCTCTTCCTGCTGTGGCTGGAGGAGAAGGAGGTCACGCCGTACCTGTTCGCCTTCCTGCCGCTGGGGTGCTGGGCGGTGTGGGCGTGCGTCCTGCTGATCCGCGAGAAATCCTGGACGGGCCTGCCGCACCCCAACAAGTTCGTGGCCGGGTTCTACGCGACGGCTCTGCTGTCCGCGGTCAGCCTCGCGTACTCCACCCTGTACCAGCCCACGACGGCTCCCCTGCGTTTCTCCCTCGCCGCCGAATTCGGCAGGGCACGCCTGGACCGCTCTCTGCCTTTCGTGCAGGTCCCGCTGAAACTCTCCGTGAAGAACACGGGTGAGGTGTCGGTGTACGTCATCGTCAGCGACATCACCGTGTACGGACGATCCGCCAGCTATTCCGCACAGGGGGACGCGTCGGAGCAGGAATGGAAGGAGAGCTTGCGCGACGAGGGGGAGGAGGACGCGGAGCGGCACGTCGACCGGCTCTCCTACCGGCGGCTGAGCAGCAAACGCCTGTACGAACCCGGAGACGTGCTCGAGGCCGGGCAGGAGGACACCATCGAGCACGTCTTCCAGATGCCCAGGGACGTGCCGTACGACCTGCTCGACGTCGACCTGCAGATCACCTACATGAGGAAGGACCGGGGCCGTATCGACGTGGAGCACTTCCGCCGGCCGTACAAGTCGTGGAGTCACCCCCGCTACGCCTGCCGCGCCGGCGACTGCGCCGGTCAGGACACGCTCACCTACCTCGCCCGGGTGCGGCACGACAACAACCTCGTCAACGTGACCCGGGCGCCGCTCTATGTGACGGCGTTCTGGTCTCCGGCCGCGGGGCCGGTGTACTCCGTCTCCTCCTTCCACTTCACGGGCGGCTATATCGATTTCGCCGCGGAGAAGAGAGAACTGAGGAAATTCGGGATCGCGACCCGGCACGCCACGGCCGAGATCTCCGTGGCGGAGCTGCTGAGGTTCATACCTGCTGCGCCGCGCTGACCCAGTTGCCCGACTTCACGCCCGCTTCCTGGTCGAGCTGCAGAGCCGCCTGGAGGCAGTGGAGCGCGGGCGCGCCGAGGGACGAGTAGATGTCCTTCGCCGGGAGCGCGTCGGCAAGCTGCGGGATCATCCGCTTGATGGCCAGCGCCGTGTTGTCGACCTTGTCGTTCTGCAGCTGGGCGAACACGTCCAGGGAGTCGTTCCCCGATTCCTGCGACTTCCAGAAGTCCCGTACGCCCTCGCTGTTCCAGGTGTCGGGGGTCAGGCTCTGCAGATCCTCGGCGAGGGTGGTGTCCGGGACGGACTCGAAGACGGAGTTGGTGCAGAACTCGGCCGCCTTGCCGAGCGGTTCGTCCGGCAGGCCCTGAGATGAGATCGCGTCCTTCAGTTCCTTCTCCAGGCGGCGCTTCTTGCCCGCCGCCCCGGGGTCGCCGGGCCGTGACGCGCTGGCCTCGTGCGCGCTCTCCGCGAGCCCCTTCCGCTTGTCCCCGGAGGTCTTCGGGTCGCTCGCGGTCTGCAGTCCGTTCGCCACCAGCATGTGCCACTCCTGCCGACCGCCCGCGCCGCCGCCCGCGCCGGTGGCCTCGCCCTCGCTCGCCGTGCCCTGCTGCACGGACGACCACAGGTTGTTCGCCCCCGCGACGAGGCTGTTCTCCACGTCCGGCGGCGTGTCCTGGCCGGCGACGACCCCGAGCACGGAGGCCGACCTGGCCACGACCTGAGCGAGCATGCCGCTCTCGGGCGGTGACTGCGACCCGTTCGCCGCATTCAGGGCGCCGGCCACCTGCTGCACCAGCCCGGTGAGCCGGTCGCGGACCGCGGGCGGTGTCTGCGGGTCGTCGATCACGTCCAGCGCGGAGGCCACCTGCTGGGCGCTGCGGACGGCCCCGTCCCGCTCCTGCGGCGGGGTCTGCGTGTCGTTCACCGCCTGCAGTACGTCGGTCAACTGCTGCACGCTCGGCACCAGTTCCTCGGGAACGTCGGCCTTCTTGTCGTCGAGGTCCGCCGCCAGGCTGCCGGCCTCGGCCTGTTGCTGTCTCAGGGCGGCGGAGGCCGGCGCGCCGTCGTCGCCCGAACCGGTCGGCGTCACGGTGTCCGGCGTGCCGGTCGTGGGGGTGCCGGGCGGCGGAGGCGGCGGGGAGGTGGTGTCGCCCGGCGGCGGGGTGGGCGGCGTCGGCGGCGGGGCGGGCGGTGTCGTGGTCCCCTGCTCGCCCGACGGGGGTGGCGTCGGGGGAGGAGGCGTGGAGTCGGCCCGCACCGAGGAGGGGAGCCGGCCGGTCCCCGTCGCGCCGGGAGCCGCGGCCGCCGTGGGCACCGGGCCCGTGGCCAGCGCGAGGGCTGCGACCACGGCGGATGCGCCGGTCAGGGGGAGGATGTGTCGCCGGGTGGTTCTGGTCATGGGGGATCCAGAGGGGGTTCGCACACGGACTGCGCCACACCAGCCACTCTTCCCCCATCCGGGGTACTCCGCAACGTCACTGCGGGCGCCCGGGCCCGGCCCAGGCCAGGCGTCTCCGGCCGCCGGGCCCCGCCGAGGCGTGGCGTCTCCGGCCGCCGGGCGCGGCATCCCGGCCGGCTGGGGCCCGGCGCCCCCGTCGGGCGGGCACGGGTCCCTCGTTCGGGGGCGGCAGCCGGGCTCCGGGAGGCCCGGTGAAAATTCTTGCCGGGTGTTTCAGACCTCTTGCTGTAAGTCTTTCGTCGGCGATACGGTCCCCCGCGGGCGCACCCAGCGCAGTTCGCGCCAAGACGCCGGGGTCGGACCCGAACGAGCCGTAAGCACAAGGAGTCTCCGCCTGTGATACCGAGATGGCCGGCGCCCGGGACGCGCCGCAGAGCACGGAGCAGACGAGCCGCAGCCGTCACCGCAGCAGCCCTCGCGGCCGCGCTGGTGCAGCCGCTCGCCGCCCACGCCGACGCCCCGCCACCGCCGCCCTCCGACGCGGCGCTCGCCGCGCAGCCCGCCCGGCACGAGGCCACCCGCGAGCAGTTCTACTTCGTCATGCCGGACCGTTTCGCCAACGGCGACACGGCCAACGACCGCGGCGGCCTGACCGGCTCACGGCTGGCCACCGGCTACGACCCCACCGACAAGGGCTTCTACCAGGGCGGTGACCTCAAGGGCCTCACCCAGCGCCTCGACTACATCAAGGGCCTGGGCACCACCGCCATCTGGATGGCGCCCATCTTCAAGAACCGGCCCGTGCAGGGCACCGGCGCCAACGCCTCGGCCGGCTACCACGGTTACTGGATCACCGACTTCACCCAGGTCGACCCGCACTTCGGCACCAACGACGACTTGAAGACCCTCATCGCCCGGGCCCACGCCAAGGGCATGAAGGTCTTCTTCGACGTCATCACCAACCACACCGCCGACCTCGTCGACTACGAGCCCGCGTCCTACGGCTACCTCTCCAAGGGCGCCTTCCCGTACCTCACCAAGGACGGCCGCCCCTTCGACGACGCCGACTACGCGGCCGGCGGCAAGGGCTTCCCCGCGGTGAACACCCGCTCCTTCCCGCGCACCCCGAGGGTCACCGCCGCCACCAAGGTCCCGGCCTGGCTCAACGACCTGGCGATGTACCACAACCGCGGTGACTCGACCTACGCCGGCGAGTCCACCACCTACGGCGACTTCTCCGGCCTGGACGACCTGTGGACCGAGCGCCCCGAGGTCGTGCGCGGCATGGAGAAGATCTACGAGCGGTGGGTGAAGGACTTCGCCGTCGACGGCTTCCGCATCGACACCGTCAAGCACGTGAACATGGAGTTCTGGACCCAGTGGGCCACGGCGCTCGACAAGTACGCCGCCGCGCACGGCCGTAGGAACTTCTTCATGTTCGGCGAGGTGTACTCCGCCGACACGTCCGTCACGTCGCCGTACGTCACCCAGGGGCGGCTGGACGCGACCCTCGACTTCCCCTTCCAGGACGCGGCCCGCTCCTACGCCTCGCAGGGAGGCAGCGCGCGCAAGCTGGCGAAGGTCTTCGCCGACGACTACCGGTACACGACCGACAAGGCCAACGCCTACGAGCAGGTCACCTTCCTCGGCAACCACGACATGGGCCGCATCGGGTCGTTCCTCGAGCAGGACAACCCCAAGGCCGGTGACGCCGAACTCCTCGCCAAGGACAAGCTCGCCAACGAGCTGATGTTCCTCTCCCGCGGCAACCCGGTCGTCTACTACGGCGACGAGCAGGGCTTCACCGGCGCCGGCGGCGACAAGGACGCCCGCCAGACCATGTTCGCCTCCAAGGTCGCCGACTACCTCGACGACGACGAGATCGGCACCGACCGCACCCACGCGAGCGACGCCTACGACACCTCCGCACCGCTCTACCGGCAGATCAGCGCCTTGGCCGCGCTGCGCAGGGCCAACCCGGCCCTGACCGACGGCGTGCAGCAGGAGCGGTACGCCGCCGACGGGCCCGGCGTCTACGCCTTCACCCGCACCGACGCCCGCACCGGCCAGGAGTACGTCGTCGCGTTCAACAACGCCGGCTCCGAGCAGACGGCGACCTTCGCGACCGGATCGGCCGACATGGCGTACCGGGGCATCCACGGCGCCGACGGCACCCTCCGAACGGACGCGGACCGCCGGCTCACGCTCACCGTCCCGGCCGGTTCCGCCGTCGTCTACAAGGCGGCCGGCAGGCTCGCCGCCCCCGCCGCCAAGCCCTCCCTCACCCTCACGGCCCCCGCGCCCGGCGCCACGGGCACGGTCGACCTCACCGCCGACGTGAACGGCGGCGCCCTCGACCGCGTCGTCTTCGCCGCCCAGGTCGGCGACGCCGAGTGGCAGGTCCTCGGCACCGCCGACCACGCGCCGTACAAGGTCACCCAGACCCTCGGCAAGGACGTCCCGGCCGGCACCGCCCTGCGCTACAAGGCCGTCGTGGTCGACTCCGCCGGGCGCACCGCGAGCGCCACGGCGAGCAGCACCACCGGCACCCCGCCCGCGCCCGAGGTGCCCACCGCCTCCTCCCGCGACTACGCGGTCGTCCACTACAAGCGCGCCGACGGCGACTACGCGGACTGGGGCCTGTACGCCTGGGGCGACCTCGCCGACGGCGAGGCGACCGACTGGCCGGCCAGCCACCCCTTCGCCGGCCGTGACGCCTACGGGGCCTTCGCCTACGTCAAGTTGAAGCCGGGTGCCTCGAACGTCGGCTTCCTGGTCATCGACAAGGACGGCACCAAGGACGTCTCCGCCGACCGTTCGATCGACGTCACCAAGACCGGTGAGGTGTGGATCGAGCAGGGCAAGGCCGACGTCGTGACGCAGCGGCCCGCCTACCCGGCGCAGGACACCACCAAGGCGGTCCTCCACTACCACCGGGCCGACGGCGCCTACGACGGCTGGGGCCTGCACGTCTGGACGGGCGCCGCGAACCCCACCGACTGGACCAAGCCGCTGCAGCCGGTGCGCACGGACGCCTACGGCGCCGTCTACGAGGTGCCGCTCGCGGCCGGTGCGACCAGCCTCAGCTACATCCTCCACAAGGGCGACGACAAGGACCTGCCCACCGACCAGTCCCTGGACCTGAAGGGCAACGGGCACGAGGTGTGGCTGCTCGCCGGGCAGGAGAAGTACCTGCTGCCGCAGCCGCAGGGCTCCTCCGCCGCGCTCGACCTCGCCACCTCCAAGGCGGTCTGGATCGACCGGGACACCGTCGCCTTCAACGGCTCCGAGGCCGCCGCGTCCACCCAGCTGCTGTACTCCCGCGACGGCTCGATCACCGTCCAGGACGGTGCCCTGACCAGCGACGACGAGCGCTGGATCCGGCTGTCCCGGAGCACGCTGAGCGACGCGCAGAAGGCTAGGTTCCCGCACCTGAAGGACTACACCGCGTACTCCGTCGACCCGCGCGACCGCGACCGGGTGCGTGCGGCGCTCCAGGGCCAGCTCGTCGTCTCGCAGCGCGCGGCCAACGGTGCCGTACTGGCCGCGACCGGCGTGCAGATCGCCGGCGTGCTGGACGACCTGTACCCGGGCGCGACCAAGGCCGCCCTCGGGCCGACGTTCCGCCACGGGAAGCCGACGCTCGCCGTGTGGGCGCCGACGGCGCAGAACGTGTCGCTGGAGCTGGACGGCTCGCTCAAGGCCATGCACCGCGACGCCGCCACCGGCGTCTGGTCCGTCACCGGCCCGGCCTCCTGGAAGAACAAGCCGTACCGGTACGTGGTGAAGGTGTGGGCGCCCAGCGTCCGCAAGGTCGTCACCAACCGGGTCACCGACCCGTACTCCGTCGCCCTGACCGCCGACTCGGCGCGCAGCCTGGTCGTCGACCTCGACGACAGGGCGCTCGCGCCGAAGGGCTGGTCCACGTCGGCCAAGCCGAAGGCCGTGCCGCTGCGGGACGCGCAGATCCAGGAGCTGCACATCCGGGACTTCTCGGCCGATGACCCGACCGTCCCCGCGCAGGACCGCGGCACCTACCGGGCCTTCACGGTCGCCGGCAGCGACGGCTCGAAGCACCTGCGGGAGCTGGCCCGGGCCGGCACCTCCTACGTGCACCTGCTGCCCGCGTTCGACATCGCGACGATCCCCGAGAAGAAGGCCGACCAGGCCATCCCGGACTGCGACCTGCCCTCCCTTCCGGCCGACTCCGACCGGCAGCAGGAGTGCGTGACGAGGAGCGCCGCGAAGGACGCCTACAACTGGGGCTACGACCCGTACCACTACACGGTCCCGGAGGGCTCCTACGCCACCGACCCGGACGGCACGGCCCGCACGGTGCAGTTCCGTGAAATGGTCCAGTCCCTGAACCGGGACGGGCTGCGGGTCGTCATGGACGTCGTCTACAACCACACGGCGGCCGCCGGGCAGGCGGACACCTCGGTGCTGGACAAGGTCGTGCCCGGCTACTACCAGCGGCTGATGGCCGACGGCTCGGTGGCGACCAGCACCTGCTGCGCGGGCACCGCGCCCGAGAACGCCATGATGGGCAAGCTGGTCGTCGACTCGATCGTCACCTGGGCCAAGGAGTACAAGGTCGACGGCTTCCGCTTCGACCTCATGGGCCACCACCCGAAGGCCAACATCCTGGCGGTCCGCAAGGCGCTGGACGCGCTGACCGTCGCCAAGGACGGCGTCGACGGCAAGAAGATCATCCTGTACGGCGAGGGCTGGAACTTCGGCGAGGTCGCGAACGACGCCCGGTTCGTCCAGGCCACGCAGGCCAACATGGCCGGCACCGGCATCGCCACCTTCTCCGACCGCGCCCGTGACGCCGTGCGCGGCGGCAGCCCCTTCGACGCCGACCCCGGCGCCCAGGGCTTCGCGAGCGGGCTGTACACCGACCCGAACTCCTCGGCCGCCAACGGCACCCCGGCCGAGCAGAAGGCCCGCCTCCTGCACGACCAGGACCTGATCAAGGTCGGTCTGTCCGGGAACCTCGCCAAGTACCACTTCACCGGCTCGGACGGCAAGGAGGTCACCGGCGCCGAGATCGACTACAACGGCGCTCCCGCCGGGTACGCGGCCGACCCGGGCGACGCCCTCGCCTATGCCGACGCGCACGACAACGAGGCCCTCTTCGACGCCCTCGCCTACAAGCTGCCCGTCTCGACGAGCGCCGCCGACCGGGCCCGCGCGCAGGTCCTGGCGATGGCCACGGCCACCCTCTCGCAGGGCCCGGCGCTCTCCCAGGCCGGCACCGACCTGCTGCGCTCCAAGTCGCTGGACCGTAACTCCTTCGACAGCGGCGACTGGTTCAACGCGATCCACTGGAACTGCGCCGACGGCAACGGCTTCGGCCGCGGACTGCCGCCGGCGGCCGACAACGCCTCCAAGTGGCCGTACGCCAAGCCGCTGCTGGGGACGGTCAGGGTCGGCTGCCCGCAGATCGACGGCGCGTCCGCCGCGTACCGGGACCTGCTGAAGATCCGCACGACCGAGCCGGACTTCTCCCTCGCGACCGCCGCGCAGGTGCAGTCCCGGCTCTCCTTCCCGCTGTCCGGGAAGGACGAGACGCCCGGAGTGATCACCATGCGCCTCGGTGACCTGGTCGTCGTGTTCAACGCGACGCCGAAGCGGCAGGAGCAGCGGATCGCCGGCCTGGCCGGGACGGCGTACGGGCTGCACCCGGTGCAGGCGGCGGGCGCCGACCCCGTGGTCAAGGGCGCGACCTACCAGGCGGCGACCGGCACCTTCGGTGTCCCGGGCCGGACGGTCGCGGTGTTCCGGCAGCTGGACTGAGCGGACGGTCGCGGTCTTCCGTCACCTAGGCTGACCGCGACCGCCGCCGAACAGGAGTGCCCATGCCGCAGATCACCGTCGACTACTCCGAGCGCCTCGCCGACGCCTTCGACCGGCCCGGTTTCGCCCGGGCCGTGCACGAGGCCACGGTCGAGATCGCCGCCGCGAAGCCGCCGGCGTGCAAGACGCAGTTCCGCCGGACCGAGGACACCGTCGTCGGCCCGGACGCCGAGGGCCACGCCATCGTGCACGTCACCATCGGCCTGCTGGCCGGCCGCACCGAGGAGACCAAGGCGCGGCTGGCCGAGCAGGTGCTGGAGCTGCTGCGCGGGCACCTGAAGCCCACCGAGGGTCTCGCGGTGCACGCCTCCGCCGAGGTCCGTGACCTCGACGCGTCCTACCGGAAGTACGACGCCTGAGCGAGCGCGACGCCGGTCGGGTCCGCCGCCCAGGGCCTGTCCGGCACGCCCCGCCGGGCAGGTTCTACGCGGCGAGTGAGACGAGCCGGGTGACGAGGTCCGCGAAGGGCCCGTCGCCCGGCTCCTCCTTCAGCACCCGGCGCAGCAGCGCGGCCATCTCCTCGTCGTAGGCCGCGCTCACCGCGAGGAGCGCCGCGAAGTCGTGCACCAGCTGCGCCTCCAGCTCCGCGCGCGGGATGCGCCGGCCGTCCAGCCAGAGCAGCGCGGTGGACTCGGCGAGCGAGATCCAGGAGCGGATCACCAGCTCCAGGCGGGCCGGGGGTTCCTCGACGCCCAGGTGCGAAAGGATCTGGACATAGGCGGCCTGCCGTACGGAGTCGATGAGCGCGTTGGTCGTCGACGAGCCCACGGCCGGGCCGCCGCGCATCAGCGCGGAGAAGCCGGGGCCGTGGTCGTCGACGAAGTCGAAGAAGCGGGCCATCACCCGCAGCAGCCGGGCGCCCAGCGGTCCCTCGTGCGGCTCCACGAAACGGGCCGCCAGTTCGTCCGAGGCACGCTGCAACGCCGCCTCGTACAGGCTGAGTTTGCCGGGGAAGTAGTGGTAGACGAGCGGGCGTGAGATGCCCGCGGCCGACGCTATCTCATCGATGGAGACCTCGTCGGGCGAGCGGCGGCTGAACAGGTCGAGGGCGACGCCGATCAGCTGCTGCCGTCGCTCCTCGACGCCCATGCGGCGGCGTACCCCGGTAGTCATGCGAACACCTTACCGATCGGATCCGGCCGTCCACGGACCCGATCGGGCACGGAGGTTCACATATCGAGCACCAGCCGTTCGCCGCGGGCGCGGGAGACACAGATCAGCATCGAGTCGTCGCGCTCCGCGTCCGTCAGCAGCTCGTCGCGGTGGTCCACCTCGCCCTCCAGCACCCGCTGCTGGCAGGTGCCGCAGAACCCCTGCTCGCAGGAGTAGGCGGTGTCGGGCAGTTCGGCGCGCACGGCGGCCAGCACGGTGGTGTCCTCGGACACGGTCACCACCCGCCCGCTGCGGCGCAGTTCCACCTCGAAGGCCCCGCCGGACGCCGACCGCGGTGTGAACCGCTCGGTGCGGACGTGCGCCACCCGCTCCTGGACCGCCGCCATCAGCCCCTCGGGCCCGCAGCAGTACACGGCCGTGTCCTCGGGCAGTTCGCCGAGCCACGCGTCGAGATCGGGCAGCCCGGCCTCGTCCTCGGCGACGACCGTCACCCGGTCACCGCCCAGCTTCCCGAGCTCCTCCAGGAACGGCATCGAGGCCCGGCTGCGGCCGCCGTACAGCAGGCGCCAGTCGGCGTCCTCGGCGGCGAGCGCGCGCAGCATCGGCAGGATCGGGGTGATCCCGATGCCGCCGGCGACGAAGACGTACCGCGGCGCCCTCGTCAGCCCGAACCGGTTGCGCGGGCCGCGGACCTCCAGCTCCATGCCCTCGCGCACCTGCTGGTGCACCTCGCGCGAGCCGCCCCGCCCGTCCTCCACCAGCCGTGTGGCCACCGTGTAGGAGGAGGTGTCCTCGGGGTCGCCGCACAGCGAGTACTGCCGCACCAGGCCCGAGGGCAGCACCAGGTCCAGATGCGCGCCGGGCTCCCAGCGCGGCAGGTCGTGCCCCTCCAGGCGGAGTTGGACGACCCCGTCGGCGATTTCCTCGTGCCCGGTCACCAGCAGGGTCAGCGCCCGCGACCGGGGCTGCCCGCTGATGGGTGTCTCCAGCGCGGGCATCGGCCACAGCGGCGAGGCCTGGACACGGCGGCGCAGCGCACGCCGGGCGAGCAGCGCGGCCCCGGCGACGGTCACGACCGTACGCAGTCTCGGCATCACGCGGTCCTCTTCTCCGCCGCGAGGGCTGCCGGGGAGGAGGCGAGGTAGGCGACGGCCTGCTCGGTGCAGCCCTCCTGGGAGGGGTGGTAGGTGCGGCTGAGATAGCGCGGGACGGACCGGAGCATGTCCCCGGTCGACGGCAGCACGCCCTGCCGGCCCCGCGTGTACAGGTCGCGCAGGCCGGGCCTGGCGTCCAGCAGGGTCGGGTCGTTCTCCATGAAGAACCGCACCCCGCGCTGCCACAGGAACACCAGCGCCGTGAACGCGGTCGCCCAGGTCCGTGCCCGCCGCCGGTAGCCGCCGTCGACGTGCTGGAACAGGTCGAAGGCGACCGATCGGTGCTCGACCTCCTCGGCGCCGTGCCAGCGCAGCAGGTCCAGCATCGTCGGGTCGGCGCCGCGCCGGTCCAGCTCCTCGGCGTTGAGCACCCAGTCGCCGAGGAAGGCGGTGTAGTGCTCGATCGCCGCGATCAGCGCGACCCGCTCCATCAGCCACCAGCGGCGTGCCCGGCCCGGCGGCAGCGTCCGGTCGCCGAGCAGCTTCTCGAAGAACCAGTCGACCTGCGCGGTGTACGGCGTCGGGTCGAGCCCCTGCTCGCGCAGGTGCGGCAGGACCTCGTCGTGGGCCTGGGAGTGCATGGCCTCCTGGCCGATGAACCCGATGACGTCCTCGCGCAGCCGCTCGTCCCGGACATGGGGCAGCACCTGCTTGTAGACGTGCACGAACCAGCGCTCCCCGGCCGGCAGCAGCAGATGCAGCACATTGATGGTGTGCGTGGTGAACGGATCCCCGGGCACCCAGTGCAGCGGCGTGTGCTCCCAGGAGAAGGACACCTTCCGGGCCTTGAGCGCCGTCCGCTCCGCCTCGACCGGCTGGGGGACCCGAGCGGCCTGCTTGTTAGACATGGCGTCAATGTACTGATGGGTAGGCCGAGGGGGAACCCCTCGGACGCGACCTTGTTGACGCAACTGTCAGCAGCAGCGGCCGGCAGCCCGCGCGACTCCCCGGCTGCCGCCCGCCACGTGACCTAGTGCAGCCCGCCGATCTCCCGGCCGTCGTCCAGGGTGCCCTTCAGCTCCGCCTGGAGTCCCTGCTTGGCGCGCGCCGCGAGGAGGTGGCCGTCCGCGCTCGTGCGCAGACCGCCCGTGGTGCGGATGGAGGCCGTGTCCTTGCCGCCCGCGGCGAGCAGGTACCAGGTCCCGCCTTGCGACTTCCACAGCACCCCGGCGAGGACCTGCGGATCGCGCGGCCCGCACGCCGGCACGTCCTCGGCCTTCGCCGCGACCGCCCCGTAGGTCCCGCCCGGGGTGTGGAACTGCGCGAGCACCCGCGCCCCGCCGCCCCGCCAGGTCTCCGCCCGGGTGCACACCCAGTCGGCGGTGCCGCCCCCGCCCGGCAGCTTCTGCTCGGCGTACTGCCACGCGTTCACCGAGCTGACGCCCTGCGAGCGCACCGCGCCCAGCGAGCAGGCGTACGGCGCCCACGCGCGCAGGCTCTCGGCGCCGTTCACCTCGCGCTCCTTGCCGGGGTGGCCCGCGGTCAGACGGGCGGGCATGAGCTCACCGAGGTCGGTCAGGACATGGGTGCCGCTGTCGTCGGTGACCTGCAGCGCGTTCCACGACGTGCACGGGCCGGTCCTCGTCGCCGGGCTGGCCATCGGCGAGGTCACCCCCTCGGTCAGGGTCAGGTCGCTCGTGCCGGCGGCCGGCTTCATCAGGTCCCGCTCGGCCGTCCTCGTCACCCAGGGAGCGGTCAGATAGCGGACGTTGCCGTCGGCCCGGCCCAGCACCACCGCGTCCGCCCCGGCGCCGCTCGCGCCGTCCGCGCGGGCGAAGTCCAGCGCCGCGCCCTGCGTGCCGTCCTTCGGCTCGGCGTAGCGGGCGATGCGCAGCCCGTCGTACAGGATCACCACGTGCGCGTTGTCGACGGTGCCCGCGTAGAGCAGCTGCGGCGGGCCGGCCGGCCCCCCGGAGGGCGTGCCGGGCGTCGCCGAGACACGGACCGTCTCACCGGGGCGGGCCCACACGGCGAGGGCGCGGCGCAGCAGGGACGTGTCACCGGTGAGGTCACCGCGCGCCGGCCAGAGCGAGAAGTCGGTGCGCGACGCCGTCTTCCACGCGCTCGGCGTGACCTTCACCAGCCGGCCCGGGTCCAGGGCGGCCTCGGCGGCCGGGTTCTGCGCGTACGCCGGGGCGGCCGCGCCGTCCGGTCCCCAGCCGCCGCCGGGCAGCGCCACCAGCGCGCCGCACACGGCGAGCGCCGCGGCGGCGGCGAGCGCGGCCCTCGTGTGCTGGCGCCGGCGCATCAGATCGGTCGGCCGGGCCTGCAGCGAGCACGGATCGAACTCGGGTGAGGCCAGCAGCCCGTACCGCGCGGGTACGTCGTCGGCCTCCCGCAGCGCCGCGCCGACGTCCTTGGCCCCGGCCGCCGTCAGGACGCGGCGCACCTCGTCGTCGGACAGCTGCTCCAGGCCGCGCAGCGCGTAGGCGGCACGCGCCGGGGCCGACAGCGCCGACAGCCGCTGATCCAGCGCGAGTTCGTCGGCTCCCCCCGAGCGCGGGAACAGGCGCAGGCCCCACACCTGCGGCAGCAGCGGCGGCAGCTGGGCCCGCCTGAGCCGGCCGAGGCGCCCGGACGGCAGCCCCGCCTCCAGCGCCGCGCGCAGCACCTGCCGGCGTACGAAGGCGTACCCCGGATCGCCGTCGCGCCCCGCGGACTGGGCCGGGACGACGGGGGTGGCGGCCTTGCCCCGGGGCAGGGCGCGCTGGGTCAGGGCGTGGGCGGTCAGGACGCGCCGGCCGCGGCCGAGGCCCGAAGGCAGCACCAGATAGGCGAGCCGCACGAGCCGCGGGTAGTGCTCGACGAGCGCGGCCTCGGCCTGCTCGACGTCGACGACCGGGCCGGCGGGGGACGATGAGGGGCGCGGGGCGACATCCTGTGACTGCACGTTCAGCAGAACGAGCGAATCGGTGGATGGTCACCGCCGCCCGGGTGACTCAGTCGCCGGGCTCCACGAGCAGACGGGCGTAGTTCGCCATCGACCGCTGGTAGCGCGGCAGATGGGGGGCCAGAGCGCCCAGCACCAGCGACAGGCCCTCACGGTCGCGGCCGAGGCTCGACAGGCACAGCGCGAGCGTGGCCCGCACCGCGTCGTCCAACTCGTCGGACGGGGCGTCCAGTTCGGGCGTCAGCAGCTTGACGCCCTCCTCCGGGTGCCCGGTGTTGCGCAGGGAGGAGGACAGCTGGATCTTCGCCCGCCGGCCCCGGTACCCGTCCAGGCCGCGCGCCAGCGCCTCCCGGTACAGCGGAACCGCCCGGTCGGAGTGGCCCGTCGAGTCGAAGGCGCAGGCCCGCTCGAAGGGGCCCACCGGGCTGTCCTCCGGCAGCTCGGCGACGAGCGCGTCGATCCGGGCGCGGAACTCGGCGGCCCGCTCCTCGGGCCAGTCGTCGAAGGCGGCCCAGGCCGCGGTCATCCGGTCTTCCCAGTCCTGGTTCACCGGCCCACTCTCGCACAGGGGTACGGCTCGGGGAGAGCGGTGAGCGGATTGAGCGCACGGCGCGCGGCAGCCGTATCGACAGGCGTCCCGCACCCCCCGGACCCCGGAGGAAACACATGAGGCTGACCCGACCGATGCTCGCCGTGACCGGTGCCCTGGCCGCGCTGGCGGTCGCGGGCTGCGGCGCCGGCGGCGGCCACGACGACGCCGTACCGCCGACGGCCACCGGCAGTCTGGAGCACCTGGCCGCCGAGGCGAAGTGCCGGCCGGACATGCAGACCGACGCCGACGAGATCCGCCAGGCCATCTGCACCACCACCGCCGGGAAGTTCGTGCTGGCCACCTTCGCCACCGACCGGGGGCAGCGGGAGTGGATCAACGAGGCGAAGGACTACGGCGGTCACTACCTCGTCGGCCGCAAGTGGGTCGCCGTCGGTGACGACGGGGTGGTCGGCGCGCTCCGCTCCACGCTGGGCGGCACCATCGAGCAGGGCAAGCAGCACGGGGGAGCGCACTCGGGTCACCACTGACCGGGTGCGCGGCATACGAAAGCCGGCGGTGGGGGAGTGGCACCGCCGGCTTTCGCATGTGGGGGGTCAGGGGGTCACTGGCACTTCTGTCCCCGGTTGATGCAGTTGGCGATGGTGCTGTTGAGGTTGCCGGACATCACGTTGATGAAGTCGTCGTGGTCCGTGATCGCCTTGTGCAGCTGCTCCGGGAAGCCGTCGACCGCGTAGGCGTTCTTCACCTGGCCGTTGCTGATCACCGGCGCCGGCACGTCGTACACCAGGCGCATGGTCAGCTGCGGGATCGCCTTGAAGCCGTTCTTGCAGCGGCCGTTCGCGTCGGCGAAGGCGACGTGGGTGCGGTGGTTGGCGCTGTCGATGTTCTGGCCGTCCCAGCAGGACTGGAAGGCGAAGCTGCGCACCACACTGCTGCCGGAGGGGCAGATGGGGTATTTGTCGGTGAGCTGGACTTTGTTCTCGAAGCCGGTGCAGCTCCAGTGCGCGTTGGCGTTGCCGGGGCCGTTGGTGAAGGCCTTGGCGTCACCGGTGATGATCCGCAGGAACTGCGGCATCGCGACGACCTTGCCGGCCGGGCTGCCGACGAACTTGATCTGCGCCTGCTTGGCGAGCAGGATCTTGCCGACGTTGCCCTCCTTGCCGCCGCCGTCGTTGTTCTGGTCGAAGTCCTGCGTGCCGTTCTGCACGCGCAGCACCGGCCAGTAGTACGAAGACTTGTCCTGCTGGTTCTGGCAGGTGGTCTCGGCCGCGGCGAAGGTGCCGTTGTTGGCGAAGGCGTCGTTGGACTGGTTGCCGACGTAGTCGTGCAGGTGGTGCGCGCCGTTCTTGACGCCCGGGGCCACGATCACGTTGTCGGTGTTGTGGTTGCCGTTGGCGTTCACCCCGCAGCGGGTGGTGAAGGTGCCGACGGAGGCGCCCCACATCCTGCGGGGCTTGGCGGGGACGTTCGGCCGGACCTTGGTGATGTCGACGAAGTCGGCGGCGGAGGGGCCGTTGCCGGCCTGACCGCCGTTGTTCTGGCCACCCTGCTGACCGTTGTTCTGACCGCCGTTGTTCTGGCCGCCCTGCTGCTGGCCGCCGTTGTTCTGGCCGCCCTGTTGCTGGCCGCCGTTGTTCTGGCCGCCGGTCGTCTGCGGCTGGTCGGCGGGGCTGGCCGTGCAGGCGGCGAGGTCGTCCAGGCGGCCGGGGGCGTTGCCGCCGACCCGGTTGATCTCCAGCTGGATGCGGTCGATGATCGCCGCCCGCCGGTCCTTCAGCGGCTGGAGGATGGAGTTCTGCACGAAGCTCGCGTCGCGCGTCTGCGCGTCGCGTGTGGTCGCCAGCCGCTGGTAGGCGTCGGTGATCTGGCGGTCCAGGTTCGCCAGTTCACCGTCCACCTCGGTGCGCGCCTGCCCCGGCACGTCCGTGAGCTGCTGACCGACGTCCGGGCAGGAGATCGTCGCCACCTGGGCGGCGGCCGCTTTGGTGCGGTTGCCCCAGGAGTCGTGCGACTCGTGGGCCGATGCGTAGAAGTTCGCCCAGACCAGGCCGCCCCCGCCGAGCGCTAGCGCCGCCGATGCGGCTATGGCCTTGCCGGCCAAGGACGAGCGGCGTTTTCGTGTGTTGCGTGCCATGGAACTCCTCTGACTTCCGTGCGGGCTTCCGGGGCGGCAGCGAGGCGCCCGAGGGGTGAAGCGGCGCCCATGGATACGCAAGCGGCGCCAGTGGTGTTCAAAGCCCGTGAGGATTCAGTGGAGTTGCAGGTCGGCGGCCGTGGTCCGGGGACAGCTCAGCGACCGTGGTCCAGGAACGCCAGCACGGCCAGCACCCGCCGGTTGTCGTCGTCCGACACCTCCAGGCCCAGCTTCGTGAAGATGTTGGCGGTGTGCTTGGCGATCGCCCGTTCCGTCACCACGAGCCGGGCGGCGATCGCCGTGTTCGTCCGGCCCTGCGCCATCAGCTCCAGCACCTCCAGCTCCCGCGGCGTGAGCCGGGCCAGCGGCCGGTCCTCGCCCGCGCCGCGGGCCAGCAACTGCTGGATGACCTGCGGATCCATCGCCGTACCTCCCCCCGCGACCCGCCGTACGGCGTCCACGAACTGCTCCGCGTCGAACACCCGGTCCTTCAGCAGATAGCCGACTCCGCCACTGCCGTCGGCGAGCAGCTCACGCGCGTACAGCTGCTCCACGTGCTGGGAGAGCACCAGCACCGGCAGTCCCGGCCTGTCCTTGCGGGCCTGCAGCGCGCACTGCAGGCCCTCGTCGGTGTGCGTGGGCGGCAGCCGTACGTCGACCACGGCCACGTCCGGGTCGAGCTCCCGCAGCGCCGTGCTCAGTTCGGGGCCGGACTCGACGGCCGCGACGACGTCGAAGCCGTGCGCCCCGAGCAGCCGGACCAGCCCGTCGCGCAGCAGGAAGAGGTCTTCGGCTAGGACAACACGCACGGAATCTCCAGGGTCACCAGAGTGGGACCGCCCACCGGGGAGCTGACGGCCAGAACGCCGTCGAATGTACCCAGTCGCCGCTCCACACCGGCCAGCCCCGACCCGGCACCGATCACCGCCCCGCCCTTGCCGTCATCGGTGACCGTGACCCGCAGCCGCCCGTCGGCGTGGTGCAGGTCGACCCACACCCGGTCGGCGCCGGAGTGCTTGACCGCGTTGGTGAGCAGCTCGCTCACGGCGAAGTACGCCGCCGACTCCACCGGCGCCTGCGCCCGCCCCGGCAGGTCCACGCTCACCTCGGTGCCGACCGGCAGCCGCAGCGCCAGCGCCCGTACGGCGTCGCCCAGACCGCGTTCGGCGAGCACCGGCGGGTGGATGCCGCGCACCAGGTCGCGCAGTTCGCCCAGGGCCGCGAGCGAGTTGTGCCGGGCCTGCGCGAGCAACTGCCGGGCCTGCTCCGGATCCTTGTCGAGCAGCAGCTCGACGGTGCCGAGATCCATGCCCATCGCCACCAGCCGCGCCTGCGCCCCGTCGTGCAGGTCGCGTTCGATGCGGCGCAGCTCCGCGGCGGAGGTGTCGACGGCGTCCCGCCGGGTCTCGGTGAGCTTCTCCACGCGGCGGGCGAGCCGGGCCTCGGCGGAGGGGGCGAGGTGGGCGCGGCCGATGCGGAAGTGGGCGCGGATCAGCGCGGTGTTGCAGCGCAGGGCCAGGGCGAGCCAGACGCAGCCGAGCAGGGCGGCGGCGAAGGCGGTGCGCGGGCCGGTGACCGGGATGAACGCGTACCACCAGTCGTCGGAGACGGCCACGATCGGCTTCCACAGGCCCGCCCCGATCAGGATGCCGAAGACTCCCTCGGCGATCATGGCCGGCGCGAGCGAGGCGACCGCCGCGCCGGCGAGGGCGTCCACGGACAGCCAGCGCAGGTCCTGCCAGGTCGCCGGGTCCCGCAGCAGCGCCCGGGTGAGCTCGGCCCGGCCGAGGAACCCGCCACGCGGCGGCGCCGGAAGCGGCCGGTAGGGGGCCGGTATGTCCATGCCCGCCCAGCGCGCGGCCAGTTCCCGGCGGCGCTGGGCGTACCCGCGCACCATCCGCAGCACGGAGGGGGTGGTGAGCGTCCCCAGCCCCAGGGGGATGAAGGACAGGGAGAGCAGGGCGAGGACGGACAGGCCGATGGAGGCGGTCCAGCCCATCGTGGACAGCGCGGCACCGCGCGCCCCCGCCACCAGTGCGTTCCGTACCCGAGTCCTCGTCATGGCCCCCGCCCTCGCCTTCGCCGTCTTCGCTCCGCGCTCGTCGCTCGTCGCTCTGCGCGGGGAACAGTCTCGCCGAGCGTGCGCGGTGTCCGCACGGGGCCGGGGACCCCGTCAGGGGGTGGTGCCGGATACACCCCCCTCGATGCCCAGCACCTCCGCCTCCACCCGCGGGTCGAGCCCCGTGGCCGTGCGGTCCGCACGCATCGGTGCCGTGCCGCCGAGTGCGCGCAGCCAGCGCCAGGTGTCGGCGACGGTCTCCTCGACGGGACGGCAGCGCAGGCCCGAGGCGAGGGCCCGGGAGACGTCCGCGCTGTGCAGCGCGTCGTGCAGCTCACTGCCGGGCGGCACCCACACCGGCAGCTGCACCCACGGCTCGATGCCCGCGTCGAGGATCGTCCGCGAATCGGTCCAGCGCAGGTCGGCCGGGCCCGAGGTGGCCCGCGCACAGGACTCCAGCAACGCGCCCATGGTGGCGTGTCCCGAGGGGCTGATCAGGTTGTACGGCCCGCTCAGTTCCTGCTCCACGGCCCCGAGCGTCCACCGGGCGAGGTCGCGGGCGTCGATGAACTGCAGCGGCAGGTCCCGGGGGCCGGGCGCGAGCACGGGGCCGCCCCGCGCGATCCGGTTCAGCCACCAGGGCAGCCGGCCGACGTTCTCGTACGGCCCGAGGATCAGCCCGGCCCGTACCAGCAGCGAGCGGTCCGCGCCGAACTCCGCGACGGCCGCCAGTTCCCCGCCGCGTTTGTCGCGCCCGTAGTCGGTGTGGCCGGCGCCGGGGGAGGCGCCCTCGACGAGCGGCGCGTCCTCGTCGTACCCGGCGGGGCGGGGCCAGGCGTACACCGAGCAGCTCGAGACGTACACGTACCGTCCGGCGCGCTCCCGCAGCAGGCGGGCCGTGTCCCGGACCGCGCGGGGCGCCGCCGACCAGGTGTCGACGACGGCGTCCCAGCGCTCGTCCGTGCCGGCCAGGGCCGCGAGGCCGTCCGGGGCGGTGCGGTCGCCGTGCAGCGACCGCACCCCGGACGGGGCCGTGTGCCGTCCCCGGTGGAAGACGGTCACCTCCCAGCCGCGGTCGAGTGCCGCCTCCGCCACGGCCCGCCCCACGAACTCCGTACCGCCCAGCACCAGAAGTCTCATGCCGGTGACTGTGCCGGAGCCGGGCGCGGGGCGGAACCGTGTTCTGCTCGCGGCAGAGGTGTCAGCGGCCGGCCGGCGGGGTGTACTTGTAGCCGACGCGGCGCACCGTCTGGATCGCCTTGCGGTGCTCGGCGCCCAGCTTGCGGCGCAGGCGGGCGACGTGGACGTCGACGGTGCGGCCGTCGCCCACGTGGCCGTACCCCCACACGGTGGTGACCAGCTGGTCGCGGGTGTGCACCCGGTGCGGGTTGGCCACCAGGTGGGCGAGCAGCTCGAACTCGAGGTAGGTCAGGTCGAGTTGGCGCCCGTCGACCCAGGCGGTGCGCTGCACGGTGTCGATCCGCACGAGCGGCTCTTCGGCAGCCGCGCCGAGGGCGCCGGGCTCCGGCTGGTCCGGCACGGCCACCGGCAGGAACGGCGGCTGCTGGTCGGCGGGGACGAGCACCAGGTAGCCGACCATCGGCGGCCGGCCGGGCAGTGCGGGCAGGGCGTGCTGCGGGGCCGGCAGCCAGGTGGCACCCGGCGGCAGGAAGTCCGCGACGTCGACCACCTCGTCCCGGTCGACGGCGCGCAGCCGGTGACGGGGGGCCGGGGCCGTGGCCGGGGCGGGCAGGGTGGCGGTGCTGAGGGAACGAGTGGTCGCCATGAGAGGTCAGCTCTTTCGCGCGAGAAGTTCGTCGTTCGTCGGACAGGTCGACGGCGGCGACTCGTGGTCGCGGCGCGTCGGGGGACGTACGGCTTGTCGCGCCGGCCGAAGGCCGGGGGTTACGGCTTTAGAGGGCCGGCGCGTTCTTCGCGCGGCAACACACCCGGTCGAAGTCGTGGTGCTGACGGGACGGCCAGAAGGGCTCGAGGTCCTGGCGACCTGTCGCGGAGCAGTTCTGGAAGCTGGCCATGGACTTATTGAACCAGACATGAGCCGTTGACAGGAGCCCTCCTCTCACTGTGTGGACAACCGCGCCGTTTCGGCATGCCCCACCGGCAACGCGGAGGGGCGCCCACCTCGGCGGTGGACGCCCCTCACGCGAAGTCGCGGTGGATCAGCGGGATCAGACCTGGCCGGCCTTCTCCAGCGCCGAGCAGCAGGTGTCGACGATCAGCCGCGTCACGACGTACGGGTCGACGTTGGCGTTGGGGCGGCGGTCCTCGATGTAGCCCTTGCCGTCCTTCTCGACCTGCCACGGGATGCGGACCGAGGCACCGCGGTCGGAGACGCCGTAGGAGTACTTGTCCCACGGGGCGGTCTCGTGCAGGCCGGTCAGGCGGGCGTCGATGCCGGCGCCGTAGTTCTTGACGTGGTCCAGCGGCTTGGAACCCTCGCCGAGCGACTCGCACGCGGTGATGATCGCGTCGTAGCCCTCGCGCATCGCCTTGGTGGAGAAGTTGGTGTGCGCGCCGGCGCCGTTCCAGTCGCCCTTGACCGGCTTGGGGTCGAGGGTGGCGGCGATGCCGAAGTCCTCGGCGGTGCGGTACAGCAGCCAGCGCGCCACCCACATCTGGTCGGAGACCTCCAGCGGGGCGAGCGGGCCGACCTGGAACTCCCACTGGCCCGGCATGACCTCGGCGTTGATGCCGGAGATGCCGAGACCCGCCTTCAGGCAGTTGTCCAGGTGCGCCTCGACGACGTCACGGCCGAAGATCTCGTCGGAGCCGACGCCGCAGTAGTAGCCGCCCTGCGGGGCCGGGAAGCCGCCCTTGGGGAAGCCGAGCGGGTAGCCGTCCTTGAAGAACGTGTACTCCTGCTCGATGCCGAAGATCGGCTCCTGCGTCGCGAACCGCTCCTCCACCTCGGCGAGCTGGGCACGCGTGTTGCTCGGGTGCGGGGTCATGTCCGTGTCCAGGACCTCGCACAGCACCAGGATGTCGTCGCCGCCGCGGATCGGGTCCGGGCAGCTGAAGACCGGCCGCAGCACGCAGTCCGAGGAGTGGCCCTCGGCCTGGTTCGTGGAGGACCCGTCGAAGCCCCACAGCGGCAGCGCCTCCAGGCCGGCGGGGGCACCCGTGATGATCTTCGTCTTGGAACGGAGCTTGGCCGTCGGCTCGGTGCCGTCGATCCAGATGTACTCAGCCTTGAAGGTCATCGGGGCCACATCCTTACGGTGGGTCTGGCGCACTGCGGTTGCTGCGGCGCTGCGGCACGGGGCGCCGCGGTGGATGTCGGCAGACTGCCAACAGGCGATTTCCCGTCCATTGCTCGAATGTGAACCCCGTGTTACCTGAGGGTGGTGTGGCGCGTCTCACGCCGCCGGGCGGGCGGCTGTGAGGAGGGGCATGACGGGTGCCGGGCGCGCCCGGATTCGTATGCGATGCGGTTCGGCGGTCGCGGCGGGGCACTGCGGGACCGCGCCCCCTGGCTCAGGAGCCGTCGGCCGCCGCCTCCCGCACCCCGGCGAGGAAGTCGCGGATCGCCGCCCGTTCACGGTCGTCGTAGCCTTCCAGCAGGCCGACCGTCCGGCCGATGAGCGGTCCGAAGAAGTCCTGGCCCAGCCGTACGGCCCGCTCGTCCACCTCGACGACCACCGTCCGCCGGTCCAGCCGGCCCCGCGCGCGGCGTGCGTGCCCGGCCCGCTCCAGGCGGTCGATCAGGGCCGTCGTCCCGGCCGAGTTCAGCCCCAGCTCGGCGCCGAGGCGGCCGGCCGTCATCTCCTCGCCCGCCCGCCGGGCGTCCATCAGCGCGATCAGGGCCCGCACATCGGTCGGGTGCATGCCGTTGCGCTGGGCGAAGCGGGCGCTGTGCAGCCCCAGCTCGACCGCCACCGCGCGCAGCAGATGGACGATCTCCATCTCGGGTTCCTGGGACACCACGGCCGCCTTCCGCTATCGTCTCGCTCAACAAGAGTCTTGCTGAGCGAGATAATAGGGGGCGCGGTGATGAGCGGCCGGTTCGACCCGGACGGATTCCGGGCGGCGTACGACAAGGTCATGGCGAAGTGGCCGGCGCAACGCGAGACGCTCCTCGTACCCACCCCGTACGGCACGGCGTACGTCAACGCCTGCGGACCGCGCGACGCGCCTCCGCTGCTGCTCCTGCCCGGCGGCGGGGGCGCGACCTCGGCCTCCTGGTACGCCCAGGCCGCCGAACTGTCCCGCACCCGCCGGGTGTACGCCGTCGACCTGCCCGGAGTCCCGGGCCGCAGCGAGGTGTCCGCCGATCACCGCCCCCGCACGGCCGCCGACCTGTGCGACTGGCTCCAGGCGCTGCTCGACGGCCTCGGGGCCGGCCCCGAGGCCGACCTCGGAGCGCACTCCTACGGCGCCTTCGTGGCCCTCCACTTCGCGCTGCGCTCGCCCGAGCGGGTACGCCGCCTGTTCCTCCTGGACCCGACCCAGTGCTTCGCCGGGTTCAAGGCGGCGTACCTGCTGCACGCGCTGCCGATGCTGCTGCGCCCCGCGCCCCACCGCACCCGGGCCTTCCTGGCGTGGGAGACGTCAGGAAGGCGGCTGGACGCCGACTGGCTGCGGTTGCAGGAGGAGGCCACCGGCTTCCCCTCCGTCAAGCCGGTGACCGGCCCCCGCCCGGCGCCCCGGGCGCTGCGGGGCCTGGACGTGCCGGTCCTGCTGCTCGTGGCCGCGAACAGCAGGACCCATGACCCGCACGAGGTGGCGGCCAGGGCCCGGGAGCTGCTGCCGCGGGCGGACGTGGAGGTCGTACCGGACGTCTCCCACCACGCGCTGCCGCACGCCGCACCCACGGACCTGGGCCGCCGCCTCAGCGGTTTCCTGAGCGACTGAAGCGACCGACCAGGGCCAGGGGCCTCACCCCACCTTCTCGATCAGCGCCCGGCGGATCAGGAACTTGCCGGGCTCGCGGACCTGCTCGAAGGCCGCGTTGTTCAGCAGGACGCAGCTGCCGGAGACCGAGGTGACCTGGACCGTCGTGGTCTTGTTGTTGTCCAGGTTGGTGACCTTGAGCTTCGTCCCGGCCGGGAACTGGTTGCTGGACGCGGCCGGGGCGCCGCCCTCGCCGGAGAGGGTGACCGTCGAGCCCTTGCACACCTGCTGACCGGAGGCGGCCGCACCGCCGCCGTTTCCCGCCCCGGCGGCCTGCGAGGGCGGCGCGGACCCCTGCCCCGTCTGCTGTCCGCCCTGGCCCTGCTGTCCTGACTGCTGTCCGTTCTGGCCGGCTTGGGAGTCCTGAGCCGACTCCCCGACCGCGCATCCGGACGCCGCCTGCTTGCGCTTGATCTCCTCGATGACCGCCTGGCGGTTGGCGATCCGCGCCTGCGACAGGGCGTCGGGGTTGGCCCGTTGCCCGTCGATGAACTTCTGGTTGTTGCCGAGAGCGGTGGCGAGCCCCTGGCACACACCCGAGTCCGCGGACAGGGTCCGCGGCGGCGGGGAGGCGTTCGAGGTGCTCGCCATGGCGAAGGCCCCGCCTCCGGCCACCGCCGCGGCCGTGACCAGCAGGGCGAGTTTCTTCTTCGTACTGAGCGTTCTCCTGCGCGACATGCGCGCCTCCTGAAGAGGTAGGGGAGCGTACGCCGCTATGTACGAGATACCGAACGGAGTTACTCAGCGGTCACGGCGACCGCCGAAGTGGCCTGCATCACACCGGAGTTCGGCGCCCGCGACGCCGACGCGCCGGGCCTGTGGCCGCCGTGCGCTTCAGCGGGGCCGCCGTGGGCCTCAGCGGGACAGTGCTTCCCGTACGGCCTCCTCCGTGCGGCCCACCACCGCGGTGCCGTCGTCGGCCGTGATGATGGGACGCTGGATGAGCTTCGGGTGCTCGGCCAGGGCGCTGATCCAGCGGTCCCGTGCGGAGTCGTCCTTCGGCCAGTCCTTCAGGCCCAGCTCCTTGGCCTCGGCCTCCCCGGTGCGGGTGATGTCCCACGGCTCCAGCTGCAGCCGCTGGAGGACGTCCCTGATCTCGTCCTCGCTCGGTACCTCCTCGAGGTAGCGGCGGACGGTGTAGTCGGCGCCCTCGGCGTCGAGCAGGCTGATGGCGCTGCGGCACTTGGAACAGGCCGGGTTGATCCAGATCTCCATGCCGCTCACGCTACCGGGCGGCCGGAACGGGGCCTCGTGCGAGCGAGCGTGTTCGAATTCCTTGTGTCTCATCCGCCCCTCCCGGAGCGTCCGTGACGCTGCGCCAATTCCCTTGCCGACCTGCGTCTTTGAGTGGATCCGCGGGCCCCCGATTGTCAGTGGTGGGCAGTAGAATTGACGTAGTGTTCGAGGGAAGACGCCGGGGCCTCCGGAGACTCCCTGACCGCGACAGGAGGATGCCTGTGCCCGCTGCCGCACTCCACCCGAAGCCGTCCCGCAAGCCACGCCCGACCCAGTCCACCGCGACCCACCCCGTGCTGTTCGACTCGCCGTACGCGCCGGCGGCGAAGCGTCCGCTGCCGCCGGGCCGTCCGCGCGAGTGGTACATCACGCACAACCGGCGTCTGAAGGCCATGCGCCTGGCCATCGCCCTGCTCGACTCCGGCGTCTACATGCCGGGCCAGGCCCGCGACGAGACGATACGGAGCACGGCGGAGGCGATCGGCATCCACCCGCCGTCCGACACGACGTGCCACATGGTGCGCGCGCTGATGCGCTACTGCCGGTGAGGCGAAGCCGGTGAGCCGGTGGCCGGCGCCGGGTGCCGTCCTCGGGGCGGTGCCCGGCGTCGGCCCGGGCCGGGCGTCGGCCCGTACCGGAGACGCCGTGACGTGCCGGTCCCGACCGTCGGGGCGTCGGCCCGTACCGGAGACGCCGTGACGTGTCGGCCCCCGACCGTCGGTGCCGCGATGCGTCGGCCCCGACCGTCGGGCGGCCGCGATACCCGGCATCGGCCCGCACCGGTGCGCGTGGTGCCGCGCCCGCCGCAGGCCACCCGCGTACGCGCGTCGATGAGCGGCGTCCGACGGAGGACGCCCCCGGCTCAGCCGGCCAACTCCCGCTCCAGCGGCGTCCGGAATCGCGGCGTCACCCGGGTCGTCCCGACCCAGCCCCGCAGCCGCTCCGCCTCCGCGGCGATCGCCGCCTCGGCCTCACGCCCCACACCGTCCTTCTCCAGCAGACGCCACACGATCTCCCCGTCCGGCCGCTGAGCCCAGCCGCCCACCACGCGGCCGTCCCACCACACCGTCGGCCCGACATTGCCGCTGCGGTCGAACAGCGCCGGGCGCAGACCGGGAGCCAGGAACCAGTCCCGCTGCTGCCAGCCCATCGCGGTGGGGTCCAGCCCCGGCAGCAGGGCCGCCCACGGCTCCGCCGTGCCCTCGCCGGCCGGCTTCCCACCGCCCGGCTTCTGACCGCCGGGCTTCTGACCGCCGGGCTCCTCGTCGCCCGCGAGGACGTATCCCGTGCCTTCGTCCAGGGCCACCTCCCGCGCGCCGATCGCGGTGAGCGCCCGTCGTACCTCCGTCACCCGCCAGCCGGTCCACCACTTCAGGTCGGCCTCCGTGGCCGGGCCGCACACCGCGAGCCAGCGCCGCAGCAGCTCCGCCTGGGCACCGGCGGCGTCCAGCTCCGGATGCGCGGGGGCCGGGGCCCAGCGGAACTGGCTCGACGTCCAGGAGCCGAGCGGGCGGCCCCGGACCACCTTGCCCTCCACACCGAGCACGCGCAGCAGGCGTGAGGACACCGTGTGCACGCCCTCGTAGCTCTTGCCGGCCGCGTAGGCGAACTGCTCTCTCAGCCGCGGTTCGTCCTTGGCCAGTTCGGCCGCCGTGGCCTGCCCGCGCCGGGCCAGCGCCGCCAGGGCCGACTCCTCGACCTCCTTCAGCCAGGCCGCGTCCGGGGCCCCTGCCGCGGCCATGTCCTTCAGCAGCGAGGCCCGCTCCCGTGCGGCCACCGCGAGACCGGTCGAGGCGTGCACCACGGCCGTCAGCTCCGTGGGGAACACGAACACTGTGTGCCGCATGCCGTGCATCCGCACCAGCGAGCGGTCCTCGTACAGCGCCCGCTCGGTCTCGGAGATCGTCCCCGACGGGTCCGTGATCCGCGCCCCCACCGCCAGGTACACCGTCGCCGGGTCCGTGCCGTGCAGCGCGACCAGCGCGTCGGCCACCTCCTCCGGCGTCGCCGCCCGGGCACGGGGCGCCAGCCGGTGCCGTACGGCCAGCCGCGCCCGCCGCTCCGCCACGCCGATGTGCCGTACCCGCCCGCTCATGCCGCCTCCGTCCGTCCCCACGCCGGTGCCTGACGCCATCTTCCAGGACCCCACTGACAACGGCCCACCGACAAGGCCCACCGACACGGCCCACCGACAACGGCCCACCGAGACGGGCCCACCGACACGGCCCGCGGACGCGCCCCCGCGATACGGCGCGGGAGGCGGACGTCCGTCAGCCGTAGCGTTCCAGCAGCCCCCCGACGTACGCCTCCAGCCGCTCGGCCGGCACCTCCGGCGTCAGATCCGTGCGGCCGAGGTCCCGCCACGGCCCCGCGAGCCGCGCCGCGTCCGGGGCGTAGGCCAGGGCGTCCAGCAGCCGCCAGTACAGGTGGTCCGGGCCGTCGGCGAGCCGGCGCCCGCCGTGGGCCTCGTACCGCTGCCGGAAGGCGAGCCCGTGTTCCGGCCCGTGCAGCAGGGCGAGTGCCGTGCAGCAGTGCGCGACGTCGAGGTCGGCCGGACCCCACGACGTCTCCACCCAGTCGACCACCCCGCTGACCCGCAACTGTGCGCCCGACCCGCTGAACAGCACGTTCCCCGGGTGGAAGTCCCGGTGCAGAAAGCAGCCGTCGTACGCCGGCGGCTCGCGGCGCAGCACGTCCACCGCACGCTCCCACAGCGCGCCCGGCGCGGTGCGCACCCGCTCGGCGGAGGTCCACGCCTCGTACCGGCGCGGCCGCTCCCGTGGCACCACCCGGTGGATGCGCACCAGCTGGGCCGCCAGCAGGTCCAGGCGCCGGTCCAGCTCCTCCGCGTCGTCCTCGTCGACGCGCACGCGGCCCGGCAGCAGCGTCATGAGCAGGGACGGGTGGTCGCAGTGCTCGGCGCGCGCGTCCACGGCGACCGGCTCGGCCACCGGGATGCCGTCCTCGCCGGCCAGCAGCGCGAGCACCGACGCCTCACGGGCCAGCAGCCCCGGGGCGTGCCGCCGGTAGAAGGGCTTGACGAAGCTGCGCAGCACCAGCGCCCCGCCGTCGTCCAGGGTCAGCCGCCTCAGCTGGGAACTCCACCCGCCCCGCAGCACGCGCGTGCCGGTGACCGTGCGTCCCTGGGGCAGCTGCTTGGCCACCCACGCGCGCGTGGCCGTCCAGCCCCGGTCGTCCGGTCCGGTGAGCACGGCGGTCACGAAGGCCCGCCGGTCCTCGGTGTGGTCCCGCAGCCATGTCCCCACCTGGTGGTCGGCGGCGGGCAGTTCCAAGCGCGTGTACTGGGCGCGGGCGGTGAGCGCGTCCTGCACCGCCTCCGTCACCGCCGGCGGGATCACCGCGTCCGTGCCGGGTACGGCGAGCACCGCCCGGCCCTCGTAGGCGCGCAGCGCGTCCAGCGCGCGCGAGGTGCGCCAGCTGTCCGGCGTACGCAGAATCGTGCTGAAGCGTCCGTCGCCGTTGCCGAAGGGCAGCTCCCACGCCTCGGGCGCGTACACGGCGGGTGCGCCGAGGCCGATCGCGGCGACCCGCTGCGAGTAGTACGCGACCAGGTCGGCCACGGTCTGCCCGCTCATGCTGAACCCGACCAGGACCAGCGGTCCGTCCGGGGCGCAGGCGTCGATCACCGCAACGGCCTGCTCGAAGCGGCGCCGCAGGCTCAGCCGCCGCAGCAGGCCGGTGCTCCCGCCGTGCCCGGAGAAGTCGAAGGCCAGCACGCGGCAGCCGCGCGCGGCGAACTCGTCGGCCAGCGGCAGCAGCCGCTCCTTGCTGCCGGCGCCGGCGCCGTGCAGCAGGACCACGGCCGGGCCGTCGCCCGCTCCGCCGTAGACCCCGCTGAGGCGTTCGCCGTCGACGTCGAGTGTGAAGTCGGACAGGGACTCGGTCATGCGCCCCATTCACTCACACCCCCAAGTGCGCTCGCGCAAGAAGCGGATGCGTCCCTTTCGCCGGTCTGCCTGTCCGCCCGGTACGGGCGGGGCACGTGCTCGGCGCCCGACGGGCCCCCCGGCGTCTCCGGGCTCCGCGCCGGCCACTCACCGGGCGTACAAGGCCACCGGGACCAGCAGGCCAAGTGGGAGCGCCGCTACCGCCGCGAACGCCCCGTCGAGGCGCGCCGCCAGGAACGCGCCGAGCGACCCGCGGGTGACGGCCGCCCCGTGCCTCACAGCGCGGGGGCGCCCCACACCGGGAACCAGCGCCCCAGGTCCTGCTCGATCCGCAGGTCGTTCGCGAGGGTGGCCCTGATCTGCAGCTCCAAGGCGTTGTCGCGCCGCTCGGCCGGGCCGGGCAGCGGCGCGAAGGGATAGAACGTGCCCCGCTTGTACAGGTACACCAGCGCCAGCCGGCGGTCGCGGTCGTCGCGGAAGCCGGCCAGCGAGCACAGCAGCTGCGGGCCGAAGCCGTTGACCTCCATGGAACTGTTCACCGCGTGGAGATCGTTGACGAGCTGGGGCAGCTCGTCGGGGGAGCGGTGGGAGACCAGCCAGGAGTAGCCGTAGGAGTCCTGCGTCAGCCGCACGGGCGGCCCGGTGCGGTCGGTGTCGGCGTCCAGCAGGGCCTGCACCTCCCGGTGCGTCTGCTCGAACGCCGAGCCCTCGACGGTCGCGAAACACACCGCGCCCCGACCGGTCGGCGTGAAACCGGCCGCCGCCTGCAGCGTCACCGCCGCCGACGGCAGCGCGAAGAGCTGGTCCAGATCGGGCGCGACCGGTTTCGTACGGCCGAGCAGGATGTCCAGCAGCCCCATGCTCAGCCCGTCTTCCCGGGCGCCTGCGCCTCGCCCAGCTCGACGGAGATCCGGCCCAGCAGCTCCAGCCGCTGCTGCAGCGTGGGGTGGGTGGAGAAGTACCGCTCGATGCCGGGCTCGGAACCGGTCGCCGGGGTGAAGTAGAAGGCGTTGAAGGCTTGCGCGGTGCGCAGGTCCTTCGTCGGGATCCGGGCGATGTCGCCGGAGACCTTGGTCAGCGCGGACGCCAGCGCCGAGGGGCGGCCGGTCAGCAGTGCGGCCGCGCGGTCGGCGGCCAGCTCGCGGTAGCGGGACAGGGCCCGGATGAGCAGGAAGCTGATCGCGTAGACGGCCGCGGCGACGCCGATCACCATGGCGAAGAGGGCGGCGGTGTTCTGGTCCCGGCGGCCGCTGCTGAAGAGCTGGGAGTAGAAGGCGAACCGCACGATCAGACCGGCCAGCACCCCGAGGAAGGACGCGACGGTGATCACGGCGACGTCCTTGTGCGCCACGTGCGACAGCTCGTGGGCCAGCACACCCTCCAGCTCGGCCGGCTCCAGCCGCCGCAGCAGGCCCGTGGTCACACAGACCACGGCATGGTCGGGATTGCGGCCCGTGGCGAACGCGTTCGGCATGTCCATCTCGGACACGGCGACCACCGGCTTGGGCATGTCGGCGATCGCGCACAGCCGGTCGACGACCGCGTGCAGCTCGGGATACTCCTCCCGCTCCACCACCCGCCCGCGCATCGCGAACATGGCGATCTTGTCGGAGAACCAGAACTGCGCGACGAACATCGCCCCGATCAGGACGACGACCATCACCCAGGACCTCAGCAGCACGATCAGCGCCGCCACGAACCCCACGTACAGCAGCCCGAGCAGGAACAGCGTGACCGACATCCGCACGGTCAGCCGCCGATCACCGGCAAAGCGGCTCTGCATCTCGCATCACCCCGCAGTAAGGCACTCGCCCCTTAGCCAGTGTGCACCCACGCGCTCCCATCAACGGGTTCCGATCGGCCCTAGCAGAGGCAAAAGGTCACCGCGGGCCGTACGCGCCCAGCAACCGTGTCGCCGCGACCCGCGTGGCCCCGGGCGTTTCCGGCGTGAGCAGTCCGGCCAGCCATTCGGCATCGAGGGAGCGCGCAGAAGGCAGCAGGGCACGCGTGACCTCCCGGACCACACCGCCCGCCGGATCCTCCAGCAGCGGCCACAGGCTCCGTACGTCCACGTCGAGGATGCGGAGCCCCGCCACTGCCCGGGCACGCACCCGAGGGTCGGCATGGTGGACCAGAGGCCAGAGCAGACCGGCGTCGGTGCGCTCCCCGCACTCGGCGAGCCCGACGACCGCGCCGGGCGGCACCGCGGAACCGTCCGACGCCGCGCACCGTTGCCGGTACCAGGGCAGCGGGTCGGTCCCGTGCTGTCGTACGACGTAGCGGGCACAGGCTCGCACCAGGGCCGACCGGTCGGCGAGGAAGTCCTCGGCACGCTCGGGGCGCCCCGCCCGCCGCAGCGCGGTGACGCCGGTCGCCCGGGCGTGCGGGTTGCGGGCGGTGAGCAGTGGGCCCAGAACCTCCTCGGCGGTCCGCGGCCTGCCGCCACGGCGGCCAGGGCGGCGTCGCAGCACAGGCGCTGGACGACGATGTCGGTGTCCCGGGCTGCGGTGCCGGCCAGCTCGGCGGCCGAGAGCAGACGGGAGTCGACGGCGAGACGGTGGGTGAAGCGGCGCACGGTGCGGCCGGCGTGGCCGAGCAGCGGGGCCAGCCGCTCGACGGGGGCCGCCCGCAGGACGTCTCCGAGCAGCTCCACGCCATGGTGACCCCGGTACCGCCGGCCGACCAGCAGGAGCAACGGGGCGAGCGCCACGGCGGTGTCGAGGTCGAGAGCGAGCCGCAACACGGCCCGGGCCCGCTCGCGCACCGGCTCCGCCCAGTCGGCGGCGCGGATCACCAGCAGCGGCAGCAGGGCGGGACGGTGGGCGGCCCGGCCCACGGCCCGCTCCCGGATCCGGCCGTCGCGGTGGCACAGGGCGAGGGCGAGCCGGGACTCGTCCCACTGCCCGGGGTCGGTGGGCAGCTCCCGCCGCCGCCAGTGTCCGTCCCGGACGCCGGCGTCGAGCGCGAGCCAGGCCCCGGGGTCGTCCACGTCCAGCACGTCCCGAACCGGCGCACCGCCGGCGAGCCGCGCCGCCGCTGCCTCACCCGTGTCGGCGACGACCGGCATCTCAGTACGTCGCCCGCAATTGTGCCCAGCCGAGCAGGGCGATCACCGCGAGGACGCAGGTGAAGACGATCGCCGTCGACGACCACGACGAGCGGCGCGGGCGTACCGGGTCCGGGTCGGCGCGGAACGGGACCGGCTGCGGTGGGTTGTCCTTCCAGCGGGCGGCCAGCATGCGGGCGCGGGCCGAGGGCTCCTTGTGCTCGGCCGCGCGAGCCCAGCGGTGGTCGAACTCCCGGTCGAAGTCGTCGAGTTCGGGCATGGGAAAACACCCCCCGTGTGTCATGTCCTTGCCCGCATCGTACAGACGACGGCGCCCCCGCCTCCCGGGAGGGGGAGGCGGGGGCGCCGGACGCTCTCACCCGCCGATCGCTCGGCGGGTGCCGGTCACACGTCGAAGTACAGCTCGAACTCGTGCGGGTGCGGGCGGAGCTGGAGCGGGGCGATCTCGCTCGTGCGCTTGAAGTCGATCCACGTCTCGATCAGGTCCGGCGTGAAGACGTCGCCCTGGAGGAGGAACTCGTGGTCGGCCTCGAGGCGGTCGAGGACCGCGCCGAGGGAGGTCGGGACCTGCGCGACGTTCGCGTGCTCCTCGGGAGCCAGCTCGTAGAGGTCCTTGTCGATCGGCTCGGCCGGCTCGATCTTGTTCTTGATGCCGTCCAGACCCGCGAGGAGCAGGGCGGAGAAGGCCAGGTACGGGTTGCCGGAGGCGTCCGGGGCGCGGAACTCGACGCGCTTGGCCTTCGGGTTCGAACCCGTGATCGGGATACGCATCGCGGCGGAGCGGTTGCGCTGCGAGTACACCAGGTTCACCGGAGCCTCGAAGCCCGGCACCAGGCGGTGGTAGGAGTTCACCGTCGGGTTGGTGAAGGCCAGCAGCGACGGGGCGTGCTTGAGGATGCCGCCGATGTAGTAGCGGGCGGTGTCCGACAGGCCCGCGTAGCCGGCCTCGTCGTAGAACAGCGGGTCGCCGTTGCTCCACAGCGACTGGTGCACGTGCATGCCCGAGCCGTTGTCACCGAAGATCGGCTTCGGCATGAAGGTCGCCGTCTTGCCGTTGCGCCAGGCGACGTTCTTCACGATGTACTTGAACAGCTGCAGGTCGTCCGCGGCCGCGAGCAGCGTGTTGAACTTGTAGTTGATCTCCGCCTGGCCGGCGGTGCCCACCTCGTGGTGCTGGCGCTCGACCTGCAGGCCGGCCTTGGCCAGCTCCAGGGAGATCTCGGCGCGCAGGTCGGCGAAGTGGTCGACCGGCGGGACGGGGAAGTAACCGCCCTTGTAGCGGACCTTGTACCCGCGGTTGTCCTCGAGCGCGCCGGTGTTCCAGGCGCCGGCCTCGGAGTCGATGTGGTAGAAGGACTCGTTCTCCGAGGTCTTGAAGCGCACGGAGTCGAAGACGTAGAACTCGGCCTCGGGGCCGAAGTACGCGGTGTCGGCGATCCCGGTCGACGCGAGGTACGCCTCGGCCTTCTTCGCCACGTTGCGCGGGTCACGGGAGTACTGCTCGCCCGTGATCGGGTCGTGGATGAAGAAGTTGATGTTGAGCGTCTTGTCACGGCGGAAGGGGTCCACCCGCGCGGTCGACAGGTCGGCGCGCAGTGCCATGTCGGACTCGTGGATGGCCTGGAAGCCACGGATCGACGAACCGTCGAACGCCAGCTCCTCGTCGGGGTCGAACGCCTCGACGGGCAGCGAGAAGTGCTGCATGACGCCCGGCAGGTCGCAGAAGCGGACGTCGATGAACTTGACGTCCTCGTCCGCGATGAACTTCTTGGCCTCGTCGGCGTTCTGGAACATCCAGCTCCTCCTACTCCCGACCGCCTCGCCGGGGGTGGTTGATCGGTCGTGCGGCCAGTGCGGTGGCACACGCTCCACTCGACCCTAGGGACGGGTGATTTCTCTGGCGTGACCCATTTGTTTCGCCGAAGTTAACCGGCTCCGCCACCAGGCTAGCCCCGACACACCCCGCCGTGCCCCGGTCATATACGGGCGCAGTACCGTGTACGGGTGGACAACAGG
The DNA here is from genome assembly GCF_040637635.1 of Streptomyces sp. NPDC028635. NCBI lineage: Bacteria > Bacillati > Actinomycetota > Actinomycetes > Kitasatosporales > Streptomycetaceae > Streptomyces > Streptomyces sp. NPDC028635. The sequence goes on along the minus strand of NZ_JBEZWX010000040.1, from coordinate 5,585 downwards.
CAAGCAATCGGATCGTGGCTGTCCGGGCCCCGCGCGGCCATGGAGGACGCGGGAGCCGACTTCGGTTACCGGGGCGAGCAGCTCGGTCTGCCGGAGAGCGGACCGAACTCGATCGCCCGGCCCGGCCGGCGGCTCGGCGCCCTCGCCGTCGACTGGGGCCTGAGTTTTCTGATCGCATACGGTCTGATCACGGACGGGTACAGGATCCCGGCCACGAGCAACTGGACGCTCCTGGTCTTCTTCGTCCTGAGCGTCCTGACCGTCGGCACGGTCGGCTTCACCCCCGGCAAGCGCCTGTTCGGCCTCCGGGTCCTCGCCCTGGAGACCGGCACGGTCAACCCGCTGCGCGCCCTGCTGCGCTCGGTGCTGCTGTGCCTGGCGATCCCGGCCCTGATCTGGGACCGCGACGGCCGCGGCCTGCACGACCGGCTGGCCAACACGGTCGAGGTGCGGATCTAGCCCGTACGAGTCCGTACGGCGATCGATACGCCGATCGATACGACGAGGCGTACGCCGATCGATACGCCGAGGCGTACGACGATCGATACGACGAAGGGGGCGCCCGGTGATCACCGGGCGCCCCCTTCGTCGTGTACGGGGACTCAGCGGCCCCTCGGGCCGCCCTTCGGGAGCCGCATGCCCTTCGGCATCGGGCCCTTGGGCAGCGGCATGTTGCTCATCAGGTCGCCCAGGGCGCGCAGACGGTCGTTGGTCGCGGTCACCTGCGGGCCGGTGAGCACGCGCGGGAACTTCAGCATGGTGGTGCGCAGCTTCTTCAGCTCGACCTGGCCCTCGCCGGTGCCCACGATGACGTCGTGCACGGGCACGTCCGCCACGATGCGGTTCATCTTCTTCTTCTCGGCGGCCAGCAGCGTCTTCACCCGGTTCGGGTTGCCCTCCGCCACCAGCACGATGCCGGCCTTGCCGACCGCGCGGTGCACGACGTCCTGGTTGCGGTTCATCGCCACCGCGGGGGTGGTCGTCCAGCCCCGGCCGATGTTGTCCAGGACCGCCGCCGCGGCGCCGGGCTGGCCCTCCATCTGCCCGAAGGCGGCCCGCTCGGCGCGGCGGCCGAACACGATCGCCGACGCGAGGAAGGCGAGCAGCAGGCCCAGGATGCCGAGATAGATGGGGTGACCGATCAGGAAACCGATCGCGAGGAAGACACCGAAGGTGATGATGCCGACAGCCGCGAGTACCAGACCGATCTTCTTGTCGGCCCGACGGGTCATCTTGTAAGTGAGGGCGATCTGCTTCAGTCGCCCTGCGTTCGCAGCGTCCGCTGCGTTGTCCTTCCTCGCCATGCCACGAAGTCTACGTGGCCCCGGGAGCGGCTACGACGGCAGTGCCCGTCGGCCCGCGGCGCGGGGCCCGCGGCGGGCGGGCCGGACCGGTCAGGAACGCGCGGTGGCGGACTGCTTCAGGAAGCGCTCCGCCTCGACCCGGTCCTTGGCCCGGCGGCGGTCCTCGAGGACGGACGTCCAGGCGTTGCGGCGGGCGGTGCGCTGGCCGCTGCTCATCAGCAGCGACTCGACGGCGCGCAGCGCGTCGGTGAAGGACGGGATGGCGGTGGCGCGGGTGCCGTGCGGCATGACGTCGTGGACGGGCGCGGCCTGCATCGTCGAGGTCCCCCCTCGGGATGGGTGTACGGGGCGTGATACCAGGGTCACTGTTTGGTGTTACCAGGACGTGACCGACCGGTCAAACGCGCATGAAACCCAGGAGCGCGGTGTGCGAACGACGACGCGGCCCTGACGTGTGCCCTCATCTGCGAGGACGGTCAGGACCGCGCCGAACCGGTCATTACCGGTCAGTAACGACTTGTGCGTGACTTCACACGGATGGCTCTCACACCGCCTGCGCGGCGATGAACTCGCCCCGCTTCTCGATCGCCATCTGGTAGAGGCGGCCGGCGCGGTACGAGGAGCGGACCAGCGGGCCGGACATCACGCCGGAGAAGCCGATCTGCTCGGCCTCCTCCTTCAGCTCCACGAACTCGTGGGGCTTCACCCAGCGCTCCACCGGGTGGTGCCGCACGGAGGGGCGCAGGTACTGCGTGATGGTGACCAGCTCGCAGCCCGCGTCGTGCAGCTGCCTGAGCGCCTCGCTGACCTCCTCGCGGGTCTCGCCCATGCCGAGGATCAGGTTGGACTTGGTGACCAGACCGAAGTCGCGGGCCTCGGTGATGACCTTCAGCGAGCGCTCGTAGCGGAAGCCGGGGCGGATGCGCTTGAAGATCCGCGGGACCGTCTCGACGTTGTGCGCGAAGACCTCGGGGCGGGAGCCGAAGACCTCCGCCAGCTGCTCCGGGACGGCGTTGAAGTCGGGGGCCAGCAGCTCGACCTTGGTGCGGCCGGCCTCGCGGTCCGCGGTCTGCTGGTGGATCTGGCGCACGGTCTCGGCGTACAGCCAGGCGCCGCCGTCCTCCAGGTCGTCGCGGGCGACGCCGGTGATGGTGGCGTAGTTCAGGTCCATCGTGACGACGGACTCGCCGACGCGGCGCGGCTCGTCGCGGTCGAGCGCCTCCGGCTTGCCGGTGTCGATCTGGCAGAAGTCGCAGCGCCGGGTGCACTGGTCGCCGCCGATGAGGAAGGTCGCCTCGCGGTCCTCCCAGCACTCGTAGATGTTCGGGCAGCCGGCTTCCTGGCAGACCGTGTGCAGGCCCTCGCTCTTCACGAGGTTCTGCATCTTCGAGTACTCGGGACCCATTTTCGCCCGGGTCTTGATCCACTCGGGCTTGCGCTCGATGGGGGTCTGGCTGTTGCGGACCTCCAGGCGCAGCATTTTGCGTCCGTCGGGTGCGACTGCGGACACGACCGGCTCCCTAGCGATTGATTCTTCGGCGTCCTCAAGGGTACGCCCGTGGATTTGCATGTCCGGTGCCACGTCAGGCCGCGGACGGCTCGACCGGGCGCGGCTTGAGGTCCGCGTTCTCCAGGACGTCCTTCAGGTGCCGCTCGGCGACCGGCAGCACGTCCTCGATGGTGATCTCGCGGCCCAGTTCGTACGAGAGCGACGTCACGCCCGCGTCGCGGATGCCGCAGGGGATGATCTTGTCGAAGTTGGAGGTGTCCGGGTTCACGTTCAGGGCGAAGCCGTGCATGGTGACGCCCTTGGCGACGCGGACGCCCATGGCGCAGATCTTGCGGTCCTCGCGGCGCTGGCCCGCGTTGGAGGGGGCGTACTCGGGACCGTTCAGGCGGGGGTCGAACTCCGGGTCGGTGCTGCGCGGATCGAAGTCGAGCGTGAGCCCTCCGAGGGCGGGGCGCTCCTCGACCGGGTCGCCCAGCACCCAGACACCGGCCCGGCCCTCGACGCGCGAGGTCTCGATGCCGAACTCGGCGCACACCCGGATCATCGCTTCCTCCAGCCGGCGCAGGTGGGCGACCACGTCCACCGGGCGGGGCAGCTTCTGGATCGGGTAGCCGACCAGCTGGCCCGGACCGTGCCAGGTGATCTTGCCGCCGCGGTCCACGTCGATCACGGGGGTGCCGTCGAGCGGGCGCTCCTCGGGCGCGGTGCGGCGGCCGGCGGTGTACACGGGCGGGTGCTCCAGGAGCAGACACGTGTCGGGCACCTCGTCCGCGAACCGGGCGGCGTGCACGCGGCGTTGTTCGTCCCAGGCGGTCTGGTAGTCGACCATGTCCGCGCCGAACCCCATACGGACGAACCGCAGCTCACTCACGGCAAGCGCCTCCTCGAAGTCGTAAGGCATGAAACGCGCCCACGCCACTGTACGACTGCCTCGGACGCGTCAGCCCTGCGGGCAATCCTCACACGATCGGATGAATGGGTGGGGAAGTGTGCGATCGCCTGCTTACGCTCCGCTACATTCGCGCCGTCCAAGAGGCCATAAGGGCTGCTCACAGGCAATCCGGGCACCTCAAAGGCCTGGAAGGCAGGAGACCGCACCGCAGATGACGGAACGACCCGCGCAGCGCACTCCCAACCGACAGCTCGCCGCGCTCATCGCAGAAGCGGGGTTCTCCAACGCGGGTCTCGCCCGTCGCGTGGACCAGCTCGGGCTCGAACACGGACTGGACCTCAGATACGACAAGACCTCCGTCACGCGGTGGCTGCGGGGGCAGCAGCCGCGCGGGACGACCCCGGCGCTGATCGCCGAGGTGTTCACCCGGCGGCTCGGGCGGCGGCTCACCGCCCAGGACCTCGGACTCGACGCGTGCGCCCCCGTGTACGCCGGGCTGGAATTCGCCGCGACCCCGGACGAGGCGATCGACATCGTCAGCGGGCTGTGGCGCAAGGACTCCGGCAACCATGCCGAGCTGCGGAAGATCGCCTTCACGCCGGCCGGGCTGGTGGTGCCGAGCCGGGACTGGCTGATCGGCCGGTCCGACGACAAGGTCGCACGCGGTGAGCCGCCCGTGCGGGTGCCGGCCCAGGGGCGGCCGGCGGTGGTGCCGCAGCAGCGGGGGCGGGCCGAGCGGCCGCCCGCGGTGCGGGTCTCCGGCGGGGACATCGCGGCGCTGCGGTCCGTCGCCGAACTGTTCCGCACGCTGGACGACACCTACGGGGGCGGCCACGCCCGGCAGGCGCTCGTGCGGTACCTGGAGCACGAGTGCGAGCCGATGCTGCGCGGGGTCTACGGGGAGCAGACCGGACGCCGGCTGTTCGCCGCGGCGGCCGACCTGACCCGGCTGGCCGGATGGACCTCGTACGACATCGCCGCGCACGGGCTCGCGCAGCGGTACTTCGTGCAGGCGCTGCGGCTCGCCCAGGCGGCGGGCGACCGGGCGTACGGGGCGTACGTGCTGGTGACGATGAGCCGGCAGGCCGTGTACCTCGGGCACGGACGGGAGGCCGTGCAGCTGGCGCGGGTTGCCCAGCAGGGGGTGGGGACGGGAGTGCCGCCCGTGGTGCAGGCGCTGCTGCACGCGGCGGAGGCTCGCGGGCACGGAGTGCTGGGCGAGGTGCGGTCCTGCACCGCGTCCCTGGTGCGGGCCGAGCGGGCGCTGGAGGCGGCGCGGGGCGGCGACGAGGTGCCGTACTGGGCGCGGTTCTTCGACGAGGCGCAGCTGGCGGACGAGTTCGGGCACTGCCACCGGGATCTGCAGCAGTTCCGGGCGGCGGCGCAGCATGCGGAACGGTCGTTGCAGCTGCGGGGGAGCGGGGGCGGGTACGCGCGCAGCCGCCTGTTCTGCACGGTGGTGCTGGCGACGGCGCGGCTGGGGCTCGGCGAGCTGGAACAGGCGTGCCGGCTGGCGGCGGAGGCGGCGGGGGCGGCCGCGGAGATGCGGTCGGTGCGGGCGGTGGAGTATGTGCGGGAGTTCGAGCGGAGGTTGGAGCCGTATCGGGATGCGGCGGCTGTTCGGGGGTATCGGGAGCGGGTTGCTGCGCTGGCTTAGCGGGGTGCCGTCGGGGGCGCCGGGTGCGTTGTCGCTCTGCGGGTTTCGTTGTGGCTGGTCGCGCCGTTCCCCGCGCCCCTTTTTTGCCTGCGGCGGCCCGTTTCCGTCCGGTGGCCGGTTGCTGTCGCGCCTGCGGTTCGTTGTGGGTCGGGGCCGGGGTGGGGGGTGTCCGTCCTCGGTCCGGCCGCCCGTTCCCGACGAGGGGCGCCGTTGCCCGGTGCC
>NZ_JBEZWX010000039.1:0-63688 GCF_040637635.1 Streptomyces sp. NPDC028635 | reverse complement strand
GCCGGGGGCGGGGCGTGGCGCGCGGTGCTCGGAGAACTGGGGGGGCGAAGGAGCCCGGGGTCGCGGGGGGGGCGGGGGGGGCGGGCCGCGGCCCCCCGCTGGGGGACGGGCCGCTGCCGCCGGCCGGGTCCGCGGGTGCCGGCCCGGGCCTTCGGCCCGGACCGCGGCGGCGGCGCGGGCCGCAGGCCGGAGGGACCGGGTCAGGGGGTCGTCAGGCCCCGCAGGATCAGGTCCACCACCGCCGTGAAGTCCGTCTCGATCGCCGGGTTCTTCCATTCGGGCGCGTGGCACGGGTCGTGGAAGCGGGCCGTGGCCTGGAAGACGGCGCGGGCCGCGACCGCCGGGTCCGTCGCGGTGAAGGCGCCCGACGCGACGCCGTCCTCGATGATCCGGGTCAGCTGCGCGGTGAGGTCGGCGATGTGCTCGCCGACCGCCGTGCCGTTCTCGTCCGTCAGCACCGTGTAGGTGGCGAACAGCTCGGGGTCGCCACCCGCCTTGTGCCGCTTGGCCTCGAACAGGGTCGCGAGCCAGGCCCGCAGCCGCTCCTGCGGGGCGTCCTCGCCCGCGACGATCCCGGCGAGCCGCTCCGAGGTGCGGTCCAGCCACCGCTTGGTCACGGCCTCGCGCAGGGCCGCCTTGGTGCGGAAGTGGCGGTAGACGCTGCCGTGACTGACGCCGAGCGCGCGGGCCACGTCCACCACGGTCGCCTTGGCCGGTCCGTGGCGGCGCAGCACCTCCTCGGTCGCTTCGAGGATGCGCTCGGTGGTCAGGATCTCGCTGGTCGGTGGCATGTCTAGACGGTACCCGGCGCCGGGATCAGCGTTCGCTGTCGAGCATGGCCATCTGTGCGGGGGCGTACCGGTCGCCGGCCACCGCGTCCGCCGGCACCGCGGCCTCGATGGCGGCGAGGTCGGACGCGTCCAGCCTCACGTCCAGCGCGCCCACGGCCTCGCCGAACCGCTCCCGGGTGCGGGCGCCGACCAGCGGGACGATGTCCTCGCCGCGGGAGAGCACCCAGGCGATGGCGATCTGGGCGACCGTGGCGCCCTTGTCCTCGGCGACCTTGCGCAGCGACTCGACCAGCGTGAGGTTGCGTCGGAGGTTGTCGCCCTGGAAGCGGGGCGAGTGGGCGCGGAAATCGTGCGCGGCCAGCTGCCGGTCGTCGGAGAAGTGGCCGGAGATCAGGCCGCGGGAGAGCACCCCGTAGGCGGTGACGGCGATGCCCAGTTCGCGCAGGGTGGGCAGGATCTCCCGCTCGGGACCGCGGGAGACGAGGGCGTACTCGATCTGGAGGTCGGCGATCGGGGCGGTCGCGGCGGCCCGGCGGATGGTGTCGGCGCCGACCTCGCTCAGGCCGATGTGCCGGACGTACCCCTTCTCGACGAGTTCGGCGATCGCGCCGACGGTCTCCTCGATCGGCACGTCGGGGTCGAGCCGCGCGGGCCGGTAGATGTCGATGTGGTCGACGCCGAGGCGCTGGAGGGAGTAGGCGGCGAAGGCCTTCACGGCGGCCGGGCGGCCGTCGAAGCCGGCCCAGTCGCCGTCCGGGCCGCGCAGGGCGCCGAACTTGACGCTGAGCAGCGCGTTGCGGCGCAGGGCGGCCGGCGCGGTGCGCAACGCCTCGCCGATCAGCAGCTCGTTGTGGCCCATGCCGTAGAAGTCGCCGGTGTCGAGCAGGGTGACGCCGGCTTCCAGGGCGGCGTGGAGGGTGGCGACGGACTCGGCGCGGTCCGCCTCGCCGTACATGCCGGACATGCCCATGCAGCCGAGGCCGAGGGCGGAGACCTGGGGGCCGGAGGTACCGAGGGTGCGGGTTGGCATCGTCATGACTCCAGCTTGCCATGACAGGTGACAGATTTCAATATCTGTCATTCCATACATGTCAGCGCCGCCCGGACAAGCCTCGGTGCGCACCCCCGCGTCCCCCGCCCCGATACGCACGAAGGCCCACCCCTCCGTGGAGGGGTGGACCTTCGTGCGTCGGGCGGGCGGGTCTCAGCAGCCGATCAGGCGCGAGGCGAGGTAGCCCTCGATCTGGTCCAGGGAGACGCGCTCCTGCTTCATCGAGTCACGCTCGCGGACGGTCACCGCGTTGTCGTCCAGCGTGTCGAAGTCGACCGTGACGCAGAACGGCGTACCGATCTCGTCCTGGCGGCGGTAGCGGCGGCCGATCGCGCCGGCGTCGTCGAACTCGATGTTCCAGTGCTGGCGCAGCGCCTGGGCGAGACCCTTGGCCTTCGGGGACAGCTCGGGGTTGCGGGACAGCGGCAGCACCGCGGCCTTCACCGGCGCCAGGCGGTGGTCCAGGCGCAGCACGGTCCGCTTCTCCATCTTGCCCTTGGCGTTCGGCGCCTCGTCCTCGACGTAGGCGTCGAGCAGGAAGGCCAGCATGGTGCGGCCGACACCGGCCGCGGGCTCGATGACGTACGGCGTCCAGCGCTCGCCGGCCTCCTGGTCGTAGTAGGCCAGGTCCTGGCCGGAGGCCTTGGAGTGCGCGCTCAGGTCGTAGTCGGTGCGGTTGGCGACACCCTCGAGCTCGCCCCACTCGCTGCCGCCGAACTGGAAGCGGTACTCGATGTCGGCGGTGCGCTTGGAGTAGTGGGAGAGCTTCTCCTTCGGGTGCTCGTACCAGCGCATGTTCTCCTCACGCAGGCCGAGGCCGGTGTACCAGCTCCAGCGCTGCTCCATCCAGTACTCCTGCCACTGCTCGTCCTCGCCCGGCTTGACGAAGAACTCCATCTCCATCTGCTCGAACTCGCGGGTGCGGAAGATGAAGTTGCCCGGCGTGATCTCGTTGCGGAAGGACTTGCCCATCTGGGCGATGCCGAACGGCGGCTTGCGGCGCGAGGTGGTCTGCACCTGGGCGAAGTTGGTGAAGATGCCCTGGGCGGTCTCGGGACGCAGGTAGGCGACGGAGCCGGAGTCCTGGGTCGGGCCGAGGTGGGTCGACAGCAGGCCGGAGAACTGCTTGGGCTCGGTGAACTGGCCCTTGTTGCCGCAGTTCGGGCAGTTGACGTCGGCGAGGCCGTTCTCGGGGGCGCGGCCCTTCTTCTCCTCGTACGCCTCTTCAAGGTGGTCCGCGCGGAACCGCTTGTGACAGGAGGTGCACTCGGTGAGCGGGTCGGTGAAGGTGGCGACGTGGCCGGAGGCGACCCAGACCTCGGGGGCCAGGATCACGGACGAGTCGAGACCGACCACGTCCTCGCGCGACGTCACCATGTAGCGCCACCACTGGCGCTTGATGTTCTCCTTGAGCTCGACACCCAGCGGTCCGTAGTCCCAGGCGGCACGCTGTCCGCCGTAGATCTCACTGCACGGGAAAACGAAGCCACGGCGCTTGCTCAGGCTGACGATGGTGTCGATCTTGTCGGCGGCCACGGTGCTCTCTTCATTACGACGACGGGCGACGAAGCGAGATGCTTCCAGCGAATGCTTCAGCGTACCGGCGCGGCCTCCCCCTCGACCAAATCGGGGGCCCTCCGGGCCGGGCAGAACGGGGCCGGTCCGGCGCTCTCAGCAGGCTTGTTGACAACGGTTTCCATGTTTGTTGAAAATGACTGTCATGAACGAACGACGACGCCTCATATCCGTGGCCGCGGCCACGGCCGCAACCGCCCTCGGACTGGCCACCCTGACCGCCTGCGGCGGGGACAGCGCGGCCGCGGGGAACACGGACAAGTTCGACGTCGTCGCGTCCTTCTACCCGATGGCCTACCTCGCCGAGCAGATCGGCGGCAGCCATGTGAACGTCACCAGCCTCACCGCGCCCGGCCAGGAACCGCACGACCTCGAGATCAGCGCCCGGCAGCGCGGCCGGGTCGAGCAGTCCGACGCGGTGCTCTACCTCAAGGGCCTGCAGCCGGCCGTCGACGACGCCGTCGCCCAGTCCGGGGCCCGCACCAAGATCGACGCCGCCTCGCTGACCACCCTGGAGAAGCACGGCAACGAGGTCGGCGGGCACGCCGCCGAGCACGACCACGAGCACGGCGAGGAGAGCGGCGGCCGCGACCCCCACATCTGGCTGGACCCGGTGCGCTACGCCGAGGTCGCCCGCGGTGTCGGCGCCGCCTTCGCCAAGGCCGACCCCGCCCACGCCGCGGACTACCGCAAGAACACCGACGCGCTGGTCGGCAAGCTCGACGCCCTGAACGCCGAGTTCGCCGCCGGGCTGAAGAACACGGAGACCAAGGTCTTCCTCACCACCCACGCCGCCTTCGGCTACCTCGCCGAGCGCTACGGCCTGACCGAGGAGGCCATCAACGGCCTCGACCCGGAGTCGGAGCCGAGCGCCGCCCGCGTGAAGGAGCTGGAGAAGATGGCGAAGGCCGACCACGTCTCCACCGTCTTCTACGAAACCCTCGTCAGCGACAAGACCGCGAAGACGGTCGCGCGGGACGCGGGCCTGAAGACCGACGTCCTCGACCCCATCGAGGGCATCACGAAGAAGTCCCGCGGCCAGGACTACCTCCAGGTCATGCGGGCGAACCTCAAGGCCCTGCAGAGCGCTCTGGGGACCAAGTGACCGACCGATCGGAGGGCGGCATGCCCGAGTCCGTCATATCCCTGCGCGGCGTGCGCGCCGAGCTGGGCGCGCGGCCCGTGCTGCGCGGCATCGACCTGAGCGTGCACCGCGGCGAGGTCGTCGCGCTGCTCGGCGCCAACGGCTCCGGCAAGTCCACCGCCGTGCGCAGCATCATCGGCCAGGTGCCGGTCAGCGACGGCGAGATCGAGCTGTTCGGCACCCCGCGCCGCAGCTTCCGGCAGTGGTCACGGGTCGGGTACGTCCCGCAGCGCACCACCGCGGCGGGCGGTGTCCCGGCGACCGTGACGGAGATCGTCTCCTCGGGACGGCTCTCCCGCACCCGCTTCGGCGTCTTCCGCAAGGCCGACCGCGAGGCCGTACGGCACGCCCTGGAGCTGGTCGGGATGGCGGACCGGGCCGGGGACTCGGTGAACGCCCTGTCCGGCGGGCAGCACCAGCGGGTGCTGATCGCGCGGGCCCTGGCCGCCGCACCCGAGCTGCTGATCATGGACGAGCCCATGGCCGGCGTCGACCTGGCCAGCCAGGAGGTGCTCGCCCACACCCTCAGGGGCCAGGTGGAGGCCGGCGCGACGGTCCTGCTCGTCCTGCACGAACTCGGGCCGCTGGAGCCCCTCATCGACCGCGCGGTGGTACTGCGCGACGGCTGCGTGCTGCACGACGGGCCACCGCCCAAGGCCGTCGGCCAGCACGCCCTGCCCGGCCACGACCACGTCCACCCGCACGCACCCGCGGGCACCGAACCTCTTCGCACGGGACTGCTGAGCTGATGGAACTCCTCGACTACGCCTTCATGCAGCGGGCGCTGCTCGCCGCCGTCCTGGTCGGCATCACGGCGCCCGCCGTCGGCATCTACCTGGTGCAGCGCCGCCAGGCCCTGATGGGCGACGGCATCGGCCACGTCGCGATGACGGGCGTCGGCCTCGGCTTCCTGCTGTCGGCGTCCCCGGTGTGGATGGCCACGCTGACGTCCGTGCTGGGCGCGGTGCTGATGGAGCTGATCCGCTGGTACGGCAGGACCCGCGGCGACATCGCCCTCGCGATGCTCTTCTACGGCGGCATGGCCGGCGGCGTGATGTTCATCAACCTCGCCCCCACCGGCTCCAACGCCAACCTCACGTCGTACCTCTTCGGCTCCCTGTCGACGGTGTCGCAGTCGGACGTCGTCGCGATCTGCCTGCTCGCCGCGTTCGTCGTGCTGGTCACGCTGGGGCTGCGCCGTCAGCTGTTCGCCGTCAGCCAGGACGAGGAGTTCGCGCGGGTGACCGGGCTGCCGGTGCGGGCGCTGAACCTGCTCACGGCCGTCACGGCCGCGGTGACCGTGACGGTCGCGATGCGCGTGGTCGGGCTGCTGCTCGTGAGCGCGCTCATGGTGGTCCCGGTCGCCGCCGCCCAGCAGATCGGCCGGAGCTTCGCGGCCACGTTCGCGATCGCCGTCGCGATCGGTGTCACCGTGACCCTCGGCGGCACCGTCACCTCGTACTACCAGGACGTGCCGCCCGGCGCGACGATCGTGCTGCTGACCATCGCGGCGTTCATCGCGCTCACCGCGGTGGCCGCCCCGCTGGCCCGGCGCCGCGCCCGCGCCCAGGCCGCCGCACAGCCCGGCGGGGACCCCGCGGAGTGCACCATCCCGGCCGGACGGCCCGCCCCGGACGAGATCGGCGTCTGACCGCGTCCCGGCCGGGCTGGCACAATGGCCCGGCAGGGGCAGACGCCGTCGAAGGAGGAAACCGGTGACGACCGCTGGACCGCCCGTGAAGGGCCGCGCCACCCGGCAGCGCGCCGCAGTGGCGGCGGCGCTCGACGAGGTGGACGAGTTCCGCAGCGCGCAGGAGCTCCACGACATGCTCAAGCACAAGGGCGACGCGGTCGGGCTCACCACGGTGTACCGCACCCTGCAGTCCCTCGCCGAGGCCGGTGAGGTCGACGTCCTGCGCACGTCCGACGGCGAGTCCGTCTACCGCCGGTGCTCCACCGGTGAGCACCACCACCACCTGGTCTGCCGGTCCTGCGGCAAGGCCGTCGAGGTGGAGGGGCCGGCGGTGGAGAAGTGGGCCGAGGCGATCGCTTCCGAGCACGGGTTCGTGAACGTGGCGCACACCGTGGAGATCTTCGGGACCTGTGCGGAGTGCGCTGCGGGTTGAACCGGTTCGCCGGAGCGCCGTTTCGGTGCCTGTGCGTCGGCGGGTGCGGATTCGGTTGTTGCCGGGCGCGCGGTTCCCCGCGCCCCTTTCGGTCGGCCTGCTCCCGTTCTTCAGACGCGCCGTAGGTTGGCGGCCAAGATCGCGCGCAGGCGGTCCACGTCCTCGGGGGTGCGGGCGCCTCGCTTGGCCAGGACCACCGAGCAGCGGCCTGCTCGGTCGGGGCTGCGGAGGATGAAGACGCCGTCCGACTCGGCGTAACTGCCGTAGTTGGCCCAGCCTGTGCGCACGTCCGCGTGGGCGCTCACCTGGCGCACGCCCGCCGCGCCGACGGACGCCCGGATCACGCCGTGGTGCTGCTGCGCCTTGCGGAGCTGGCCGGCCGACATGCGCGGTACGGAGAGCATCAGCACTCCCCACACGATCAGTGCGATGCCGATCCCGAGGTCGTCCAAGGGACTGATGACGAGCAGTACCACCCCGATCAGGGCGGCCGTCGCCCCCAGCGCCGGGTGGTACAGCAGCCCTACGAACCCTTTGTGCTTGCGCAGCATCAGCCGGACCGCGTCCGTCATGTCCTGCTGTTCGAGGGTGTACTCCAGCTCGACCACGTCGTCCTGAACGACGTCCCGCCCCATGTCCATGACCATGAGGCGGGATCGTACGGCACCTGCGATCAGCCTTCCTGGCGGCCCTCCATCGCCAGCAGCTCCTCGTTGGGGATGGCGCCGCCGAAGCGGCGGTCGCGGGAGGCGTACTCCAGGCAGGCCCGCCACAGGTCGCGGCGGTCGAAGTCGGGCCACAGCACGTCCTGGAAGACCATTTCGGCGTAGGCGGACTGCCACAGCAGGTAGTTGGAGGTGCGCTGCTCGCCGCTGGGCCGCAGGAACAGGTCGACGTCCGGCATGTCCGGGTAGTACAGGTACTTCGCCAGGGTCTTCTCGTTGACCTTCGACGGGTCGAGGCGGCCCGCCTTCACGTCCTCGGCGAGGGCCTGCGCGGCGTCGGCGATCTCGGCGCGGCCGCCGTAGTTCATGCAGAAGTACAGGGTGAGCCGGTCGTTGCCCCTGGTCTGCTCCTGGGCGATCTGGAGCTCCTTGGCGACGGACTTCCACAGCTTGGGCATGCGGCCCACCCAGCGCACCCGCACACCCAGTTCGTCGAGGGTGTCGCGGGTCTTGCGGATGAAGTCGCGGTTGAAGTTCATCAGGAAGCGGACCTCGTCGGGCGAACGCTTCCAGTTCTCGGTGGAGAACGCGTACAGCGAGATGCTGCCGACGCCGATCTCGATGGCGCCCTGGAGGACGTCCAGCACGCGCTCGGCGCCGACCTTGTGGCCCTCGGTGCGGGGCAGCCCGCGCTCCTTGGCCCAGCGGCCGTTGCCGTCCATGACGATCGCCACGTGGCCGGGGACCAGTTCCCCGGGGAGCTTCGGGGGCCGCGCGCCGGACGGGTGCGGCTCCGGCGTCCTGTACTCACGGCGCTGGCGCCCCAGGAACCCGCGTACGGCCATGTGCTTCTCGTCTCCTTCGGTGTTTCTACTGTTCGACGTACCTCAGGGAACGCAGACCGCGCTCCAGATGCCAGTGCAGGTAGGCGGAGACCAGTCCGCTGCCCTCCCGGACGTACCGCGGCTCGCAGGCGTCCGCGCTCTCCCAGTCTCCCGTAAGCAGCGCACCGAGCAGCGCCAGGGTCTGCGGGGAGGGCACCACGCAGCCGGGCACCCGGCAGTCGACGCACAGGGAGCCGCCGGAGGCGACGGAGAAGAACCGGTTCGGACCGGGCATGCCGCACTTCGCGCAGTCGCTGAAGCTGGGCGCGTAGCCGTTCACGGCGAGCGAGCGCAGCAGGAAGGCGTCGAGGACCAGGTTCGGCGCGTGCTCGCCGCGGGCGAGGGTGCGCAGCGCGCCCACCAGCAGCAGGTACTGCTGGACGGCCGGCTCGCCCTCGTGGTCGGTGAAGCGCTCGGCGGTCTCCAGCATGGCCGTCCCGGCGGTGTACCGGGCGTAGTCGGCGACGATCCCGCCGCCGTACGGCGCGATGGTCTCACTCTGCGTGCACAGCGGCAGGCCCCGGCCCACCAGCTCGCTCCCGCGGGCGAAGAACTGCACGTCGACGTGGGAGAAGGGCTCCAGCCTGGCGCCGAATTTCGACTTGGTCCGCCGCACTCCGCGGGCCACGGCCCGCACCCGGCCGTGTCCGCGCGTCAGCAACGTGATGATGCGGTCCGCCTCACCCAGCTTCTGGGTGCGCAGCACGATGCCGTCGTCGCGGAACAGACTCATGGACCCATTGTGCCCTCACGGCGCACCCGCCAGGACCGGTCACCGGCTGTGCACGACCGTTCACCTCCGTGCCGGCCGGACCCGGCGTGCCCGGATGCCCGCCCTGCGCCCGCAGGGGGGTAAACCCCCGCAGGGACAAGGCTGTTGGCCGGATGGGGCGGCGGGCGCGGTTCCGGGAGGCTCGTCGGCATGACATCGATCAAGCGTCCTGCCGCGCTCGCCGCCGCCTCCGCCGTCCTGCTCTCCCTCGCCACGCCGCTCACCGCGGCCGCCGCCACCGCCGCGCCCGCCGGGCGCGCGGCCCTCGCCTGGGGGCCGTGTCCCGGGGCCGCGCCCGACTCGCGGCAGGAGTGCGCGACCCTCGCCGTCCCGCTGGACCACAGCCGCCCGGGCGGCCCGCTGATCGACCTCGCCGTCTCCCGGGTGCGCAGTGAGAGGCCCGGGGCGCGGCGCGGTGTGCTGCTGATGATCCCCGGCGGGCCGGGCGGCTCCAGCCTGAACGATCCCTCGGGCAAGGGGCGGAAGCTGCCGCAGGCGGTCCGTGACGCCTACGACCTGGTGGGGTTCGCGCCGCGCGGGCTGGCGCCCTCGACGGCCGTCGACTGCGGGCTCGACCACGCCGACCTGGCGATCTCGCGGCTGCGGCCCTGGCCGGCCGCGGACGGCTCGGTCGACGGGAACATGGCCACCGCCCGCCGCATGGCCGACGCCTGCGCCCGCAACGGCGGTGAGCTGCTGCGGCACATGAGCACCGTCGACGAGGCCCGGGACATCGACCGCATCCGGGCCGCGCTGGGCGAGCGGCGCCTCTCGGCGTGGGGTGTGTCGTACGGCACGTATGTCGGCGCGGTCTACAGCCAGTTGTTCCCGCGGCGCACCGACCGCATCGTGCTGGACAGCAACGACGACCCCGATCCCGCCCGGGTCTCGCGGGGCTGGCTCGCGGCGCACGAGCAGGGCGTGGAGGACGTGTTCCCGGAGTTCGCGAAGCGCGTGTCGGCGCCCGGCCACCCCTACCGGGTCGCGGACACACCCGAGGGGGTCCGCCGGGAGTTCCTGCGGCTGGCCGCCGAGCTGGACCGCCGGCCGCTGCCCTGGCCCGGCGCCAACCCGCCGGAGCTGAACGGCAACGTGCTGCGCCAGACCATGCTGGACGACCTGTACGACCCCGACCGGTTCGACGACCTGGCGCGGCTGATGACCGCCGCCCGCGAGGGCACGCTGCCGCCGGCGCCGGCCGGGCCGCCGGACGCGGTGCTGCAGAACGTGGCCGCGGTGGGCGCCGCCACCCTGTGCAACGACGTGGCGTGGCCGTCGGACCCCGCGGTCTACCGGAAGGACGTCGACGTCAGCCGCAAGGCGTACCCGCTGACCGCCGGCATGCCGCGCAACGCGATGGTGTGCGCCGCGTGGCCGTACCCGCCGCGGCAGGCGCCGGTGCGGATCACCGGCCGGGGGCCGTCGAACGTCCTGCTCGTGCAGAATGAGCGCGACGTGGCCACGCCGCTCGCCGGGGCGCGCAGGCTCCGCGAGGCGCTGGGCCGGCGCGCGGTCATGGTCACGGTGGACTCCACGGGCCACGACGCCTACCTCGCCAACGGCAACGCGTGCGGCGACGACACGGTCTCGCGCTTCCTGGCGACGGGTGAGCGCCCGGCCGGTGACGTGTACTGCCGCTGACGCCCGGCCGGTGACGTACGCCGCGCCGAGCGTCTTCCGCCGCCCGGGCAACCGAATCCGCGCGATCGGTGGTCTGGGGGGCGAGGAGGGTGCTTGATGCAGGCCGAACTGGAGGACCGGTTCCATGATTTCGTCGCCGCCAGATGGTCGCACCTGGTGCGGACCGCGTATCTGCTCACCGGCGACGCGCACCACGCCGAGGATCTGACGCAGACGGCGCTGGCGAAGGCGTACCGGTCGTGGCGGCGCGTGGCGCGCAGTGACAACCCGGAGGCGTACGTCCGGCGGATGCTCGTCAGCTGCAACAGCGACCGCTTCCGCAAACGGCGGGTCGCCGAGTCGCTGACGTCGGCGCCGCCGGAGCGGGCGGGGCGGGACGACGTGGCGTGGTCCGACGAGCGGGGTGTGCTGATGACGGCGCTGGCCCAACTGCCGCCCCGGCAGCGGGCGGTGGTGGTCATGCGGTACTGGGAGGACCTGCCGGAGGCGGAGGTGGCCGAGGTGCTCGGCTGCTCGCCGGGCACGGTCAAGAGCCAGGCGTCCAAGGGGCTGGCGAAGTTGCGTACGTATCCGGGGCTGATGGAGTTCGCCGGCGGGTCCGGCGGGCGAGGAGGCGGCAGGTGAGCGGGGAACAGCACGAGCGGGACGGGGCGTTCGAGGAGCGGTTGCGGCAGCTGATGTCGCAGGACGCCTACGAGATCCGTCCGGCGCCGGCGCCGTATCCGCAGATCCGGCGGCAGGGTGCGCTGGAGCGGCGGCGCCGGGTGGCGGCGGCCGGGGCGGCGCTGGTGGTGCTGACGGCGCTGCCGGTGGGCGCGTACGCGCTGGGCGGCGACCGGTCGGGCACGGCGGACACCGCGGCGCCGCGTCCCTCGGTCACCGCACCGGTGAGGCCGGCGCCCGCCCAGTCGCGGGCGCCGTCGGCTCCGGCGGAGCCCGCCGAGCCCGGGCGGCAGCTCCTGGACGGGATCACCTTCGCCCAGGCGTCGGACGGGCTGGACAAGTGCCTCGCGTACGACCGGGAGAGCAACAAGGACCTGCGTGGTCCGGCGCGCGGGACCGACCTGGGGAAGGCCGCCGACTACCGGATCATCCTGGCCATGCACGCCACGGGTGACTCCAACACCCCGGGTGACGGGATGTTCGTCGTCGCCGTCAAGGACGCGCCCCGGCTGACCCGGCTGATCTGCACCGTCAAGGGCGGCGAGGCACAGGGGTTGAACACCAGCGGCGGCGGTGTCGGCGCGGACGACTCCGCGCCCGTGTCGACCGACATGAACGGCGGCAGGCTGTACCAGCAGTCCTTCATCGACAAGGGCAAGTGGAAGCTTCCCTTCCGCTGGGGTTTCATCGGCACGGCGAAGCCGTCGGTGGCCCGGGTGACGGTGTCGTACGGCGGTGCCACGGACGAGGCGGTGCTGGACCACGGCTGGTTCGTGGCCTCGGGCACGCTGCACCGCGAGGTCACCAGGGCGCCGCACGTCAAGGGCTACGACGCCGCCGGCAAGCTCGTCTACGACTCGGACCGCGACCCGACGTACGACAAGACGCTGCCGTAGCCCTTCCCCGGTACGGTCGGACGCGAGGAGGCCGGGTCGCGCCCCGCGGCCCGGTCCGCCGCAGCGTCCCAGGGAGCCGCAGATGACCGTGCCCGCCCCGCTGACCGGTGTGATCCCGCCGGTGTGCACGCCACTGACCGAGGAGCGGGAGGTGGACGTGGACTCGCTGCTGCGGCTGGTCGACCATCTGGTGGCGGGCGGGGTGCACGCGCTGTTTGTGCTCGGCTCGACGTCGGAGGCCGCGTATCTGCCGGACCGGCAGCGGCGGCTGGTCGTCGAGAGTGTCGTGGGACACGTGGGCGGACAGCTGCCCGTGCTGGCCGGGGCGGTCGACATGAGCACGGCGCGGGTGCTGGACCAGGTGGACGCGGTGGTGGCGGCGGGCGCGGACGCGGTCGTGGTCACCGCCCCGTTCTACGTGCGCACCCACCCGGCGGAGACCGAGCGCCACTACCGGGCCGTCGCCGCGGGCAGCCCGGTCCCGGTCCTGGCGTACGACATCCCGGTGTCCGTTCCGGGCCGCCCGCCCGCCGACGTCGTGCTGCGGCTGGCCGCCGACGGGGTGCTGGCGGGACTGAAGGACTCCAGCGGTGACCTGGCCGGTTTCCGGGAGATCGCCGTCGGTGCCCGCGCCCACCCCGGCTTCAGCGTGCTGACCGGCTCGGAGCTGCTCGTCGACGCGGCGCTGGCCCTGGGCGCGCACGGGGCGGTCCCGGGGCTCGCCAACGTCGACCCACACGGCTATGTCCGCCTGGACCGGCTGTGCCGGGCCGGTGACCGGGAGCGGGCCCGGCTGGAACAGGAGCGCCTCGCCGCGCTGTTCGGCCTGGTCCGGGCCGGTGACCCGGCCCGGATGGGGGCCGGTTCCTCGGCTCTGGGCGCGTTCAAGACGGCGCTGCATCTGCGCGGTGTGATCGCCTGTCCGGCGACGGCCCGGCCCCAGGTCCCGCTGTCCCCGCCGGAGGTGCGGACGGTGGAGCGGCACCTGGTGGCGGCGGGGCTGCTCTGATCCCTGCCCCCGGAGCCGTCACCCGTCGGACGGCGTGCGCGCCACGGCGGCGGGGTTGCTCCGGCCTCGCGCCCCGGGAGCGGTCAGGAGGGCGTGCGCGCCTCCTCCAGCAGGCGGGTGACGTCCTGCGTGCACAGGGTCAGCGCGGCCCCGACCGTCGCGAGGGTGTCGCGCTCGGCCGGGGTGTAGGAGCCGTCGGCCAGCGCGATACGGGCGCCGGTCAGCAGGATCGATTCGCGGCCGACGCACGCCAGGTGCGGGGCGAGCGGGTCGAGGGCCTCGTGCAGCTCTATGCCGAGTCCGGCGGTGCCGGGCCGGCCGGGCTGGGCGCGGCCGGTGTCCTCCTCGACCGCCTCGACGAGCGCGGCGAGCTGTTCCTCGGTGCAGTCCGGGAATCCGGCGGCGCGCACGGCGACCGCGGCGGTCTCCAGCGCCGTGCGGGAGGAGGTGCCGCCCGCGCAGAGCACGGCGACGGCGACCGTGTGCACGGCGTCGCGCAGCATCGCCGAGAAGCGGGTCGTGGTGGGGTGGTCGAGCACGTCCGTGCCGAAGTGGCGGTGGCAGGCGGCGCATTCGACGACCGGCCCGGACGCGCCGCGCGGCAGGACGGGCAGACCGAGCAGGGTGAGCCGGCGCCGGCCGGTCAGGCGCTGGTAGTTGCGGTCGCCGCCGCAGCCGGGGCAGAAGAACTCGCCGTCGCCGACGGGCGTCCAGGCGATGCGGGTGCCCAGGATGCGCGTCAAAGCGCCGGCATGGCCGTTGTGTCCCCGGACTGGCAGCACGTCGCACCTCCGTAACCCCACGGCAACATCGCCGAGCGCTTGCGTGATGTTAGCCACATCCATGAGGCGGAGTCAGCACCCTGGACGAGACCTTTCCGTGACCTCGGGGCGAGTTGGCGCGAAAACGACGGGGGCCCCGGCCGCCGTTCCCGGCGGTCGGGGCCCGAAAACTCCCGGTGAGGAGGGTCAGCGAGCGGCGCGGTTGACGGCGGAGACGACCGCCTTCAGCGACGCACGCGTCGTGTTCGCGTCGATGCCGATCCCCCACAGGACCTTGTCGCCGATCGCGCATTCGATATAGGAGGCGGCCTGCGCGGAGGCGCCCTCGCTCATCGTGTGCTCCTGGTAGTCCAGCAGGCGTACGTCCAGGCCCAGGCCCTCCAGGGCGTTGAAGAAGGCCGAGATCGGACCGTTGCCGGAGCCGGTCAGGACGGTGTCCACGCCGTCGACCGTCGCCTCGACCGTGAGCGTGTCCACGCCGTCGGTGTCGGTGGTCGACTGGCCGGTCCTGACCTGGATGCGGCCCCAGGGGTTCTGCGGGTTCGGCAGGTACTCGTCCTGGAAGACCGCCCAGATCTCCTTCGGCGTGATCTCGCCGCCCTCGGCGTCGGTCTTCGCCTGGATGATCCGGGAGAACTCGATCTGCATCCGGCGCGGCAGGTCCAGCTTGTGGTCGTTCTTCAGGACGTAGGAGATGCCGCCCTTGCCGGACTGCGAGTTGACCCGGATGACCGCCTCGTACGAACGCCCCACGTCCTTGGGGTCGATGGGCAGGTACGGCACGGCCCACTCGATGTCGTCGACGGTGACGCCCTTGGCCCTGGCGTCGGCCTCCATGGCGTCGAAGCCCTTCTTGATGGCGTCCTGGTGGGAGCCGGAGAAGGACGTGTAGACCAGGTCGCCCACGTACGGGTGGCGCGGGTGGACCTCCATCTGGTTGCAGTACTCCCACGTACGACGGATCTCGTCGATGTCGGAGAAGTCGATCTGAGGGTCGACGCCCTGGGAGAACAGGTTCATGCCCAGGGTGACCAGGTCGACGTTGCCGGTGCGCTCGCCCTGCCCGAACAGGCAGCCCTCGACGCGGTCGGCGCCGGCCATCACGGCCAGCTCGGCCGCCGCCACGGCCGTGCCGCGGTCGTTGTGCGGGTGGACGGACAGGCAGACGTACTCGCGGCGGGTCAGGTTGCGGTGCATCCACTCGAAACGGTCCGCGTGCGTGGACGGCGTCGAACGCTCCACGGTGGCGGGCAGGTTGAGGATGATCTCGCGGCCCGGGCCCGGCTGGTAGACGTCCATGACCGCCTCGCAGACCTCCAGGGCGAAGTCCAGCTCGGTGTCGGTGAAGATCTCGGGGCTGTACTGGTAGCCGAACTCGGTCTCCGGACCCAGCAGCTTCTCGGCGTACTCCATCACCAGACGCGTGCCGTCGACGGCGATCTGCTTGATGTCGTCCTTGGACCCGCGGAAGACGACCCGGCGGAAGACCGGGGCGGTGGCGTTGTACAGGTGGACGGTCGCGCGCCTGGCGCCCTTCAGCGACTCCACGGTCCGCTCGATCAGGTCCTCGCGGGCCTGGGTCAGTACGGAGATCGTGACGTCGTCGGGGATCGCACCCTCTTCCTCGATGATCGAGCGCACGAAGTCGAAGTCGGTCTGGCCGGAGGCGGGGAAGCCGACCTCGATCTCCTTGTAGCCCATCCTGACCAGCTGGTCGAACATCCGGCGCTTGCGCTCGGGCGACATCGGGTCGATCAGGGACTGGTTGCCGTCGCGCAGGTCGGTGGACAGCCACCGAGGCGCTGCGGTGATCCGCTTCTCGGGCCAGGTGCGGTCGGGGATCTCGACCTGCTCGTAACCGCGGTACTTGTGGATCGGCATCGGGCTGGGCTGCTGGCGGTTCGCCATGATCGCGTGGGCTCCTGAGGTGTGCGGGAAGGTCCCGGTGTCCGGAAGGACGGCCGACGACGCAACGCCAAGCTCCGCGGGGAGGGAGTCGGCCTTTCCTACAGGCCCTCGCCGCGGCAGCTAAGAAGAAGCAGCCCGAAACGCATGATGCTCCGCAGCCTAGCCGAGCCACCCCGGGGACGAGAGGCCTGTCCCAGTATGCGGGACCGGCACCACAAAGGGGACAAAAAGTGCGCTGTACCACATCCCCGCACAGGAGGCCGCGCCGCCGTAGCACAGCGTGACGGTGCGCGGCGTTCACTGTCCCGGTATTTCACCAATCATGGTGGCAGGTAGTGACACGCTCATCACGCAGTGCAAAGGTGCCGTGCATGACGACTCACGGGGGCCACCAGCCCAGCCACCAGCCCGTGTTCTGCACGATCGTCCCGCCGCACATCCTCGACCACCTCGCCCGCCACGAGGACCCCGCGCTCTCCGGACCGGCCCGCCGCTCCCTGCAGCGCGACGCCTTCGAGCGCACCCAGCGGCGCCTGACCACCGTGATCGGCGCGCCGGCCGTCGCCGCGCCGCCCGGAGCCCCGGCCGATCAGCCGCACCGCACCATCTACGACGCCCGGCACACCCAGGACCTGCCCGGCACGAAGGTCCGCGAGGAGGGCGCCGAGCCCGGCTCCGACGCCACCGTCAACCGCGCCTACGCCGGCCTCGGCGCCACCTTCGAGCTGTATCTGAAGGCGTACGGCCGCCACTCCATCGACGGCAACGGGCTGCCGCTGGACGCCACCGTGCACTACGACGAGAACTACGACAACGCCTTCTGGAACGGCGAGCAGATGGTCTTCGGCGACGGGGACAACGAGATCTTCCTGGACTTCACCATCCCGGTCGACGTCATCGGCCACGAGCTGACCCACGGCGTCACGCAGCACACCGCGAACCTGGAGTACTTCGGGCAGTCCGGCGCGCTGAACGAGTCGCTCTCGGATGTCTTCGGCTCGCTGATCAAGCAGTACACGCTCGGCCAGACCGCCGCCGAGGCCGACTGGCTGATCGGCGCCGGCCTGCTGGCGCCGCGCGTCACGGGCGTGGCCCTGCGCTCGATGAAGGCCCCCGGCACGGCGTACGACGACGACGTCCTCGGCAAGGACCCGCAGCCCGGCACGATGGACGGCTATGTGCGCACCGGCCGGGACAACGGCGGGGTGCACATCAACTCCGGCATCCCGAACCACGCCTTCTACCTCGTCGCCACCGCGCTCGGCGGTCACGCCTGGGAGAAGGCCGGGCAGGTCTGGTACGACGTGCTCACCGGCGGCGAGCTGAAGGAGGACGCCCTGTTCGCCGACTTCGCCACGCTGACCGTGAAGGCGGCCCGCGAGCGCTACGGCGCCGGGGACGAACTCCAGGCCGTGCAGAAGGCGTGGGAACAGGTCGGGGTGCGGACGCTGTAGCCGGGTCCGGGTGCGGACACCGGCGTTTGGTACTAGACAGTCCCCCATGCGTATTCATGTGCGGCGCACGGGCGGTTTCGCGGGCATCGAGCGACAGGGCGAGGTGGACACCGCGGGCCGCCCGGACGAGGCGGAGTGGCGGTCACTGGCCGAGCGGGCGCTGGCCGCGGGCCGCTCCACCCCGCCGGCGGGGGTTCCCGACGGCTTCGGCTACCGGATCACGGTCGACGGGACGACGGTGTACGCCGCCGATCCCCACCTCACCGAGGAGCAGCGCACGCTGATCTCGCGGGTGCTGAAGGAGGGTGCCTGAACGCCCTTGTCGCGCAGGGGTGTTGACGTGGGTTACCGCCGGTACGGATGATCCGGCCATGGCGACGGATCCGATGCCGCAGTTCCCGCCCGGCTTTCTGTGGGGCGTGTCCACCTCGGCCCACCAGATCGAGGGGGCCGCCGACGAACGCGCCCCCTCCGTCTGGGACGCGTTCACGGCCGAGCCGGGCCGGGTGAAGGACGGCTCGACGGCCGCGGTGGCCTGCGACCACTACCACCGCCACCGCGAGGACGTCGCGCTGCTGGCCGGCCTCGGCGTGGACGCGTACCGCTTCTCGATCTCCTGGCCCCGGGTGGCCTCGCCCGGCGGCCTCGACTTCTACGACCGCCTGGTGGACGACCTGGGCGCGGCGGGCGTGCGCCCGGTGCCGACGCTCTTCCACTGGGACCTGCCGGTGGACCTGGACTGGCTGGAGCGGGACACGGCGCACCGTTTCGCCGACCACGTCACGACGGTCGCCGACCGCCTGGGTGACCGCGTGCACCAGTGGATCACCCTCAACGAACCGGCCGAGCACACACTGCTGGGCCACGCGCTCGGGGTGCACGCCCCCGGCAAGCGGCTGCTGTTCGACGCGCTGCCGGCCGCCCACCACCAGCTCCTCGCCCACGGTCTCGCGGTCCGGGCGCTGCGGGCGTCCGGCGCGGCGTCGGCCGGTATCGCCAACTCGCACGGACCGACCTGGCCGGCGTCCCCGGCGGAACCCGACCGGGAGGCGGCGGACCTCTACGACGTCCTCCTCAACCGCCTCTTCGCCGACCCCGTCCTGCTCGGCACCTACCCGGAGGGGCTGGCCGAGCTGATGCCCGGGGACGTCGAGGCGGACCTGAAGGTGATCGCCGAGCCGCTCGACTTCTACGGCGTCAACTACTACGCCCCGACGAAGGTGGGCGCCCCGCAGGGCACGGACGACGAGTTCGGCGGGGTGCCGCTGCCGGCCGAACTGCCCTTCTCCGTCCGGCCGATCGAGGGCGTCCCGGTCACCGACTTCGGCTGGCCGGTGGTGCCGCAGGCGCTGACGGAACTCCTCACGGCCTTCCACGACCGCTACGGCGCACGGCTGCCCCCGGTCGTCATCACCGAGAACGGCTGCAGCTACGAGGGCGTCGACGACCAGGACCGCATCGCCTACCTGGACGCCCACATCAGGGCCCTGCACGCGGCCATGGACGCCGGGGTCGACGTCCGCGGCTACTTCGTCTGGTCGCTGCTGGACAACTTCGAGTGGGCCGAGGGGTACGCCCGCCGCTTCGGCCTGGTCCACGTGGACCACACCACCCAGCGGCGGACCCCGAAGGCGTCGTACACCTGGTTCCGGGAGCTGCTGCGGGACCAGCGCTGACGGACGCCGTCCTCGGGGCGGCCGGAAGGCCGGGGACCGAGGCGGCGACCGAAAGGACGCGCCTCGGAGCGGCGACCGGCCTCAGAAGCCCAGCTTGCGCAACTGCTTCGGGTCGCGCTGCCAGTCCTTGGCGACCTTCACGTGCAGGTCGAGGTAGACCGGGGTACCCAGCAGCGCCTCGATCTGGCGCCGGGACTTGATCCCGACCTCCTTCAGCCGCTTGCCCTTGGGGCCGATGATGATCCCCTTCTGGCTGGGCCGCTCGATGTAGACGTTGGCGTGGATGTCCAGCAGCGGCCGGTCCGCGGGGCGGTCCTCGCGCGGGAGCATCTCCTCCACGACCACCGCAATGGAGTGCGGCAGCTCGTCGCGGACGCCCTCCAGCGCGGCCTCCCGGATCAGCTCGGCCACCATCACCTGCTCGGGCTCGTCCGTCAGGTCACCCTCGGGATAGAGCGCCGGGCCCTCCGGCAGCAGCGGGATCAGCAGGTCGGCCAGCAGGTCCACCTGCTTGCCCGCGGTCGCCGAGACCGGCACGATCTCCGCCCATTCGATGCCCAGCTCCTTGCCCAGCTGGTCGATCGCGATCAGCTGCTCGGCGAGGGCCTTGGAGTCGACCAGGTCGGTCTTGGTGACGATGGCGACCTTCGGGGACTTCTTGATCCCGGCCAGCTCCTTGGCGATGAAGCGGTCACCGGGGCCGATCTTCTCGTTCGCCGGCAGACAGAAGCCGATCACGTCGACCTCGGCCCACGTCGTGCGGACGACGTCGTTGAGCCGCTCGCCCAGCAGCGTGCGCGGCTTGTGCAGCCCGGGGGTGTCCACCAGGATCAGCTGGGCGTCCGGCCGGTGCACGATCCCGCGTACCGTGTGCCGCGTCGTCTGGGGCTGGTCCGCTGTGATCGCCACCTTCTGCCCCACCAAAGCGTTCGTGAGGGTGGACTTGCCCGCGTTGGGGCGGCCCACGAAGCAGGCGAAGCCGGCGCGGTGGACGTTGTCGCCCGGCTGCTCGGATGACTGGGTACGAACGCTCATGGCGTTCATTGTCCCTGATCCACGAGGCCCCGCCGTACGCGTGCGCCGGGCCCCGTCCCACGGTGAGCTTCCGGTAACGCTCAGGCAATGAAACGTCGCGGAAACACACCCGTACGCGCCCGGAAACGCACATGGGTGAACCTCTGACGCA
This sequence comes from Streptomyces sp. NPDC028635, assembly GCF_040637635.1. Taxonomy (NCBI): domain Bacteria; kingdom Bacillati; phylum Actinomycetota; class Actinomycetes; order Kitasatosporales; family Streptomycetaceae; genus Streptomyces; species Streptomyces sp. NPDC028635. Next base: position 43,465 of record NZ_JBEZWX010000039.1, on the reverse strand, counting down.
GCCCCCGCACCGTTGGAGACGCCCGTGACACTCGCCGCCGCGCACGTCGACACCGGCGACACCGCCTGGCTGCTCGCCGCGACCGCCCTCGTCCTGCTGATGACCCCGGGCCTGGCCCTGTTCTACGGCGGCATGGTCCGCGCGAAGAGCGTCCTCAACATGCTGATGATGAGCTTCGTGTCGATCGCCCTGGTCACCGTGGTCTGGCTGGCGGCCGGCTACTCGCTGGCCTTCGGCGACGACGCCTTCGCCGGGCTCATCGGGGGGCTCGGGCAGGCCGGCATGCGCGGCCTCGGCCCGGGCAGCGTCCACGGCACCGTCCCCACCGTGCTCTTCGCCACCTTCCAGCTCACCTTCGCGATCATCACGGCCGCGCTGATCAGCGGCGCCGTCGCGGACCGGACGAAGTTCAGCGCGTGGCTGGTCTTCGTGCCGCTGTGGGCGCTGCTGGTATACGTTCCCGTCACCCACTGGGTGTGGGGCCCGGGCGGCTGGATCGGGCACGGACTCGGCGCCCTCGACTTCGCCGGCGGTCTCCCCGTGGAGATCACCTCCGGCGCCTCCGGCCTCGCCCTGTGCCTGGTCCTCGGGCCGCGTCTGGGCTTCAAGAAGGACGCGATGCGGCCGCACAACCTGCCGATGGTGGTCCTCGGCGCCGGTCTGCTGTGGTTCGGCTGGTTCGGGTTCAACGCCGGCTCGGCGCTCGGTGCGAACGGTCTGGCGGCCGAGGCGTTCCTGAACACCCTCGCCGCCGGCTGCACCGGCCTGCTCGGCTGGCTCTTCGTCGAGCAGCGGCGCGACGGCCACCCGACCACGCTGGGCGCCGCCTCCGGCGCGGTCGCCGGCCTGGTCGCGATCACCCCGTCCTGCGGGACGGTGTCGCTGCTCGGCTCGCTGGTCGTGGGCCTCGCCGCCGGCGTGGTCTGCTCCTACGCGGTCAGCTGGAAGTTCAAGCTGAACTACGACGACTCCCTGGACGTCGTCGGCGTCCACCTGGTCGGCGGGATCATCGGCACCCTCATGATCGGCCTGTTCGCCGAGAAGGCGATGACCGGCGGCGTCGAGGGACTGCTCCACGGCGGCGGAATCGCCCCGCTCGGCAAGCAGCTGGTCGCCGTGATCGTCGTGGCGGGATACGCCTTCGCGGTCACGTACGGCCTCGGCAGGGCGCTCGACAAGGTCATGGGCCTGCGGGCGGACGAGGAGCAGGAGCACACGGGCCTGGACCTTACGGTGCACGCGGAGACGGCATACGATCACGGCGTCCTGGGCCACGGCGCCCCGGTCGCCCACTCGCTCGTCACCGCCGACCGGAAGGTCACCTCCCAGGCATGAAGCTCATCACCGCGATCGTCAAGCCCTACCGCCTCGACGAGGTCAAGACCGCGCTCCAGGAGCTGGGCATCCAGGGCCTGACCGTGAGCGAGGCGAGCGGCTACGGCCGCCAGCGCGGCCACACCGAGGTGTACCGGGGCGCCGAGTACCAGATCGACCTGGTGCCCAAGGTGCGGATCGAGGTGGTCGTCGAGGACGCGCTGGCCGAGGACGTCATCGACGCGATCGTGAAGGCCGCGCAGACCGGCAAGATCGGCGACGGCAAGGTGTGGGCGCTGCCCGTCGACACGGTCGTCCGGGTCCGCACCGGCGAGCGCGGACCCGACGCCCTGTAGCCCTGACGCCCCGCAGACCTTCTCAGCCCGCCGAGACGGTCTGCCGGACCTCGCCGTCGGGGCCCGCCAGCAGCACCGGCGTCCCGGCCCCGCCGAGGTCACGTACGGCGGCCAGGTCCTCCGCGGTCGCCGACTCCGCGTCCGTCACCACCGCCGCCGCCTCCAGCGACTTGGCGCCGGACGCCACGGCCATGGCGACGGCCGTGCGCAGCGCGCTCAGCTTCAGCGAGTCCAGCGCGACGGTCCCGGCCACGTACGTACGGCCGGTGTCGTCGCGGACGGCGGCACCCTCGGGCACACCGTTGCGGGCCCGGGCCGATCGGGCCAGGGTGACGATCTTGCGGTCCTCGGGGTCGAGCGCGTTGGTGTCGGTCATGCCCCGAGCATACGAACAAGCTGACGGCACGTCCGGCCATGGGGTCCCTCGCCGGGGCACCGCCGCAGTTCCGGGGTCAGGGCCGGTCCAGCCGCAGGCGCTCCGCGCGGGGCAGGCCGGCCACGACCAGGTCGTAGGAGTCCTCCACCAGCTCGCGGACCAGGCGGTCGGGGAGGCCGCCGTCCACGGTGACCGTGTTCCAGTGGCGCTTGTTCATGTGCCAGCCCGGCACGATCAGTCCCTCGTGCTCGCGGCGCAGCCGGATCGCGTCCTCCGGGTCGCACTTGAGGTTGACCGTCAGGGGCCGCGCGTCCAGCTGGGTCAGCGCGAACATCTTGCCCAGCACCTTGAACACCGAGACCTCGGGACGGAACGGGAAGTCCTCCTCGGCCTCGTTGAACGACAGGCACAGGGCGCGCAGCTCCTTGGGGGTCACTCCGCCCTCTCCTCCTCGCCGCCGGGCTCGTCCGCCGGGGCGACCGGCTCGACCAGCACCGTGACGATCTTGTTGCGGCGGCCGGCCGCGGACTCGGCCGTCAGCCGCAGCTTCCGGCCGTCGGGCAGTTCGACGACGCTGGAGGCGCCGGCGATGGGCACGCGGCCGAGGGCCTTGGCGAGCAGACCGCCGACGGTCTCCACGTCCTCGTCGTCGAAGGCCTCCAGGCCGTACAGCTCGCCGAGGTCGCCGATGTCGAGACGGGCGGTGACCCGGAAGCGGTCGGCGCCCAGCTCCTCCACGGGCGGCAGCTCCCGGTCGTACTCGTCGGTGATCTCGCCGACGATCTCCTCGAGGATGTCCTCGATGGTGACGATGCCGGCCGTGCCGCCGTACTCGTCGATGACGACGGCGACGTGGTTGCGCTCCTTCTGCATCTCCCGCAGCAGGTCGCCGGCGTTCTTGGTGTCCGGGACGAACACGGCGGGGCGCATCGCCGTGGAGACCAGCTCGCTCTCGGCGTCCCGGTTGATGTGCGTCTTGCGGGTCAGGTCCTTCAGATAGACGATCCCGACGATGTCGTCCTCGTTCTCGCCGGTGACCGGGATGCGGGAGAACCCCGAGCGCAGGGCGAGGGTGAGGGCCTGCCGGATCGTCTTGTACCGCTCGATCGTGACCAGGTCGGTGCGCGGCACCATGACCTCGCGCACGAGCGTGTCGCCCAGCTCGAACACCGAGTGGACCATGCGCCGCTCGTCGGCCTCGATCAGCGACTCGGCCTCGGCGAGGTCGACCAGCGCGCGCAGCTCCGCCTCGGAGGCGAACGGGCCGCGGCGGAAGCCCTTGCCGGGGGTGAGCGCGTTGCCGATGAGGATCAGCAGCGACGGGATGGGGCCCATGACCCGGGCGAGCGGCAGCAGGACGTACGCCGCCGCGGTCGCGGTGTTCAGCGGGTGCTGGCGGCCGATGGTGCGCGGGGAGACCCCGACGGCGACGTACGACACGAGCACCATCACGGCGATGGCGACGAGCAGCGCGGTGGCGGTGCCCTCGAACTCCTGCAGGCAGGCGTAGGTGATCAGCGCGGCGGCGGCCATCTCGCAGGCGACGCGGACCAGCAGCGCCACGTTGAGGTAGCGGGTGGGGTCGGCGGCGATCTGGGCGAGCCTGTCGCTGCCGCGCCGGCCGGACTTGACGGCTTCCTCGGCGCGGAAGCTGGAGACCCGCGCCAGGCCCGCCTCCGCGCAGGCGGCGAGCCAGGCGACGACGACCAGGGCGATCGCGCCGAGCACGAGCTGTGGACTCATGGGCCTACGACACGGTGGGCGCCGGCGACGGGCCGGTCATGCCCCGCTCCGCGCGCCAGCCGTCCACGATGGCCGCCTGCAGGCCGAACATCTCGGCCTTCTCGTCCGGCTCCTCGTGGTCGTAGCCCAGCAGGTGCAGCACTCCGTGGACGGTGAGCAGCTGGAGCTCCTCGTCCATGGAGTGCTGCGTCGGCGCGTCGGCGCCCTGCTTGGCGGCGACCTCCGGGCACAGCACGATGTCGCCGAGCAGGCCCTGCGGGGGCTCGTCGTCGTCCTTGGACGGCGGCCGCAGCTCGTCCATCGGGAAGGACATGACATCGGTGGGTCCGGGCAGGTCCATCCACTGCACATGGAGCTGCTCCATGGCGTCGGCGTCCACGACGATCACCGAGAGCTCGGAGAGCGGGTGGATGCGCATCCGTGCGAGCGCGTAGCGGGCGATGTCGAGGATCGCCTGCTCGTCGACCTCGGTTCCGGACTCGTTGTTGACGTCGATCGACATGGTGCTGTGTGTGTCTACTTCCCCTTGTGCCCGGACTTGCCCCGGCCGGGCTTGTGCCCGCCGTTCTCGGTGCCGTGCGTGCTGTCGTACTTCTCGTACGCGTCGACGATACGGCCGACCAGCTTGTGCCGGACGACATCCTGCGACGACAGCCGGGAGAAGTGGACGTCCTCGACGCCCTCCAGGATCTCCTGGACCTGGCGCAGGCCGCTCTTGGTGCCGTTGGGCAGGTCGACCTGCGTCACGTCACCCGTGATCACGATCTTCGAGTCGAAGCCGAGGCGGGTGAGGAACATCTTCATCTGCTCGGGCGAGGTGTTCTGGGCCTCGTCCAGGATGATGAAGGCGTCGTTGAGCGTACGGCCGCGCATGTAGGCGAGCGGGGCGACCTCGATCGTCCCGGCGGCCATGAGCCGCGGGATGGAGTCGGGGTCGAGCATGTCGTGCAGGGCGTCGTACAGCGGGCGCAGGTAGGGGTCGATCTTCTCGTAGAGCGTGCCCGGCAGGAAGCCGAGCCGCTCGCCGGCCTCGACGGCCGGGCGGGTGAGGATGATCCGGTTGACCTGCTTGGACTGCAGGGCCTGCACGGCCTTGGCCATGGCGAGGTACGTCTTGCCCGTACCGGCCGGGCCGATGCCGAAGACGATCGTGTGCTGGTCGATCGCGTCGACGTACCGCTTCTGGTTGAGGGTCTTGGGGCGGATGGTGCGTCCGCGCGAGGACAGGATGTTCTGCGTGAGCACCTGGGCCGGGGTCTCCGGCCCGTCGTTCGTCCCGGCGTCGCTCGCCTTGAGCATGGCGATCGAGCGTTCCACGGCGTCCTCCGTCATCGGCTGCCCGGTGCGGAGCACGAGCAACATCTCCTCCAGCACGCGCGAGATCAGGGCGACGTCCGCGGGGTCGCCGGCAGCGCTGATCTCGTTTCCCCGGACGTGGATGTCGGCCGCCGGGAAGGCCTTCTCGATCACGCGCAGCAGGGAGTCGCCGGAGCCCAGAACGGTCACCATGGGGTGCTGGGCGGGGACGGTGAACTGTGCCTTCGCCTGCCCCTGCGCGGGGGTGTGAGTGGTGGGTGTCTGAGTCATGGGCCGGCGCCGCGCGCCTGCGATTCCTCCTCGTCACGGCCGCGCATGGCTTCGAGCGGCCTCGCGATATCAAGAGTACGACGGGGGGCTGACAACACCGAAGGGCTTTTCGCCCACGGCCAAGGGGCGCACGCGTCCGCGGCCGGGTGGTGGCCCGCTCGCGCGGTTCCCCGCGCCGCGCTGCTGCATGGTGGGCCGGCTGCGCTGCCGTCGGCCCGGACCTCGGGAGGCCCGGCCGGCCGCGGCGCCCGGTGCCGTGTCACGGCGCCTCGGCCGGCCGCGGCGCCGGGTGCCGTCACGGCACGTGGCGGAAGCCGATGGTCGGGACCGCGCGGCGCAGCGGCCAGCACGCCGTCTGCTCGTCGGGTACCAGTCCCTCCAGGAAGGCGTAGCGCCGCAGGGCCGCCGGGCTCTGGCCGTCGACCGAGCGGACCGTGCGCCACCACGCGCCGATCTCGGCCCAGCCCGGCGCCGAGAGCGAGCCGCCGAACTCCTGCACCGACAGCGCCGCGGTGAGCCCCGCGAAGGCGAGGCGGTCGGCGAGCGGCCAGCCGGCGAGCGTGCCGGTGACGAAGCCCGCGACGAAGACGTCCCCCGCACCGGTCGGGTCCAGGGCTTCCACGGCGATCGCCGGGACCTCCGCGGACTCCCCGGTGCGCCGGTCCACCGCGTACGCCCCCTCAGCGCCGAGCGTGACGACCGCGACCGGCACATGGCGGGTGAGCGCGTGGGCCGCCGCCCGCGGGCAGTCCGCGCCGGTGTAGCGCATCGCCTCCTCCGCGTTGGGCAGGAACGCCTCGCAGTGCTCCAGGTCGGCGAGGCCCGCCAGGTCCCACGCCCCGGTGTCGTCCCAGCCGACGTCGGCGAAGATGCGGGTGCCGCGGCTCGCGGCCGTGGCGATCCAGGGGGCGCGCCGGCCCGGCGTGAGGGAGGCGACGGCGGCGCGGGCGTAGGGCGGATGGTCCGGGGCGGGCTCCTGCGGGGGCGGTTCGTGACCGTGGGAGACCATCGTGCGCTCCCCCTCGTACGCCATCGACACGGTGACCGGCGAGTGCCAGCCGGGGACGGTCCGCGACGGTGTGAGGTCGATGCCCTCGCCCTGCTCCAGCGCGTCCCAGCAGTACTCGCCGTAGTGGTCGTCGCCGAAGGCCGCGGCCAGGGAGGTCCGCAGTCCGAGCCGGGCGAGCGCGGTGGCCATGTTGGCGACGCCGCCGGGGCTGGAGCCCATGCCCCGCGCCCAGGACTCCGTCCCGCGGACGGGCGCGGAGTCGAGTCCGGTGAAGACGATGTCGAGGAAGACGGTTCCCGTCAGGAAGACGTCCCACGGTGGATCGCCCGCCGTGCGCAGCTCGGCGAGCGGGTCGATCCGGGGCCGGCGGTCGCGGTCCTCTCCCATGGATCCCATCGGTCCCATGGCTCCGGTGGACGGGGTCACGGTGCGCTCCCTGACGTGGTGCGGTTCTGGCCAGTCTGCACCACGGCACCGGCAACGCGCCGCTTCCGGACGGCAACGCACCGGCCTCACCCGCGGCGGACCGGTGTCAGGCCGGTGCCGCCGGGGAGACGGGGAAGATCACCAGCGCGGGACCGACGGCGTGACCCAGCGGGGGTCCGCGGCCCGCATCGCGGCCGCGTCGTCGCGGTCGCGCAGCCCGCCGTCGTCGTCGAGCCAGCGCCGGTGCAGGAACGCGAGCCTGCCGGGGTCGAGTTCCACGCCGAGGCCCGGAGCGTCCGACACGGCGACGCATCCGCCGTGGAACACGGGCCGCTCGGTGAGGACGTCCTCCGACTGCCAGGGGTAGTGCGAGTCGCAGGCGTGGTGGAGGTTTGGCACGGTGGCCGCGACGTGGGTCATCGCGGCCAGGGAGATGCCGAGGTGCGTGTTGGAGTGCATGGACACCCCGACACCGAAGGTGCGGCACAGCGCGGCGAGCTGCTGGGTGTTGCGCAGGCCGCCCCAGTAGTGGTGGTCGGAGAGGACGACCTGCACGGCGTCGCGCGTGAACGCCTCCTTGATCTCCGCGAACGTCGTCACGCACATGTTGGTGGCGAGCGGCACGTCGGTGTGCCGGGCCACCTCGGCCATGGCCGGGGTGCCGAGCGCGGGGTCCTCCAGGTACTCCAGGACGTCCGCGAGTTCTCCGGCGAACCTCAGCGAGGTCTCGACGGACCAGGCGCCGTTGGGGTCGAGCCGCAGCGGGCGGCCGGGGAAGGCCTCGGCGAGCGCGCGGATCGCCGCGACCTCCTGCTCGGGCGGGAAGACACCGCCCTTGAGCTTGTAGGAGGTGAACCCGTACCGCTCGGTGAACAGCCGCGCCTGCGCGACGATCCCGGCCGGATCCAGGGCCGCCCCCCAGTCGTCCTTCTCCGCCGCCACACCCTCGGGGTGCTCGGCCCACTTGTAGAACAGGTACGCGCTGTACTCGACGGCGTCGCGCACCTTGCCGCCGAGCAGCGCGTGCACGGGCAGCCCGAGCGTCTTGCCGAGGGCGTCCAGGCAGGCGACCTCGAAGGCGGAGACGACGGACAGACGCAGTTTGCCGGCCGTCTGCACACCGCGCAGTCCGCCGACGCCGACCTGGCCGGAGACCCGGGAGGAGTCGACGGCGATGTCGTCGGCGACGGTGAACAGGCCGTTCAGGTCGCTGACCGAGCGGCCGACCAGCCGCCGAGCGAACGGCCGGGCCAGTTCCAGGTACTTGGTGTCGCCGTACGTCTCGCCGACGCCGGTGATCCCGTCGGCGGTGACCACCTCCACGATCAGCCGGGGGGTGTACGGCTGGTGGACGCCCTGGGTGTTCAGCAGCGGCGGGTCGGCGACCAGGATCGGCGTGAGGCGGACGTCGGCGACGGTCAGGTTCACGGGGCGGCTCCTACGAGGTCGAGTCCGGCGGCGAGCAGGGCCGACAGGCCGGCCAGGTCGGCGGCCGAGGGGTCGGTGAGCGGGGCACGTACGGGCCCGACGGGCGCGCCGCGCAGCCGGGCGGCCGCCTTGACCAGGGACACGGCGTATCCGGGGACGCGGTCGCGCAGTTCGACGAAGGGGACGTAGAAGCCGCGCAGCAGCTGGTCGGCGGTGGAGTGGTCGCCGGCGCGCAGGGCGGTGAGGAAGGCGTGCGCGATCTCGGGGGCGAAGGCGTGGACGGCGGAGGAGTAGGCGGGCACCCCGACGGCGGCGTAGGCGCGGGCCTGGATCTCGGCGGTGGCGGCGCCGTTGAAGAACAGGAAGTCCTCGGGTGCGGCGAGGGTGAGGCGCTGGAGCCTGTCCAGGTCGCTGTGGCCGTCCTTGAGGCCGATGACGCCGGGGATGCCGGCGATGCGCCGCAGGGAGGCGGCGGTGTAGGCGACCTGGCCGCGCTGGTAGGCGATCAGCGGCAGCGCGGTGCGGGCGGCGAGCTGCTCGAGGTGGGCGACGAGCCCGTCCTGTGCGGCGTCGACCAGGTAGTGCGGCAGGACGAGCAGGGCGTCGGCGCCGGCCTCCTCGGCGATCCGCGCGAAGCGGGCGGCCTGGGCCCAGCCGTAGCCCGTGCCGGCGACGACGGGCACGCGCCCGTCCGCCTCGGTGACGGCGACGGTGACGACCTGCCGGTACTCGTCCTCGTCGAGCGAGAAGAACTCGCCGGTGCCGCAGGCGGGGAAGAGCGCGCCGGGCCCGGCGGCGAGCTGCGCGGCCACGTGCGCCCGGCAGCCGTCCGGATCGAGGGTGCCGTCGTCGTGGAAGGCGGTGAGCGGGAAGGACAGCACGCCGCCCGCCATCCCGGCCCGCAGCCTGCGCGCCGCGTCCGTGCGCCGGTCGTCGGCCACCGGCCTCATCTCCCCCTGCGAACGTCGTCCATGTATGCAGACAGAGATTATGAATGCGAACGGCCGGCGTCAATGGGCCGACGCCCCCGAGCGGCCCCGCAGGGACGCGACGGGCTCACCCCGCAGACGGGAACGGCACCTCCCACGGGCGAAAACGCGCACTTGTACCCGCCTCCACCTACGGCAAACCACACCGTGCGCCACATCACACCCCCCGCCCTTCTTCCGGGCCGCCGCACTTGATACAAATTCTGCGCGCGTTCCTGTCCGTCGACGGTCGTCGCCCATCCCCCCTTCTGTGCCGCTCCTTTCGCATGCCCTGGGAACGCCCGTGTCCGCCCCCCGCACCACGCCCTGGCCCCTCGTCGCCCTTTTCACGGCCGGGTACCTCGCCCCCTACCTGCTGCCGACCACCGTCGGCCGCCTCGACTCCGGCCTGCCGCTGACGGCCACTCAGGCCGGCGCGGTCGGCAGCGCCCTGCTGCTCGGCTCGGCCACCGCCGGCTTCCTCCTCGCCTCCCGCGTGGAGCGGATCGGCGCCCGGCTCCTGGCCCGGCTCGGCCTCACGCTCGCGCTGCTCGGCTACGGCGGCGCCGCGCTCACCACCGCCGTACCGGCCGTCGTGGCCGGCGCGGTGATCGGCGGCTTCGGCTCGGGCACGATCACGGCGGTCGCCGCCACCGGGATCGCCGCCCAGAGGGACCCGCACCGCACGACGACGGTGGGTCTCCTCGGCGTCTCGGCCCTGGCCGCCGCTCTGTGCCTGACGATCCCTCACCTCGGCCCGGGCCACGCCCAGCCGCTGGCGGCGATCGCCCTCACCGCGCTCGCGGTCTGGCCCCTGACGAGCCGTCTGCCCGTCCGCACCGCCGCCCCCGCGCACCCGCGCCGCGCCCCGGCCGCCCGCCTGCCCCAGCTGCGGGCCGGTCTGCTGCTGGCCGCCGCGATGCCGTGCTGGTCCCTCGCGCAGAACGCGCTGTGGGGGGTGAGCGGCCGCATCGGCCTCACGCAGGCCCACCTGTCGGAGTCGGCGGTCGGCGCCGTGTTCGCCGTGGCGCTCGTCGCGGGCCTGCTCGGCGTGACGGGGGCGGGAGCGATCGGCCCGCGCTTCGGCCGCACCGCGCCCATCGGCGCCGGCACGGTCCTGATCGCCGGCTGCATCGCGCTGAGCGCGTCCGCGACCGGCCTGACGTCCTTCGCGGCCGGTGAGATCGCATGGAACGCGTTCTACCCGATCGTGCTGTCGTACCTCATCGGGCTGGCCGCCTCCCTCGACCCGCAGGGCCGCTGGGCGGTGCTGGTCGGTTCGGCCTCGTCCCTCGGCACGGCGGCGGGCCCGCTCACCGGCAGCGTGCTGGCCGCGCAGGCCGGGTTCCCGGTGATGGGAGCGGTCCTGGCGGCCGGCCTGCTGGTGATCGCCGTACCGATGACGGTGGTCGCCCGGTCGGCGGGCCGGCGCACGCTGCCGGTGGTCGAGGTCCCCGTGGAGAGCCCGGCCGTGGTCGAGATCCCCGTGCAGAGCCCGGCCGTGGTCGAGATCCCCGTGCAGAGCCCGGCCCCGCTGGCCCACGAGACGACCCCGGCCGCCTGACGACCGCGCCCGGCGCCTGCCGGGCGTACTACCGGGCGTACTGCCGGGCGCACGTCCTCAGAAGACGTACGCCTCCACCTCGGCGAGGTAGCGTGCCCGGCGCTCCTCGTCGTCGTCCAGGAAGGACGCGAGGAAGGAATTGCGGGCCAGCTCGCGCAGCCGGTCCTCGCTCAGGTGCAGGTCCCGCCGCACGGCGTCGAAGTTGTCCCCGGCGTAGCCGCCGAAGTAGGCGGGGTCGTCGGAGTTGACTGTGCACATCAGCCCGGCGTCGAGCATCGCGGGCAGCGGGTGCTCGGCGAGGACGTCCACGGCCCGCAGCCGGACGTTGGACAGCGGGCACAGCGTCAGCGGCACCCGCTCACGCACCAGCCGCTCCACCAGCGCCGGGTCCTCCATGCAGCGCAGCCCGTGGTCGACGCGCTCGACGCCGAGGACGTCCAGGGCCTCGGTGATGTACTCCGGCGGCCCCTCCTCCCCCGCGTGCGCGACGCGGCGCAGCCCGAGCGCGGCGGCGGCCTCGTACACCTCGCGGAACTTCACCGGCGGGTGCCCGACCTCGGCGGAGTCGAGCCCGATCCCCGTGATCCGGTCCAGATGGGGCTTCGCGGCGTCCAGGGTCGCAAGGGCCGACTCGGCGGACTCGTCACGCAGGAAGCACATGATCAGCCGGGTGGAGACGCCATGACGGGCCTCGCTGTTCCCGAGCGCGCGCCACAGCCCCTCCACCACGGTGCCCATCGGCACGCCCCGCGCCAGATGGGCCTGCGGATCGAAGAAGATCTCCGCGTGCCGCACGCCCTGGGCGGCGGCGCGCGCGAGATAGGCGTCGGCGAGGTCCTCGAAGTCCCGCTCGGTGAGCAGGACGGCCATCAGGGCGTAGTACAGGTCGAGGAAGGACTGCAGGTCCTCGAACCGGTACGCCTCGCGCAGGGCGTCCTCGTCGGCGTACGGCAGCTGGACCCCGTTGCGCCGGGCCAGCGCGAAGGCCAGCTCGGGCTCCAGGGTGCCTTCGATGTGAAGGTGCAGTTCGGCTTTGGGTAGCGGCATCAAAACATGCTACGGCGAATTCACCGACGCTTCGGAACCGGTACCCGGAGCAGATCATGGGCCACGGTCAGCTCCCCCTCGAACCCGGCGGCCCGCGCCTGCCGCTCGAACTCCTCCGGCTCCGCGTAGCGCTGGCTGAAGTGGGTGAGCACCAGATGGCGCACCCCGGCGTCCCGGGCCACCCGAGCCGCCTGACCGGCCGTCAGGTGCCCGTGGTCCGCGGCGAGCCGGGCGTCCTCGTCGAGGAAGGTGGACTCGATGACGAGCAGGTCGCACCCCTCGGCCAGGGCGTGCACGCCGTCGCACAGCCGGGTGTCCATCACGAAGGCGAACCGCTGCCCGCGCCGGACCTCGCTGACGTCCTCCAGCCGCACCCCGCCGAGCACCCCCTCGCGCTGGATGCGCCCGACGTCCGGCCCCTTGATCCCGTGCGCGGCGAGCCTTACGGGCAGGATGCGCCGCCCGTCGGGCTCGACGACCCGGTAGCCGAAGGACTCCACGGGGTGGGAGAGCCGGCGCGCCTCGAGCGTGTACGCGTCCGTCCGAGCGATCACGCCGTCCCCGGCCACCGGCGCCTCGGTGATCCGCACGGTCTCCCGGTAGGCCGTGGCGTACCGCAGCCGGTCGAAGAACCGCTGCCCGGAGCGCGGGTAGTGGGCGGTGACGTCGTGCGGCACCTGGTCGAGGTTGATCCGCTGGATCACCCCGGCCAGGCCCAGCGAGTGGTCCCCGTGGAAGTGCGTGACGCACAGCCGGTTCAGGTCGTGGGCGGCGACCCCGGCCCGCAGCATCTGCCGCTGGGTGCCCTCACCGGGATCGAAGAGGATGCCCTCGCCGTCCCAGCGCAGCAGATAGCCGTTGTGGTTGCGGTGCCGGGTCGGGACCTGGCTGGCCGTGCCGAGGACGACGAGTTCGCGTACGGACACGGCGGCTACCCGGGCGGCCAGTTCAGCCCGCGCCCGCCGAGGACGTGGGCGTGCGCGTGCCAGACGGTCTGCCCGGCGCCGCTGCCGGTGTTGAACACCGTCCGGTAGCTCTCCAGCTTTTCCTCGTCGGCCACCGCCTGCGTCTCGCGCAGCACGTCCGCGGCCAGCTCGGGCGCTTCGGCGGCGAGCGCGGCGGCGTCCTTGTGGTGGGCCTTGGGGATCACCAGGACGTGGGTGGGCGCCTGGGGGTTGATGTCACGGAAGGCGATGGTCGTCTCCGTCTCACGGACGATCGTCGCCGGGACGCTGCCCGCGACGATCTTGCAGAACAAGCAGTCGTCCTGCGGCTCCCCTGCCATGCGTGTGCCTCCTCGCGCCGGGATGATCGCGTACGAAGGCATCGTAGCGAGTGGCTACGGCGGCGCAGGCGCCCTCACTTGCCCTGGACGGGCCAGCAGGTCGGATCGCCCTGGCACCAGATGGTCCGCGTGACGGTCACGGTGACCGTCGGCCGCGCCGGACCGGGGCCGTTCCCCGGCGGCCCGACGGGGGACGGGGTGGCGTCGCAGTTGCCGAGCCCGCTCACGTGGAACACCTGTTTCCCGCCCACCTCGGCGGTCAGGTCCCCGCGCACACAGGCCCCGTCGACGGCCCGGGTCACCTTCCCCTTGACGGTGATGTCCCGGCCGTCCTTGGTCTGTCCCCGGCAGTCGACGGTGACGACGGTGCCCGCGCCGGCCGAGGGCGTGGCCCCCCTGTCGCCGTAGTCGGCGGTACAGGTCAGCCATCGCACGTCCACGTGCCGGCGCTGAAGCTCCTTGGTCGCGGTCTGGTCGGTGGTGTAGGCGACGGCGGCCGAACCGAGCCCGCCGGGATCACAGGCCACGACTCCACCGACGGCCACGACGAGAAGGCCGGCGGCGCCGAAGATACGCCTCAACGCGCCCATGCCCAGCAGCGTGCCACTCCGTCACGACGGGCGGTAGTACGCATACGGCCACAACCCGCCTCCCCCGCACCGGTGTTCCCGCGCGGACCGCCCCGGCACGCGCGCGGGGGCTACCCCCGCAGCAGCAGCCACTCCTGCAACTCCACCAGGTTCCCCTCGGGATCCTTGAGGTGAGCCACCCGCATCCGGTCCGTCATCGCCGCGGGCCCCTGCAGCAGCACCGCTCCGCGCCCGGCGATCTCCTCGCAGTACGCGTCCAGGTCGTCCACCCGCAGCACCACCAGCGAACGGTGCCCCGTCGCCGTCTCCCCCAGCTCCCCGAGCACGGACGCCATCATCGCCCGGTCCTGCAGGGCGATCCCCGCGGACCCCACCGTCGGGCTGAACTTCTCGTACGGCCCCGACGCCGCCCCCGACTGCGGCTTCAGCCCCAGCACGTCGGCGTAGAAGCGGTAACACGCGGCGAAGTCGGTGACCAGCAGCCGCACTTGAGCCAGTTCCACGAGGCAGCAACCCCCCAGGTCAGGACCACCGTCCGGTGCGGCCGAGGAGGAGCGCCGCAGCCGCCGTCCCGGCGGTCGACGTACGCAACACCGTAGGCCCCAGCACGTACGGCACGGCACCCGCCTGACGAAACAGTTCCAACTCGTCCCCGGCCACGCCCCCTTCGGGACCGACGACCAGCACGATCTCCCCGGACGCGGGCAACTCGGCTCTCGCCAGCGGCTCGCTCGCGACGCCGAAGTCCGAGTGCAGGACGCCGGCGAAGTCCGCCGTCGCCAGAAGTGCGGCGACCTGCTTGGTGGTGGCCGCGTCCGCGACCTGGGGGAACCGCACCCGCCGGGACTGCTTGCCCGCCTCCCGGGCGGTGCTGCGCCACTTGCCGAGCGCCTTCAGTCCCCGCTCGCCCTTCCACTGGGTGATGCAGCGCGCCGCCTGCCACGGCACGATCGCGTCCACCCCGACCTCGGTCATGGTCTCCACCGCCAGCTCGCCCCGGTCCCCCTTGGGCAGGGCCTGCACCACGGTGATCCGGGGCGCCGGCGCGGGCTCCTCCTCGACGGAGGGCACATCGACGATCAGCCGGTCCTTGCCCTCCACGCCGGTCACCGGGCACACCGCGTACCGCCCGGCGCCGTCCGTGAGGACGACCTCCTCGCCCACCTGGAGCCGCTTGACCGAGACGGCGTGCCGCCCCTCCGGCCCGTCCAGGACGAAGCGGCCCCGGTCCGTCCCGAACGACTCGACGACGAAGACGGGCGCCGTCATCGCACCTCACCCCCGTGAGTTCCGGCCGACAACGCTGTCCTCGCCGCATGGAGTTCACCGGCCAGCAGCTCCACCAACCGCCCGGCCGGCAGGGTCCGGGCCAGCCGGTGCCCCTGCCCCGCCCACAGCGCCATGCCCTGCGCGTCGTCCGCCTTCGCCGCGGCCTTGCGCAGCGGCGCGGTCAGATGATGGATCTGCGGATACGCGGCCGGCGCGTACGGGCCGTGCTCGCGCAGGAACCGGTTGACCAGCCCGCGCGCCGGTCTCCCGGAGAACGCCCGGGTCAGCTCGGTCCGCACGAACAGCGGGTTGGTCAGCGCGTCCTTGTGCACCGCGTGCGCCCCGGACTCCTCCGTCGCGAGGAACGCCGTGCCCAGCTGGGCGGCGCTCGCCCCCGCCGCGAGCACCGCGGCGATCTGGCTGCCCCGCATCAGCCCGCCCGCGGCGACCACCGGGATCGACACGGCCTCCCGCACCTGCGCCAGCAACGCCAGCAGCCCGATCCCGGAGCCGTCGTTCTCCGGCACGTCCCGGTGCGTGCCCTGGTGGCCGCCGGCCTCCACGCCCTGCGCGATCACCGCGTCCGCGCCGGAGCGCTGCACGGCGACCGCCTCGTCGGCCGTGGTGGCGGTGACCCAGACGAAGGTGCCGACCCGGTGCAGGGAGTCGACGACCTCACGGCTCGGGACGCCGAAGTGGAAGGAGACCACGGGCACCGGGTCGTCGCGCAGCACCGCGAGCTTCGCGTCGTAGCCGTCGTCCCGGCCGCTGTCGGGGTCGCCCAGCTCGGTGTCGTACCAGGTGGCCTCCCCGGCCAGCTGGTGCGCGTAGACCTCGACGGCGCCGGTCTCGGCACCGTCCGGCTGCGGCATGAACACATTGACCCCGAAGGGACGGTTCGTCAGGCTCCGCAGCTGCTTGATCTCCTGGTACATCCCGTCGGCGGTCTTGTACCCGGCGGCGAGGAAGCCCAGCCCGCCCGCCTCGCAGACGGCAGCGGCGAGGGGCGGGACGGAGACGCCGCCCGCCATGGGAGCCTGCACGATCGGATGGGGGAAGAGATCGGTCAGGGAGGACATGACCGCATGGTGTCACGTCCCCCGGACAAGTCCGAATCCACCCGCCCCGCGGGCACGGGCCACCGGCAGAGCCGGCGGCCCCACGCCTCACCGTCCGTTGAACGCGTCCTTCAGCCGCGAGAACAACCCCTGCTGCCCGGGCTGGAACTGGCCCGTGGGGCGTTCCTCGCCGCGGAGCTTGGCCAGCTCGCGCAGCAGGCGCTCCTGCTCGGGGTCGAGCTTGGTCGGCGTCTGGACCTCGACGTGCACGATCAGGTCGCCGCGTCCGCCGCCGCGCAGATGCGTGACACCGCGGTTGTGCAGCGGGATCGACTGGCCGGACTGAGTGCCGGGCCGGATGTCGACCTCCTCCATGCCGTCCAGCGTCTCCAGCGGCACCTTCGTGCCGAGCGCCGCCGCCGTCATCGGGATCGTCACCGTGCAGTGCAGATCGTCACCGCGCCGCTGGAACGTCGGGTGCGGCAGCTCGTGGATCTCGACGTAGAGGTCACCGGCGGGACCGCCGCCGGGCCCGACCTCGCCCTCACCGGCGAGCTGGATGCGGGTGCCGTTGTCGACACCGGCCGGGATCTTCACCGTCAGCGTCCGCCGCGAGCGCACCCGGCCGTCACCGGCGCACTCCGGGCACGGGTTCGGCACGATCGTGCCGAAGCCCTGGCACTGCGGGCACGGCCGCGAGGTCATGACCTGGCCCAGGAAGGACCGGGTGACCTGCGAGACCTCACCACGGCCGCGGCACATGTCACACGTCTGCGCGGAGGTGCCCGGCGCGGCGCCCTCACCCGAGCAGGTGGAACAGACGATCGCGGTCTCGACCTGGATGTCCTTCGTGGTGCCGAAGGCCGCCTCGTCGAGTTCGACCTCGACCCGGATCATCGCGTCCTGGCCCCGGCGGGTACGCGAGCGCGGTCCGCGCTGCGACGCCGTACCGAAGAACGCGTCCATGATGTCCGAGAAGTTCCCGAAGCCGCCCGCGCCGAAGCCGCCCGCGCCGGCGCCGCCGGACTGCGAGAGCGGGTCGCCGCCGAGGTCGTAGACCTGCTTCTTCTGCGGGTCCGACAGCACCTCGTAGGCGGCGTTGATCTCCTTGAACCGCTCCTGCGTCTTCGGATCGGGATTGACGTCCGGGTGCAGCTCGCGAGCGAGCCGCCTGAACGCCTTCTTGATCTCATCCTGCGACGCGTCGCGGCGCACGCCGAGTACGGCGTAGTAGTCCGTGGCCACCTACGACTCCGCCAGGATCTGTCCGACGTACCGTGCCACTGCGCGTACCGCTCCCATCGTTCCCGGGTAGTCCATGCGGGTCGGTCCGACCACGCCGAGCTTGGCGACAGCCTCGCCGCCCGAACCGTAGCCGACCGACACGACGGACGTGGAGTTGAGTCCTACGTGGGCGTTCTCATGACCGATACGGACGGTCACGCCCGGATCCTTCGCCTCGCCGAGCAGCTTCAGGAGGACGACCTGCTCCTCCAGAGCCTCCAGCACCGGCCGGATCGTGAGGGGGAAGTCGTGCGAGAAACGCGTCAGATTGGCGGTGCCGCCGATCATCAGCCGTTCCTCGTTCTCCTCGACGAGCGTCTCCAGCAGCGTGGACAGCACCGTCGAGACCGTGCCGCGGTCCTCCGGGTCGAAGGCCTCCGGCAGGTCCTCCACCAGCTTCGGCACGTCCGTGAACCGGCGGCCCGCGATCCGGCTGTTCAGCCGGGCCCGCAGATCCGCCAGCGAGGTCTCGCCGAAGGGTGCCGGGCAGTCCACCATCCGCTGCTCCACCCGGCCGGTGTCGGTGATCAGCACCAGCATCACCCGGGCGGGCGCGAGCGACAGCAGCTCCACGTGCCGCACGGTCGAGCGGGTCAGCGACGGGTACTGCACGACGGCCACCTGCCGCGTGAGCTGCGCCAGCAGCCGCACGGTACGGGCCACCACGTCGTCGAGGTCGACGGCGCCCTCGAGGAAGTTCTGGATCGCGCGCCGCTCCGGCCCGGTCATCGGCTTCACACCGGCCAGCTTGTCGACGAACAGCCGGTAGCCCTTGTCGGTGGGGATGCGCCCCGCGCTGGTGTGCGGCTGCGCGATGTACCCCTCGTCCTCCAGGGCCGCCATGTCGTTGCGGACGGTCGCCGGGGAGACGCCGAGGTTGTGCCGCTCCGTGAGTGCCTTCGAACCGACCGGCTCCTCGGTGCCCACGTAGTCCTGGACGATGGCGCGCAGCACCTGAAGCCGTCGTTCACTCAGCATGGCGCACACCTCCAGAGCCTTCCCTCGAATCGTCCCTGGCACTCTGCGCGTCCGAGTGCCAGACGTCCCCGGGCCAGTGTACGGCGGTGGGGTACGCCCCCGGCAAGGCTGGTCGTCCGCGCGCGGCCGGTACGGCTAGCGTCGCGGTATGACGGTTACTTGGGAAGAGCTCGGGTGGGAACGGCTGGCGGCCGGGGTCGGACGGTGCCGGCTGCCGGGCTGGGACTGCACGACGGGGCTGATCGTCGGCGCGGGCACGGCACTGATGGTCGACGCCGGGTCGAGCCTCGCGGAGGGCGCCCGGCTGCGTGCCGAGGCGGAACGGCTCACCGGGCACGGTGTGACCCATCTCGCGTTCACCCACCCCCACTTCGACCACGTCCTCGGTGCCTCCGCGGTGCGGGCCGCCGAGATCTTCGGCGCGGTCGGCATCGAGTCCGCGTTCACCCCGCGCGGCCGGGAGGAGCTGCGGGCGGACGCGGTGACGGCCGGCCTGGACCCGGAGGCCGCCGAGGAGGCCGCGGGGGTGCCGGTGCCGGTCGGCCACCTGGTCAGCGGCGAGTGGACGCTCGACCTCGGCGGCGGCCGCCAGGTGCTGCTCGCCAACGTGGGTCCCGGGCACACCGCCCACGATCTCGCCGCGCTGGTCCCGGGCGAGCGGGAGGTGGTGTTCTGCGGTGACCTCGTCGAGGAGTCCGGCGAGCCGCAGGCGGGCCCGGACGCCGTACCGTCGCACTGGCCGGACGCGCTGGACCGGTTGCTGGCGCTCGGCGGCGACGACGCGCTGTACGTGCCCGGTCACGGAGCGGTGGTGGACGCGGCGTTCGTGCGGGCGCAACGGGACGCGCTGGCGGCCCGCTTCGGCGTGTCGCGCTGATCGGGGCCCCCGGGGGCGCGGGTTCTCCTATCGTCATCCGAATGCGGCAGTACTCCCCCGACCTGACCCCGCCCTGGAAGAAGAAGCCCGCTCCGGCGCCCGAGGTGGCGGCCGAGCCGGGCCTGGTGGTGGAGGAGCCCGGCAGC
This sequence comes from Streptomyces sp. NPDC028635, assembly GCF_040637635.1. NCBI lineage: Bacteria > Bacillati > Actinomycetota > Actinomycetes > Kitasatosporales > Streptomycetaceae > Streptomyces > Streptomyces sp. NPDC028635. The sequence continues at coordinate 24,160 of NZ_JBEZWX010000039.1, read as the reverse complement.
GGCTTCTGCGGGGCGGTGATCCGCTGCGAGGCCGGCACCGTCACGCTGGAGGACCGCTTCGGCAAGCACCGGGTCTTCCCGCTCCAGCCGCGCGGCTTCCTGCTGGAGGGCCGTGTGGTGACGCTGGTCAGGCCCGCCTCGGCGGCTCCGGCACGGCCCGCTCGTACCGCGTCCGGATCGGTGGCCGTGCCCGGCGCCCGCGCGCGGGTCGCCCGCGCCGGGCGGATCTACGTCGAGGGACGGCACGACGCCGAGCTGGTGGAGAAGGTGTGGGGCGACGACCTGCGCATCGAGGGCGTGGTCGTGGAGTATCTGGAAGGCGTCGACGACCTGCCGGCGATCGTGGAGTCCTTCGCCCCGGGTCCGGACGCCCGTCTGGGCGTCCTGGTGGACCATCTGGTGCCGGGCACGAAGGAATGGCGGATCGCCGAGGCCGTGACGAGTGAGCACGCGCTGGTGGTGGGCCACCCGTACATCGACATCTGGCAGGCGGTGAAGCCGTCGGCGCTGGGCATCGAGGCGTGGCCGGTGATCCCGCGCGGCCAGGACTGGAAGACGGGCGTGTGCCGGGCCCTCGGCTGGCCGGAGAACACGGGCGCGGCCTGGCAGGCGATCCTCGGCCGGGTGCGGTCGTACCGGGACCTGGAGCCGGAGCTGCTGGGCTGTGTCGAGCGCCTCATCGACCACGTGACCGTGCCCTGAGAGCTACCTGATCGTTGCCTCGGCGGGACCGGTGGACTGCTCTCCGCCGTCGCGGAGGTGGTCCGTCGATGAGCTGGTCCACGTGGCCCAGCAGTTCGTGCTCCCCGCCGACGCGGGGTCGGCCCCTCAGTCCACCAGGTCCCGCACCACCGCGTCCGCGAGCAGGCGTCCGCGCAGGGTCAGTACCGCGCGGCCCCCGGCGTACGGCTCGCTCTGGAGCAGCCCGTCCGCCAGGGCCCGGCCGGCGGCCCGGCGGCCGTCCGCCTTCAGCAGGTCCAGCGGTACGCCCTCGCGCAGCCGCAGCTCCAGCAGGATGCGCTCCACGCGGCGGTCCTCCTCGCTCAGGAGCTCCCGCCCGGCGCCCGGGGAGCGGCCTTCGGCCAGGGCCGCCGCGTAGGCGCCCGGGTGCTTCACGTTCCACCAGCGCACCCCGCCGACGTGGCTGTGGGCACCCGGGCCCGCGCCCCACCAGTCGGCGCCGCGCCAGTACAGCTCGTTGTGCAGGCAGCGGCCCGCCTCGGAGGTGGCCCAGTTGGACACCTCGTACCACTCGAAGCCCGCCGCGGAGAAGGTCTCCTCGGCGATCAGGTAGCGGTCGGCGTGCACGTCGTCGTCGGTCATCGGGACCTCACCGCGCCGGATGCGCCGGGCGAGCTGCGTGCCCTCCTCGACGATGAGGGCGTACGCGCTGACATGGTCGGGGCCGGCGCCGATCGCGGCGTCCAGCGAGGCCCGCCAGTCGTCGTCGGACTCTCCGGGCGTGCCGTAGATCAGGTCGAGGTTGACGTGCTCGAAACCCGCCGCGCGCGCCTCGGCCACGCACGCCTCGGGGCGGCCCGGGGTGTGGGTGCGGTCGAGGATCTTCAGCACGTGCTGCCGGGCGCTCTGCATGCCGAAGGAGATCCGGTTGAAGCCGCCCTCGCGCAGGGTGGCGAGGTAGGCCGGGTCGACGGACTCCGGGTTCGCCTCCGTGGTGATCTCCGCGTCCGGCGCGAGCCCGAACTCGTCCCGGATCGCCGCCAGCATCCGCACCAGGTCACCGGCGGCCAGCAGGGTGGGCGTACCGCCGCCGACGAACACCGTGCGCACCGGGCGCGGATCGTCGCCGAGCACCTTGCGGGCCAGGCGGATCTCGTCGGTCAGGGTGTCGGCGTAGTTGTCGCGGGAGGCCAGCACTCCGCCGGTGGAGCGCAGCTCGGTCGCGGTGTAGGTGTTGAAGTCGCAGTAGCCGCAGCGGGTGGCGCAGTAGGGCACGTGCAGATAGAACCCGAGGGGCCGCTCGGCGGCGCCGGCGAGCGCGGACGCGGGCAGCGCGCCGTCGTCGGGGACGGGCTCGCCGTCGGGGAGTGCTGAAGGCATGTCTCCCATTGTCCAGGACCGCGGAGGGTTACTCCGCCTGGAGGACGAGCAGCGCCAGATCGTCCTCCGGCGGCTGCCCGCCGAAGTCGTGCACCAGCCGGCTGATCCGCTCGGCGACGAGGCCGGCGTCGAGACCCGCGCACCCGGCGAGCGCGCGGGCCAGCCCGTCGCCGTCGTCGAACTGGTCGGGGCCGTTGCGCCGCTCGGTGACCCCGTCGGTGACGCAGAGCAGGGTGTCGCCGGACCGCAGCTCGATGGTCTCGCTGGTGTACGTCTCGTCCTCGACGACCCCCAGCAGGGTCTGCGGGCGCGCGGCGGTGCGGACGTCGCCGCCGGGGCCGAGGACCAGCGGCAGCGGGTGTCCGGCGGAGGCCAGGGTGCAGCGGACCCCGCCCTCGTACGGCACCAGCTCGCCGTAGAGCAGGGACAGGAAGCGGGTCTGCGGGCCGTCTCCGGGGGCGACGGGGCCGGCGAAGGCGCGGGCGGCGGCGTCGGCGGCCTCGGTGGCGTCGTCGAGGAGGAGCTGGTTGAGGCGGTCGAGGACGTCGGCGACGCCGTAGCCCTCGCGGGCCAGCAGCCGCAGCCAGGGCCGGGCCAGGCCGATGACGACGGCGGCCTCGGGGCCCTTGCCCTGGACGTCGCCGACGGCGAAGCACCAGCGGCCGTGGCCGGCCGGGAAGACGTCGTAGAAGTCGCCGCTGGGACCGCCCTTGTCGCAGGGCTCGTAGACGAGCGCGGTGCGCACGCCGGGGATCTCGGCGACGGCGCCGGGCAGCAGGCCGCGCTGGAGGACGGCGCTGATGGTGGCCTGGCGGGCGTACTGGCGGGCGGCGCCGATGGCGAGCGCGACGCGGCGGCTGAGGTCCTCGACGAGCCCGGTGACCTCGTCGGGGAAGCGGAGCAGCCCGGTGCGGCCGATGACGAGGGTGCCGAGCGGGCGGCCGCCCGCGACGAGGCGGTAGGCGAGGGCCGCGCCGTGCGGGCCGAGCACGGCGCCCGGCCACGGGTAGGGCAGCGGGCCGTGGGAGGCGGGGCCGGGCGGGCGGGGCGGTTCCTTCTCCAGGGCGTGGCGCAGCTCCTCGACGAGGTGTTCTCCGCTGTGCCACACCCGGGCGGGCCGTACGCCCGGTCCGCCGCCGTCGGCCCAGCCGCGCCCGCTGACCTCGTCCTCCAGCCACACGGCGCACCAGTCGGCGAGGCGGGGCACGACGAGCTGGCCGGTGAGGGACGCGACGAGGTCCTCGTCGAGCTGTCCGGCGAGCAGATCGGAGGCCTCGGCGAGGAAGGACAGGGCGCCGCGCCCGAGCCAGTCCCGGTCGCCGTCGGCGCCGCGCGGCTCGGGGGCGAGGATCCCGGCGAGCTGGAGGGCCTCGCCGAGGGCCCGGTCACCGGGGTGGGTGAGGTCGTCGTGGAGCGGGCGGTCGTCGGGGTGGGGGCGGTCGTCGGTCTCCGGGGTGAGCCGGGCCCAGACCGTCTTGGCGGTGCGGCGGTAGGTGACGCCCCAGGACTCGGCGAGCGCGGCGACCAGGCGCAGTCCGCGCCCGTACTCCGGTTCCGGTGTGCCGTCGTCGGCCGTGGTGTCGCGCGGGGCGCGGGTGGGGTGCCGGTCGGTGACCTCGACGACCACGGCTCCGGCCGGCTCCAGCCGGCAGTGCAGTTCGACGTCGGTGCCCGCGTGCACGACCGCGTTGGTGACCAGCTCGCTGACGAGGAGCGCCGCGTCCTGGGCGAGGCGCTCGGTGAGCCGTTCGGCACCGGGCAGGGCGAGGCCGGTCCACTCGCCGAGCGCCGCGCGGACCATGCCGCGTGCGGTGCCGGGCGCGAGTTCGCTGCCGGGCAGGAGGGCGTGCGCCCGCGCGCGGCTGTCGGTGTGCGCGGGCGCAGCACCGGTCAGGACCTCGGTCTCGCGCTGCGTCGGTACGACCCCCATCGACAACTCCCCGAGCGGTTCGGCTGGACATCTGTCGGGCGTTGGCGACAGGGTGACAGACCGGACCGGCGCATAAGCGTGGAGTTACCGAACTGGGTCGCGATGAGCGAGAACCAGGGCGTATGAATGCCCGGATCCGGACAGAAAGAGTTCGGATCCGGGCATTCCGCGTTCACAAGGCGTCCGCCGCTGGACTATGCCAAACATGTCCCCGGCGTCACCGGTCTACGCCTCGCGCGTCCCCGCGTACATCTCGTCGATGAGGTGCTTGTACTCGCGCTCCACGACCGGCCGCTTCAGCTTCAGGCTCGGGGTGATCTCGCCGTGCTCGACGTCGAGGTCGCGGGGCAGGAGGCGGAACTTCTTCAGGGTCTGCCAGCGCTGCAGGCCCTCGTTGAGCTCCTTGACGTAGCCGTCGATCAGCTCGACCGTCTGCGGCGCGGCGACCACCTCGGCGTACGCCTTGCCCTCCAGTCCGTTGTCCTTGGCCCAGTCGAGGATGGCCTGCTCGTCCAGGGCGATGAGGGCGGTGCAGAAGTTCCGGTCGGCGCCGTGCACCAGGATGTTGGAGACGTAGGGGCAGATCGCCTTGAACTGGCCCTCGACCTCGGCCGGCGCGACGTACTTGCCGCCGGAGGTCTTGATCAGGTCCTTCTTGCGGTCGGTGATGCGCAGATAGCCGTCGGGCGACAGCTCGCCGATGTCGCCGGTGTGGAACCAGCCGTCGCTCTCCAGCACCTCGGCGGTCTTCTCGGGCAGCTTGTGGTAGCCCTGCATGATGCCGGGGCCGCGCAGCAGGATCTCGCCGTCCTCGGCGATCCGGACCTCGGTGCCGGGCAGCGGCTTGCCGACGGTGCCGGTGCGGTAGGCCTCGCCGGGGTTGACGAAGGAGGCCGCGGAGGACTCGGTGAGGCCGTAGCCCTCCAGGATGTGGATGCCGGCGCCGGCGAAGAAGTAGCCGATCTCCGGGGCGAGCGCGGCGGAACCGGAGACACAGGCGCGCAGCCGGCCGCCGAACGCCTCGCGGATCTTGCTGTAGACCAGCGTGTCGGCGACCTTGTGCTTGGAGGCGAGGCCGAAGGGCGCGGAGCGGTTGCCGGTGCGCTTGAAGTTGTCCTGGGTGACCTTGGCGTACTCGCGGGCGACCTCGGAGGCCCACTGGAAGATCTTGTACTTGGCGGCGCCGCCGGCCTTCGCCTTGGCGGCCACACCGTTGTAGACCTTCTCGAAGATGCGCGGGACGGCGGCCATGTACGTCGGCTGCACGAGCGGCAGATTCTCGATGATCTTGTCCACGCGGCCGTCGACGGCGGTGACGTGACCGACCTCGATCTGGCCGGAGGTGAGCACCTTGCCGAAGACGTGCGCCAGCGGCAGCCACAGGTACTGCACGTCGTCCGGGCCGACCAGCCCGGTCGCGGCGATCGCCTTGGCCATGTACGACCAGTTGTCGTGCGGCAGGCGCACACCCTTGGGGCGGCCGGTGGTGCCGGAGGTGTAGATGAGGGTGGCGAGCTGGTCGCGGGTGATCTTGCCGACCCGCTCCTTGACCAGCTCCGGGTCCTGCGCGAGGCGGGCGGCGCCGCGCTGCTCCAGCTCGGCGAGGGTGAGCACCCAGTCGCCGCTCTCCACGCCGGCCGGGTCGATCACCACGACATGGGTGAGGTCGGGCAGCTCGGCGCGCCTCTCCACCGCCTTGGCGAGCTGGGCGGCGTTCTCCGCGATGAGGATCTTGCTCTCGGAGTCGGAGAGGATGAACGCCGACTCCTCGGCGTTGGTCTGCGGGTAGATCGTGGTGGTGGCCGCGCCGGCGCACATGATGCCGAGGTCGGCGAGGATCCACTCGAGGCGCGTGGAGGAGGCGAGCGCGACGCGCTGCTCCGGCTGGACACCCAGCTCGATCAGACCGGCCGCGATGGCGTGCACCCGCTCGGCCGCCTGGGCCCAGCTGAGGGACTTCCAGTCGTCCGGGCCCTCACCGGAGGCGGCCGGTACCGGATACCGGTAGGCCTCGGCGTCCGGCGTGGCCGCCACGCGCTCCAGGAAGAGGCCCGCCACGGACGGCGGACGGTTCTCGATCAGGGTAGTTGCGTCGCTCACGACATCCTCCGGGGCCCGCGACAGTGCGGCTGGCGCGACAGTGCGGCTGGTTCCTACCCACGAGACGTTGTTTAACTCTCGAGTAACTATCGGGCAGGGACAGAGTAGAGCCCGACCGCCGCCTGCGTAAGAGCTGACGCCCGGTGGTTTGCCTGCCGAGTGACCGACGGAACACACAGGGGCCCGGCGCACTTTCGTACGACGGACCCCTGTGTGACCGGTTTTGCCGGGCCGGCGGGCTACGGTCGCCGGTTACTTCTTGCCCTTGGCCGATGCCCCGCTGTCATCGCTGGACAGGACGGCGATGAAGGCCTCCTGCGGAACCTCCACAGAACCGACCATCTTCATCCGCTTCTTGCCTTCCTTCTGCTTCTCCAGCAGCTTCCGCTTACGGGAGATGTCACCGCCGTAGCACTTGGCGAGGACGTCCTTGCGGATGGCGCGGATGGTCTCGCGGGCGATCACCCTCGAGCCGATGGCGGCCTGCACCGGCACCTCGAAGGCCTGCCGCGGGATCAGCTCCTTGAGCTTGGCGACGAGCCGCACACCGTAGGCGTACGCCTGGTCCTTGTGGGTGATCGCGGAGAACGCGTCCACCTTGTCGCCGTGCAGCAGGATGTCGACCTTGACCAGGGAGCTGGTCTGCTCGCCGGTGGGCTCGTAGTCGAGGGAGGCGTAACCGCGGGTCTTGGACTTCAGCTGGTCGAAGAAGTCGAAGACGATCTCCGCGAGCGGCAGCGTGTAGCGGATCTCGACGCGGTCCTCGGAGAGGTAGTCCATGCCGAGCAGGGTGCCGCGCCGGGTCTGGCACAGCTCCATGATCGAGCCGATGAACTCGGTGGGCGCGAGGATGGTGGCCCGCACGACCGGCTCGTAGACCTCGTTGATCTTGCCTTCGGGGAACTCGCTCGGGTTGGTGACCGTGTGCTCGCTGCCGTCCTCCATGACCACGCGGTAGACCACGTTGGGGGCGGTGGCGATCAGGTCGAGGCCGAACTCGCGCTCGAGGCGCTCGCGGATCACGTCCAGGTGCAGCAGGCCGAGGAAGCCGACGCGGAAGCCGAAGCCGAGCGCGGCGGAGGTCTCGGGCTCGTAGACCAGCGCGGCGTCGTTCAGCTGGAGCTTGTCCAGGGCCTCGCGCAGCTCGGGGTAGTCCGAGCCGTCCAGCGGATACAGACCGGAGAAGACCATCGGCTTCGGGTCCTTGTAGCCGCCGAGCGCCTCGGTGGCACCCTTCGCCTGGCTGGTGACGGTGTCACCGACCTTGGACTGGCGCACGTCCTTCACACCGGTGATCAGGTAGCCCACCTCGCCGACGCCGAGGCCGTCGGCCGGGAGCATCTCCGGCGAGTTGGTGCCGATCTCCAGCAGCTCGTGGGTGGCGCCCGTCGACATCATCTTGATGCGCTCGCGCTTGTTGAGCTGGCCGTCGATGACACGGACGTACGTCACGACACCGCGGTAGGAGTCGTAGACCGAGTCGAAGATCATGGCGCGCGCGGGGGCATCCTTGACGCCGACGGGCGCCGGGATCTCCGCCACCACCTTGTCGAGCAGCGCGTCGACGCCGACGCCGGTCTTCGCGGAGACCCTGAGCACGTCGTCGGGGTCGCAGCCGACCAGGTTGGCGAGCTCCTCGGCGAACTTCTCGGGCTGCGCGGCCGGCAGGTCGATCTTGTTCAGCACGGGGATGATCGTGAGGTCGTTCTCCATCGCCAGGTAGAGGTTGGCGAGGGTCTGCGCCTCGATGCCCTGGGCGGCGTCGACGAGGAGGATGGTCCCCTCGCAGGCGGCGAGCGACCGCGAGACCTCGTAGGTGAAGTCGACGTGCCCCGGGGTGTCGATCATGTTGAGGATGTGCGTGTTGCTCTTGTCATGGGTCGGGGCCCACGGCAAACGCACCGCCTGGGACTTGATCGTGATGCCACGCTCGCGCTCGATGTCCATCCGGTCGAGGTACTGAGCACGCATCTGCCGCTGCTCGACGACGCCGGTCAGCTGGAGCATCCGGTCGGCGAGCGTGGACTTGCCGTGGTCGATGTGCGCGATGATGCAGAAGTTGCGGATCAGAGCCGGGTCGGTACGGCTCGGCTCGGGCACATGGTTAGGGGTCGCGGGCACGCAGGGTCCTGTCTCTTGAGGCGCCTTATGCCTCGGGTCGGATCGATACGTAGCTTCCATGGTCCCACGGGTGGGGCGCGGCGACCGGTTTGGGCCACTCGAAGGGCCGCTGGTAGTGTAGGGGGCTGTGTCTCATGCCCTCTCAGCGCGAGGCACATCCAAGAAATCACCTGGCACGGGTCCGGGGGTTCTCTCGTGGAATCCCTTCCAGTCCCGTGCCTGAACCTGAAAAGGCTCATTCGTGGCGAACATCAAGTCCCAGATCAAGCGGATCAAGACCAACGAGAAGGCCCGGCTGCGCAACAAGGCCGTCAAGTCCTCCCTGAAGACCGCGATCCGCAAGGCCCGCGAGGCCGCTGCCGCGGGTGACGTCGAGAAGGCCACCGAGCTGCAGCGCGCCGCGGCGCGTGCGCTGGACAAGGCCGTCTCCAAGGGCGTCATCCACAAGAACCAGGCCGCCAACAAGAAGTCGGCGCTTGCTTCCAAGGTCGCTTCCCTCCAGGGCTGAGCACCTCCTTTGATCTGACGGGTCCCGGTACGGGGCCCACTCGCCGGAGGGACCCAGAGCGGGCCCTCTCTCATCCGCTCCCGTCCGGCACCCCGAGCCTGTTCGCGGCCTGCGTTCGCCACGCGGGAACGGGCTCACCCGCTTCATCCGACGGCCCCGCCGCCACGCCCTTCCCCAGGGCGGGCGACGGGGCCGTTCGGCGTGTCGGTCCCGCGCCTGCGGCCTTGCGCCGATCAACGGGCGCGGTTGCGGGCGCCGGTCGCGGGCGCGCCGGGGGCGTCACGTCCAGAAGTCGTTGTCCTTGTCGATGTCGGCGGAGCACTGGTCGAGATCGGTGATCTTGTCCCCGACCACGCGGAAGACGATGGTCCCGTCCTCGTCCAGACGCTTGCCGTTGCGCTCCGCGGTGATGTGCTGCAGGGCGACGGCGTGTCCTCGCCCGTCGACGAAGATCTGGCGCAGGTCGACGTTCAGGGAACCACCGGTCTCCTCGAAGAGCCGGCCGTACATCTGGATGACCGCGTCCTGGCCCTTGAAGTCGCCGGCCATCGGGTGACTGCCCGGCACATGGTGGGTGCAGTCCGCCGTCATGATCTCGCGCAGGGTGTCCATGTCCCCCCGGACGAACGCCTCGTACCCTCTGCGAACCAGCGCTGCGTGCGGATGCTCAGCCATGGCGATCGCCACCTTTCCGTCATTCGGCGAGGTACGGCTGACGCGTCCGATTCTCCTCCGGCGGGCGGCTATCGGCCCCTGGAGCGAGCGGCCCGCGCGATGGTCACCACGGCCTTCTCCAAGGCGTACTCCGGGTCGTCGCCGCCGCCCTTCACCCCGGCGTCCGCCTCGGCCACCGCGCGCAGCGCGACGGCCACCCCGTCCGGGGTCCAGCCCCGCATCTGCTGGCGCACCCGGTCGATCTTCCACGGCGGCATGCCCAGCTCACGGGCCAGGTCGGCGGGGCGTCCGCCGCGCGCGGAGGACAGCTTGCCGATCGCCCGCACGCCCTGCGCCAGCGCGCTGGTGATCAGCACCGGCGCGACACCCGTGGCGAGCGACCACCGCAGCGCCTCCAGCGCCTCGGCCGCCCGTCCCTCCACCGCCCGGTCGGCGACGGTGAAGCTGGAGGCCTCCGCGCGGCCGGTGTAGTACCGGCCGACGACGGCCTCGTCGATCGTCCCCTCCACGTCGGCGACCAGCTGCGAGACGGCGGACGCCAGCTCCCGCAGGTCGCTGCCGATCGCGTCGACCAGCGCCTGGCACGCCTCGGGCGTCGCCGAGCGCCCCACGGCCCGGAACTCCTGCCGTACGAAGGCCAGCCGGTCGGCCGGCTTCGTCATCTTCGGACAGGCGACCTCCCGCGCGCCCACCTTGCGGGCGGCGTCCAGCAGTCCCTTGCCCTTGGCGCCGCCGGCGTGCAGCAGGACCAGCGTGATCTCCTCGGCGGGCGCCGACAGATACGCCTTGACGTCCTTGACGGTGTCGGCCGACAGATCCTGCGCGTTGCGTACGACCACGACCTTGCGCTCGGCGAAGAGCGAGGGAGAGGTCAGCTCGGCGAGCGTACCCGGCTGCAACTGGTCCGGGGTCAGGTCCCGCACATCCGTATCGGCGTCGGAGGCCTTGGCGGCGGCCACCACCTCCTGCACGGCACGGTCGAGCAGGAGGTCCTCCTGGCCCACGGCGAGCGTCACGGGGGCGAGAGGGTCGTCATTCGCAGTCTTCCTGGCCATCGGCACAAGCATGGCACGGGCCACCGACAACGCGGGTCACGCCCGGCGGCCGGCAACGCGGGTCACGCCCGTTTCACGACGACCGTGACCGGGCGCCGTCACGGCCGCCGTCGGCTCAGGGTTCCTCCCGCCAGCCGTCCCACTCCCCCGCGAACGCGTCCAGCGCCCCCGGGTCGAGCCGCTCGTGCTCGTCGCGCAGCACCACCAGCCACTGCGCGTCCTCCGCGTCGTCCTCCCCCGCCAGCGCGTCGCGGACGAGCCGTGGCTCCTCGTCGATGCCGAACCGCTCGGCGAGCGCCTCAGCGGCCTCCTGCGCCGCGTCGCGGTCGGGCAGCACCAGCACATGTCTCACATCGCTCACGCGCCCATTTTCCGGCAACCGACCGGAGACCGGACGGCGGGGGCCCGGCGACCAACCCCTCCGGGCCCCCGCCGTGCAGCCGACCCGAGACCGGACGGCGCGAGCCCCTCCGGGCCCACACCGCGCAACCGACCCGAGACCGAGCGGCGGGAGCCCGGCGACCAACCCCTCCGGGCCCCCGCCGCGCGGCGCGTCTCAGGAGTTCCCGCTCGCCTCCCGCACCACGGGCACGCTGCCCAACTCGATCCCGAACAGGTCCCGGTACGCCGCCAGCACCTCGGCGTCCCCCTCCAGCTCCCGTTCCCGCCGCGCTCCGTCGGCCGCGGTGGTGGTCAGCCGCCGCCCGCCGAGCGTCACCCGCCCGCCGTCGTCCGTGAGCCGCGAGCACACCAGCGACTGCACGAAGTGCGAGCGCGGCGAGGTGCTGTGCCACCAGGCCCCGGTGACGAAGTCGCCGAGCACCCGGGGCCGCGCCTCCAGCCGGTACTGCGGGCGGCCGTCCCGCAGTACGTCCAGGTCGGCCGCCCCGCCCGGCCCCTCGGCGCTCCCGCGGACCCCGGCCGCGTCGGGGCCCGCCTCCGCGATCCGGAACACCCCGCCGGGATCCGGCTGCTCGCCCCGCTCGCCGAACCGCAGCGGAAGGTGACTGTGCGCCCCGAACCCGACGTCGGCCAGCCAGTCGCCGCCGTCCGCCGTGCGCACCCGCAGCGCCAGGTGGTCGTAGGGGATGCCGGTCCGCTCGCCGTCCCCGTACACCCGCGCCGCGAGCAGCGTCACCTCGAAGCCGAGCGCCGTCAGCAACGCCCCGAAAGCGCCGTTGAGTTCGTAGCAGAAACCTCCTCTCTTCGCCCCCACGACCTTGTCCACCAGCCGCTTCTCCTCCAGCACGATCTCCTCTCCCAGGTGGATCGAGAGGTTCTCGAAGGGCACGGTGCGCAGATGCCGCAGGTGCAGTTCCCTCAGGGCGTCGTCGGTGGGCCGGGCCGGGCGCCGGGCGCCCAGCCGGCGGAGATAGGCATCGGCCTGTGCGGAGTCCATGCCCTCAGTCTGGCGCCACCCGCAGCGCCCCGTCCGCCCCCGGGCCCTTCGGACCCGCCGACCCCAGCACGGCCAGGGATCCGTCCCGGTCGGTCCGCAGGACCGCCGCTCCCGCGGCCCGCAGTGCCTGGACGGTCACCGGAGCGGGATGGCCGTAGGGGTTGTCCGCGCCGACGGACACCAGCGCCAGCCGCGGGGCGGCCATCCGTATCAGGTCCGGGTCCTGGTACGCGGAGCCGTGATGGGCCACCTTCAGCACGTCCACGTCCCGCAGCGACGCGGCGGCCGGTGACCGTGCCAGCGCCTGCTGCGCAGGCGGTTCGAGGTCTCCCAGCATCAGCACCCGCAGTCCCGCCGTCCGCACGAGCAGGGTCACGCTGGCGTCGTTCGGACCGTCCACCGCCGGCCCGGGACCGGGCCGCGGCCACAGCACCTGCCAGGACAGCCCGCCGATCCGTCGCTCCTCCCCGGCGGCGGCCCGGGTGAGCGGGATGTGCCGCGCGGACGCCTCCCTCCTGACGAACCGCACCTGGTCCGCCGGCTCGTCCAGACCGGTCGTCTCGATCGCCCCCACCGCCCGGCCGCGCAGCACTCCCGGCAGCCCGGCGACGTGGTCGGCGTGGAAGTGCGTGAGCACGACGAGCGGGACCCGGGTGACGCCGAGGGTCCGCAGGCACCGGTCCACCCGGCGGGGTTCGGGTCCGGCGTCCACGACCACGGCGCGGCCCTCGCCCGCCGCGAACACCGTCGCGTCGCCCTGCCCCACGTCGCACATCACCAACCGCCAGTCCGGCGGCGGCCAGCCCGTGACCACCCGGGTCAGCGGCTGCGGCCGCACCACGAACAGCAGGAGCAGCACCCCGCACGCCCCGCACAGCCAGGGGTGACGCAGCAGCCTCCGACCGACGGGCACCGCGAGCGCGATGACGAGCGCGAGGAGCAGCGCCCCCGTCCAGTCGCCCGGCCAGCCCACGGCCCCGCCGGGCAGTGCCGCCCCTTCCCGCGCCACGCCGGCGATCCACGCGGCCGGCCAACTCGCGCACCAGGCAACCGCCTTGGCCAGCGGCATCGCGAACGGTGCCGTCGCCAGCGCGGCGAATCCGAGTACCGTCGCCGGTGCGACCGCGACCTCCGCGAGCAGATTGCAGGCCACCCCGACCAGGCTCACCCTCGCGGACAGCACCGCCACGACCGGTGCGCACAGCGCCTGGGCGGCGGCCGCCGTCGCCAGCGCCTCGGCCAGCCGCGGCGGCACCCGGCGTCGCCGCAGCGCGGCACTCCACCGGGGCGCGACGGTGAGCAGGGCTCCGGTGGCCAGCACGGACAGCAGGAAGCCGTAACTGCGGGCGAGCCACGGGTCGTACAGGACGAGCAGCAGTACCGCTGTCGCCAGCGCCGGGATCAGCGTTCTGCGGCGTCCGGTGGCCAGCGCGAGCAGGGCGACGGATCCACAGGCCGCCGCACGCAGCACGCTCGGGTCGGGCCGGCACACCACCACGAAGGCGAGCGTCGCCGCCGCTCCCAGCAGGGCCGTCGTCCGCAGCGGGAGCCCCAGGTGGGGCGCCAGCCCCCGTCGTTCGGCCCGCTGGGCCAGACCGGGCGGGCCGAGGAGCAGCGCGAGGAGGATGGTGAAGTTCGCACCGGACACGGCCAGCGTATGGGTGAGGTCGGTCTCCTTGAACGCCTCATCCAGCTCCGGTGTGATCCGGGAGGTGTCCCCGACGACCAGCCCGGGCAGCAGGGCCCGCGCGTCCGCCGGCAGGCCGTCGGTCGCCTCGCGCAGCCCGGCCCGCAACCGCCCCGCCAGCCGCTGCGGCCCCGACGGCTTCCCCACCACCGGCGGCTGCGCGGCGCCCCGCACCCTCAGTACGGCCGCCACCCGGTCCCCGCCGAGGGCGGGCGGAGCGAGCCGGCCGCTCACCCGGAGCGTGGTGGTCGGCAGCAGCTCCAGCCACGCGGAGGGCGCGTCTCGGCGTGCGGCGGCCGGGCGAGGAGCCTGCCCGTCCCCGCGTCCCGTGTCCACGATCAGCAGCACGGGCGCCCGTGTCGCCACCCGCCGCCCGCCGCTGTGCTCCACCGACCGCACCTCCGCCTCGATCACCACGGAGGGCGAGGTGACGTGGTCGCCGCGCACCCGGGGCCGGGTGAGGCGGGCGTCGGAGGTGATCTCCACGTCGGCGGTCACCGTCGCGTACTGCCGGGCCAGCACCGGCACCGGCCCCCTGCGCAGATCCGCTCCGTGCAGCCCGGCGGAGGCGGCCGCTGCCGCGACACACAGGAGGACAGCGGCGAGCGTCACGCCCGTTCCCCCGAGCCCCCTGGGCAACGGGCCGGGAGCCGGCCCCGTTGCCCCGCGTCCCTTGGACCGCGAGCCAGGGGTCACGCCCGCCCCCGTGCGCCCGTTGCCCCACGGCACCCATCCCAGCCGCCTCGGTGCGTTCGCCGCGCGGGCCGCGCCCCGCCCGACCGCCAGCAGAGCGGTGCCCAGGGCCAGTCCGGCAGCCGTCACGGTCACGACCACCCAGGGCGGGGCATCCAGCATCAGGGCTGCGGTCGCCCAGGACGCCAGCGCGGGAGGGACCAGCCGGAGGTCCACCGGCCCCTCCTGCCGGGGGTGGGCGTCCCCGAGCCGGTTCCCGGACGCGGCGTGCACCGGGTTACGGGGTGTCCCGGCAGGGCCTTCCTGGGCCGCCGTCCCGCGCTGCTCATCGGGCCGGGCGCCCGGGCCGGCCCTCATGGCCGCACCAGTTCGCGCAGGTCGGAGAAGCGGCGGTCACCGATGCCGTTGACCTCGCGCAGTTCGTCCACCGAGCGGAAACCACCGTGCTGGGTGCGGTAGTCCACGATGTGCCGCGCCAGGACGGGGCCGACCCCCGGCAGGGCGTCCAGTTGGTCCACCGTGGCCGTGTTGAGCGAGACGGGCCCGGCGGGTGCGCCCCCGCCCACGGCTCCCGCCGACCCGCCGCCCCCGCCGGGCCAGGTGCCCGCGCCGCTCGTGCCGGGACCGGCGGCGGGCTGGGGGCCACCGACGACCACCTGTTCGCCGTCGATCAGGAAGCGGGCGCGATTGAGGCCCTGGGTGTCGGTCCCGGGCCGTACCCCGCCGGCCGCGCTGAGCGCGTCGACGACCCGGGATCCGGCCGGCAGTCGGTGGATGCCGGGCCTGCGGACCTTGCCGCTGACGTCGACCACGATCTCGGGCCCGGCGGTCGCCGCGGGCCGGGGCGGGGCCGCGCGGATGTCCGGCGCGGCCGGCTCGGCGGTCCGGGGGGCCGCCGCGCGCACCACTTCGGGCGCGCTCACGGTCTCGGTGCGGCCCGTCCAGAAGTGCTGCACCGCGAGGACGGCCGCCACGGCGAGCAGTACGCCCAGCGCGAGAACGCTGCGGCGTTCCAGACCGCACCGGGTCTGCACCCACACCGGCATCCGCTCGCGCAGCGCCGGTCCGATTCCCGACCACCGGCGGCCGTCCCGTTGCTCGGGCGTCGCCGGCTCCGCCTGCGCCTGGTGCGCCGGCTGCGCGTCCGGTGACCTCGCCACGCCGGGCGTGGGTGGTGCGGCCCCCGACTCCGGTCCGGCACCGGCGCGTTGGGCGAAGACGATCCGTGCGCGCCGGCGCAGTTCCTCCGCCGGCGCCTGCCGCTTGTGGTGGCGGCGGGCGCGCCCGCCCGGGCGCCGGTCGCGCAGACGGCCGTCGGAGGCCGGGCCCCGGCCGGGCCCACTGGTCGCATGAGGGGGACGTGTGCGTTCTCGAAGTGCCATGCCACGAGCATCGGCGGATCCGCCGATTCGCGATGATCTTGCCCGAATTCCGTGGACAGCAACCGAGTTGTGGATATCCCGGCCACTCACACGAGTGAATCACCGCGGCCCAGCCGACGGCTCACGTGGCCCAGCCATCGGGCCACTTCGACCCAGCCGACGGCTCACGTGGCACAGCCATCACGCGGCACAGCCATCGGGTCACCGCCGCCCAGCCGACGGCTCACGCGGCACAGCCGACGGGCTACCCCGGCCCAGCCGACGGCTCACCGCGGCGAGACCACGACCCCCAGCAGGCCCGGCCCCGTGTGCGCGCCGATGACCGCGCCGACCTCGCTCACATGCAGGTCGGCCAGCCCCGGCACCCGTCCCCGCAACCGCTCCGCCAGCGCCGACGCCCGGTCGGCGGCGGCGAGATGGTGGACGGCGACATCGACCGGCGCGCTGCCCGCCCGCTCGGCGACGATCTCCTCCAGACGCGCGATCGCCCTGGTCGCCGTGCGCACCTTCTCCAGCAGCTCGATCCGGCCGCCTTCCAGTTGCAGCAGCGGCTTCACCGCGAGCGCGGAGCCCAGCAGGGCCTGCGCGGTCCCGATCCGCCCGCCCCGGCGCAGGTAGTCGAGGGTGTCGACGTAGAAGTAGGCGGCCGTGCCGGCGGCCCGCTTCTCCGCGGCCGTGACGGCCTCGTCCATGGTGCCGCCGCTCTCCGCCGTCTCGGCGGCGGTGAGCGCGCAGAAGCCGAGGGCCATCGCGACCATGCCGGTGTCCACCACCCGCACCGGCACCGGCGCCTCGCGCGCGGCGCAGACGGCCGCGTCGTAGGTGCCGGACAGTTCGCCGGACAGGTGGAGGGAGACGATGCCGGTGGCGCCGGACGCGGCGACCTCGCGATAGGTCTCGGCGAACAGCTGGGGGCTGGGGCGGGAGGTAGTGACGGGCCGTCGCTTCTGCAGGGCCTGGGCGAGGGAGCGGGTCGAGATCTCGGTGCCCTCGTCGAGGGCCTGACCGCCGAGCACCACCGTCAGCGGCACCGTGGTGATGCCGTGCCGCTCTCTCGTCCGGGGCGGCAGGTAGGCCGTGGAATCGGTGACGATCGCGACATGGCGGGACATGAGCTGGAGGTTACCTGCCGTAGCGCGCGGACGGCAGTCCGGGCCCTTGCACCTGGGAATGCCTTGACCGAATCAGGTCGTGCTCTCCGGGCGCGGCCTCTTCTGCCAGGGGTAGGACGGGCGCGCGGTGGGCGGGGTGATGGCGGGCCGGGCCGGCTCCTCGCGGGTGCGGGCCGCGGGCTCCTCGGGCCAGGTCTGCCCGCGGTCCGTACCGGCGGCGGGGGTCTCGGGCCAGGAGGCGGGCGGCGGGGTCGTGGACTGCGTCGTCGTCCAGTGCCGCAGGGCGCCCGTCTCCACGTCGATCTGGGCGCTGAGCGCGTCGAGGTCGTCGTCGGCGAGGTGGTTCGCCCGGTCGCGGGCCGCCCAGCGCAGGGAGTCCGCGGAGTGCACGATGCGCTCGGTGCGCTCGCGCAGCCGGGGCAGCCGCTCGCTGAGGGTGGCCCGGTCCGGCTCGGACTCCAGGCGCCTGAGGTCGTCGTCCAGTTCGTGCCCGTGGGCGCTGAGCCGCTCGAACAGGCCGAGGGACTCCTTCAGCGACTCGTCCCCGGCCACGCCCGCGTGCAGCGCGTCCTGCGTGGCGCGCATCGAGGTGCGCAGCTTCAGCCTGAGCTGGGCGATCTCCCCTGCGGGGCCCGGCCGGCCGAAGGACTTGGCCCGCAGCGTGTGGTCCTCGACCGTGCGGCGGGCCTGGGTGACGGTGCGGTCCACGCCGCGCTTGGCGGCGCCGATCGCCTTCACCGCGGCGTAGGAGCCGAGGGCCACGAAGAGCACGAAAAGCAGGGCGAAGACTGCGATCACTGCTTCCACGACGCTCCTCCTCCAGCCCGCTGCGGCACGCTGCCGCACCTCCACGGTAAACGCACCGGGCAGGCCCGGAGTTCCGGAAGAACCCCGAACCTGCCCGCAGACGACCGCGCCCGACCCGTAAGGGTCCACCCCGAGCGGGCCCCCAGCCGCAAGGGTCTGCGCGAGCGCGCCCTTCCTTCAGGGGGCCGCCCCGGGGTCAGGCCGGGACGATGTTCACCAGCTTCGGCGCGCGCACGATGACCTTGCGGATGCCGGCGCCGTCCAGCGCCGCGACGACCTTCTCGTCGGCCAGCGCCACCTTCTCCAGGTCCTCCTCGGAGATGGCCGGCGGCACCTCCAGACGGGCCTTGACCTTGCCCTTGATCTGGACGACGCAGGTCACGGTCTCGTCCACGACGTACGCCGGGTCGGCGACCGGGAAGTCGACGTGGACGACGGAGCCGGTGTGGCCCAGCCGGCGCCACAGCTCCTCGGCGATGTGCGGGGCCAGCGGGGCGATCAGCAGCACCAGCGGTTCGGCGACGCCGCGCGGCACCGGCTTGCCCGCCTTGGTCAGGTGGTTGTTCAGCTCGGTGACCTTGGCGATGGCGGTGTTGAACCGCATGCCCTCGAAGTCCTGGCGGACGCCGTCGATCGCCTTGTGCAGGGCGCGCAGCGTCTCCTCGTCGGGCTCGGCGTCGACGACGGTGACCTCGCCGCTGTTCTCGTCGACGATGTTGCGCCACAGCCGCTGCAGCAGGCGGAACTGGCCGACCACCGCGCGGGTGTCCCACGGCCGCGATACGTCCAGCGGGCCCATCGCCATCTCGTACAGGCGCAGGGTGTCCGCGCCGTACTCGGCGCAGATCTCGTCCGGCGTCACCGCGTTCTTCAGGGACTTGCCCATCTTGCCCAGCAGGCGGCTGACCTTCTCACCCTGGTGGTAGTAGGCGCCGTCGCGCTCCTCCACCTCGGCGGCGGGCACCGCGATACCGCGGCTGTCGCGGTAGACGTAGGCCTGGATCATGCCCTGGTTGAACAGCTTGTGGAACGGCTCGCGGGACGAGACGTGCCCCAGGTCGTACAGCACCTTCGACCAGAAGCGCGCGTACAGCAGGTGCAGCACCGCGTGCTCGGCACCGCCGACGTACAGGTCGACACCGCCGTGCGGCTTGCCCTCGCGCGGGCCCATCCAGTACTGCTCGATCTCCGGGTCGACCAGCCGCTCGCTGTTGTGCGGGTCCAGGTAGCGCAGCTCGTACCAGCAGGAACCGGCCCAGTTGGGCATGGTGTTGGTCTCGCGGCGGTACTTCTTCGGCCCGTCGCCCAGGTCCAGGGTGACGTTGACCCAGTCCTCGTTGCGCGACAGCGGCGTCTCGGGCTGGGTGTCGGCGTCGTCCGGGTCGAAGGTGCGCGGGCTGTAGTCCTCTACCTCGGGCAGCTCCAGCGGCAGCATCGACTCGGGCAGCGCGTGGGCGACGCCGTCCTCGTCGTACACGATCGGGAAGGGCTCGCCCCAGTAGCGCTGGCGGCTGAACAGCCAGTCGCGCAGGCGGAAGTTGACGGTGCCCTCGCCGATACCGCGGGACTCCAGCCATTCGGTGATGCGCGCCTTGGCCTCGGCGACGCCCAGGCCGTCCAGCGTCACGCCCTCACCGGTGGAGTTGACGATCTTCGCGTCGTAGGAGACGAAGGCGTCGTCCCACGCGGCGGTGTCCTGGTCGCGGCCGTCGGTCGGCGCGACGACGCAGCGGATCGGCAGCTCGAAGGCGCGCGCGAAGGCGAAGTCGCGGCTGTCGTGCGCCGGGACGGCCATGATGGCGCCGGTGCCGTAGCCCATCAGGACGTAGTCGGCGATGAAGACGGGGATCTGCTCGCCGTTGACCGGGTTGGTGGCGTAGGAGCCGATGAAGACGCCGGTCTTGTCCTTGGCCTCGGCCTGCCGCTCGACGTCGGACTTGCCGGCGGCCTGCGCGCGGTAGGCGGCGACGGCCTCGGCGGGCGTGGCGTGACCGCCGGTCCACACGTCGTGGGTGCCCTCGGGCCAGGCGTCGGGGGTGAACTTCTCCACCAGCGGGTGCTCGGGCGCCAGCACCATGTAGGTGGCGCCGAACAGGGTGTCGGGGCGGGTGGTGAAGACGGTGATCTTCTCGCCGTCGATCGGGAACTCGACGCGGGCGCCCTCGGAGCGGCCGATCCAGTTGCGCTGCTGCAGCTTGATGGCCTCGGGCCAGTCCAGCGCGTCCAGGTCCTCCAGCAGCCGGTCGGCGTAGGCGGTGATGCGCATGTTCCACTGGCGCAGCTTGGCCTTGAAGACGGGGAAGTTGCCGCGCTCGGAGCGGCCCTCGGCGGTGACCTCCTCGTTGGCCAGGACGGTGCCCAGGCCGGGGCACCAGTTGACCGGCGCGTCGGAGGCGTAGGCCAGCCGGTACTCGCTCAGGACGTCGGCCTTCTCGGCGGCGCTCAGCTCGCTCCACGCGCGCGTGTGGCCCGGGACGGGGCGCTCACCGGACTCGAACTGCGCGACCAGCTCGGAGATCGGGCGGGCCTTCCTCGCCTCGTGGTCGTACCAGGAGTTGAAGATCTGCAGGAAGATCCACTGGGTCCACTTGTAGTAGTCCGGGTCGATCGTCGCGAACGAGCGGCGCTTGTCGTGGCCCAGGCCCAGCCGGCGCAGCTGGGCCTTCATGTTCTCCATGTTGGCCTCGGTGGACACGCGCGGGTGCGTGCCGGTCTGCACGGCGTACTGCTCGGCGGGCAGGCCGAAGGCGTCGAAGCCCAGGGTGTGCAGGACGTTGTGACCGGTCATCCGCTGGAAGCGGGCGAAGACGTCGGTGGCGATGTAGCCCAGCGGGTGACCGACGTGCAGGCCCGCACCGGAGGGGTACGGGAACATGTCCATGATGAACTTCTCGGGCCGGGCGGCGGCGTCTCCCGCCAGGTCGCCCTTGGGGTTGGCCGCGGCGTAGGTGCCGTCGGCGTCCCAGAAGTCCTGCCAGCGTGCCTCGATCTCGGCGGCCATCGCGGCCGTGTAGCGGTGCGGCGCGGCCGCCTCCGAAGAGGCGGCGGGGTTCGTCTCGCTCATGATCCTCAAAGCTCCATCGATCGTCTCTGCCAGCGGCTTCCTCATCCGGAAACGAAAAATCCCCTCGCACAGGAGGGGACGCCGCGCCGATTCCGACCCCGTTCTCACCGGCGGTCGGGACTGATCAGCGCGGCTCGCTAAGCAGAAGGCGTACGGCACGCATGGCGCCAGAGTACCGCACCCCTTGAGCAAGCCGCGACGCGCTTCCGTACGTGTGGGGTAGCACGCCACACACGGACCGAAGGCCATGGATTACCCGGCGTAACAGCCACTAAAGGACATCACAACAAGCCCATTGTCATTTGATAACAGCGCAATAACTCAAACCTCGTACTCGCCGGTATGGCGCCACCTAGAGTGCGGCAACGGGACCGCTTTCCCGAACTGCTCGGAGTTGCCCCCATGAACCGTCGTCGTAGTACCCCCTCGCTCCCCCGGCCCGGCCGCTCGGCCTACGGGGTGGCGTCGGCCGTCGTCCTGCTCCTCATCCCCCTGATCGTGCTGGTGGGAGGTGACCGGGTCCGCGACTTCCTCAACTTCGGCGCGGGCGTGCTCTCGCTCGTCTCGCTCAGCTGCTCGGTGATCTGGGGCCTGGTCGCCCAGGACCGGATCCTTCTCAACACCCGCCAGCGGATCGTCGGACAGGCCGTGCACCGCACGACCGCGGTCGCCTCGATCGCGTTCCTGCTGCTGCACATCACCACCAAGCTCGCCCTCGACCACACGGTGCTGATCGCCGCGGTGATCCCGTTCTCGCTGGGCCTCACCGGCAGCGCCGGCCTGATCGGGCTCGGTTCCGCCGCCGGGCTGCTGATGATCTTCGTGGGCGTCACCGGCGCGCTGCGCAGCCGGTTCGCCTCCCCCGCCCCCGTCGCGGCGCGCTGGCGGGCGATGCACATGCTGGCCTACCCGGCCTGGTGCGCCGCCCTGGTGCACGGCCTCTACGCGGGTCGATCCGCCAAGCCGCTCTTCGTCTTCCTGTACGGCCTGGCCCTGCTCGGCGTCATCGCCGCCCTGGCGCTGCGCGCGGCGCCGCGCCCGGTCAAGCGCCGCTTCGCCGACACGGTCGCCGCCCTGCTGGGCACGGAGGAACGCGGCGGCCGCGAGGAACTGGAGGCGAGCCGGACCCGCGCGGCCGAGCAGGAGGGCCGCACCCCGGCAGCGGGGAGCGCCGCCGCGCTGCCCGGCTACGACATCCCGCGCCGGCGCACCGGCAGCGCCCCGGACGCCGCGGCCTTCGACCCGCCGAGCCCCGAGCCGGCCCGCGGCTTCGCGGCGGCCTACCGGGCCGTCTCCGCACGCACGCGTGCGACGCAGCCGTTCACCACGGACCAGTCCTACGCCACGGGTCGGACCGCGGACCCGGCCTACGCCACGGGCCAGACCTTCGCCGCCGACCAGCCCTTCGCCACCGACCCGTCCTACGCCACCGGTCAGGGCGTGGCCGCCGACCACGCCTTCGCCACCGACGAGACCTTGATCGCCGGTGCGTCCTACGCCGGCGACCGGACCGGGCGCACGGACGTCCCCTCGTACGCGCGCGTGGATCTGCCGCCGGACCCGCAGCCCACCCAGGCGATGCCCCGCATGGACGGCGGCAGCGGCCCCGCCGGGGGCTGGCCGATCCCGTCCCCGCCACCGGTCGGCGAGGCGCCCCCGTCGGCGTACGACCCGCTGCGCGACACCGGCTACACCGTCCCGGCCTACGGCGGCGCGGACAGCGCCGGCTACGGCGGACGTGACCCGTACGACACCGGTGAGACGAACCCCTTGGCCGGCGCGTACCCATCGAACGACATGTACACCAGCGGTCCCGCCACGGAAACCCTGCCCGGCGCGTCCTTCGACGCCCCGGGTTCCGGCGAGCCCTGGAACACGCCTTCCGGAGGCTACAGGTGAACGAGGCCCTGCCCGACGTCCCCGAGGTCCGCGTGGTCGGACTTCCGCAACTCACGTCGGGTTTCGACCTTGTCGAGCGACTCGATCTGCCGATGCACCTCAAGGTGCACGGGCCGCTCGAACCCATGGGCGGCGAGCAGCTCGCGCAGCTCACCGAGCGCATCAACCTCCGGGGCCGCGGCGGCGCGGGCTTCCCCTTCCACAAGAAGCTGCGCTCGGTCGCCGAGTCGGCGATCCGCCGCGGGGTGCGCCCGGTCGTCGTCGTCAACGGCAGCGAGGACGAACCGGCCTGCCGCAAGGACACGGTCCTCATCAACCGTGCCCCGCACCTCATCCTGGACGGCGCTCTGCTGTGCGCGGAGGCCCTCGGTGCCCGCACGCTCGTGGTGGGGGTCACACGGGAGTCCACGCAGCGCTCCATGGAGGCCGCGCTCGCCGAGCGCGGCCTGAACAACGGCCGTAGATCCGCGCTCCGCGCGCGCGTGCAGCGCAACCCGGTGCGCATGGTCACCGGTGCGGCCGCCTCGCTGATCCGCTCGATCGACGGCGGTCCGGCGATTCCGCCCGGCCGCAAGATCAGCGCCTCGCAGAGCGGCGTGGGCGGCGCACCGACCCTGCTGTCCAACGCGGAGACGTTCGCGCAGATCGCGATCGCGGCCCGCATCGGCCCGGAGCGCTACGGCAACACCGGCCTGTACGACGAGCCGGGCACCGTCATGCTCACCGTCTCCGGCGCGGTCGCCCGCCCCATGGTGATCGAGGTCCCCACGGGCGTGCCGCTGCGCTATGTGCTGCAGCTCGCGGGCGCCCCGCCGGTGCCGCAGGGCGTGCTGACCGGCGGCTACCACGGCAAGTGGATCGACGCGGCGACCGTGGACGAGGCGATCGTCTCGCGCAACTCCCTGGAGGCGGTGGGCGGTTCGATCGGCGCCGGGGCGATCCTGCCGATCAGTCAGGAGACCTGTCCGCTGGGCGAGTCGCTGCGGGTGGCGCAGTGGCTGGCCGAGGAGAGCGCCGGCCAGTGCGGCCCCTGCTACCTCGGTCTGCCGGCGGCCGCGCGGGGCCTCGCGGACATCCTGAACGGGGGCGGTCCGGCCGCCCTGGAGGCGGTGAAGCAGGTCGCACGGAACGTCAAGCGCCGTGGGGCGTGTTCACACCCGGACGGCTCGGCGATGTTCCTGGAGTCGACCATCAAGGCGTTCACCGACGACCTCGCCGCGCACGTCCTCGGCAACGGCTGCGGGCGGCCCGTACAGGGCGTCCTGCCGCTCTTCGAGGGGGGCAGGGGGCCGACGGGCCTCCCGGGCGCCGCGGCGGCCGAGGAGACCGGGCCCAGCCGGCAGAAGATCTACGTCGACTGGACGCTGTGCCGGGGCCACGGCCTGTGCGCGGACATCCTGCCGGAGGTGTTCGAGCTGGGCGCCGACGGCTTTCCGACGGTCGCGCAGGCGTCGGTGCCGCGCTACGCGGAGGCGAAGGCACTGCGCGCGGTGCGCCGTTGCCCGGCGCTGGCGCTGCGCATCGAGGAGGACACCCGCACGGAGCCCTCGCCCCGCCGCAACCTGCCGGTGCTGTCGCAGGGGCGGGGCCGGCGGGCGCTCGGCCGCTGACAGCCGGCGGGGGGGGCGCCGGCCGGGGGCGGGCCCCGCCCCGCGGGGGCGGCCCCC
>NZ_JBEZWX010000038.1:0-64092 GCF_040637635.1 Streptomyces sp. NPDC028635 | reverse complement strand
GCCGCGTCGCCCTGGGCCACCTCGATGTCCTGGTGGACTCCGATCGCGCCGGTCGCCGCGGTGGTGCAGGACAGCAGCGCGCAGGCGGTGAGCAGGGCGGCGATCCAGGAGGCGCCGCGCGGCGGGCGCGCGGCGGGCGACAGGAGGGCGGCCACGCGGCGCGGTACGGGGCCGGAGGTGGCCGCCGGGGTCATCGCGGGCCGGGCGGTGTCCGCCGTGTGCGTGGCGAGGGCGGCGCGGGCGATGGCGCGCGCGGTGAGGCGGCGGTCGCCGACGGCGGTCGCCGCGGCCTCGTCGGCGGCGCGCTCGGCGGCCAGCCGGATGGCTGCGCGGACCGGCCGCAGGGCGGGGTGGCAGCGGGCGGCCAGGGGCAGGACCAGGCGCGCGGACGGCGTGTGCAGCGGGTGCACCGGCTCGCCCAGCGCGGCGAGGGCCGGGAGCCGCAGCAGGCCGGTCAGGGCCAGGGTGCCGAGTGCCGCGACGGTGCCGGCCGCGAGCAGGAGTGCCGAGACGGCCAGGGTCCACAGCGCGGCCACGGGCGCGCAGCGGTCGAGGACCCTGCGGGCCGGCGCGGATGCGGCCCAGGGCAGGAGCAGGGCGATCAGCAGCAGGGCGATCCCCACGGACCCTCCTCCAGCAGCCGGCATGGGCTGTCCTCCAGCAGTCGGCGCAGGACCTCCACGTCGTCCGGGCTGAGCTGGGCGACGAACCGGGCCAGGACCGTCTCCCGGTCGGTGCCGCGGTCGAGTTCGCTGTGCATGCTCAGGGCGGTCAGGCCGTGCGGGTCCCGGGTGGGGCGGTGGGCGTAGCCGTGACCCTGCCGCTGCCGTTCCAGCGCCCCCTTCTCATACAGGCGGGACAGGATCGTCGTCACCGTGGTCCGGGCCAGGCCACAGGCCAGTTCTGTCTGTGTCCGGGCCGGTGTGAGCGGCGTGGCGGCGGCCCACAGAGCGGCCCTCACGGCGGCCTCCAGCTCGCCCGCCGGCCGGGGTTCGTCCTTGCCGGCGCTTCGGCGTTTCGTCCTTCTGCGCGCTCATGGGAACGATCCTCACCCCGCGAACGTCTACAGTGTCGTAGACCGTCTACTTGATTGTAGACGGTCAGGGTCTTCTCCCCGCGTCTCTGCTCACCGGTCGACCGACCGCCCTCAGCCACCGATGGAGGACCATGCGCCCCAGGATCCTGGTCGTCGAGGACGATCACGCCCTGCGTGACGTGCTGCGCCGCGGCCTGTGGGACGAGGACTTCGAGCCCGTCCTCGCTGCCGACGGCGCCACCGCTCTGCGGTTGGCCACCAACGACATGGCGGCGGCCGTGCTGGACATCGGTCTGCCCGACGCGGACGGACGCGACGTGTGCCAGGCGATGCGCGCCAACGGCTTCCTCGCCCCCGTCATCTTCCTTACCGCGCGGCACCAGCTCACCGACCGCCTGTCCGGCTTTTCCGCCGGGGGCGACGACTACGTGCCCAAGCCCTTTCACCTGGCTGAACTCGCCGCAAGGCTCACAGCCGCCCTCAAACGGTCCGCGCCAACGGCGGTGGCCTCGGCCGGTGACCTGACGCTCGACCCCGTTGACCACACCGTGACCGTGTGCGGTGCTCGTCTCGCGCTGTCCCCGACCGAGTTTCGCCTCCTTGCCGCGCTGGCCGCCGCGGACGGCACCCTCGTGCGCCGACGTGAACTGGTGCGGGCCGGCTGGCCGGAAGGTGCCCAGGTCAGCGACAACACCCTCGACCAGTACCTGAGCCGGCTGCGCCGTAAGCTGCGTGAGGCGGGCAGCAGCCTCACGATCAGTACAGCACGGGGAATCGGGCACCGCCTGTCATGAACCGCGCCGCCCGTCCCCTGCGTGTCTTGCGCCGTCTTGCCCCCCGTACGCTGCGTGGCCGTCTCTCCCTGGTGGCCCTGACCACCGCCGCCCTGCTGATGACGGTCCTCACCGTGGTGTTCAACGCCGTCATGGACCGGCATCTGCAGCACCAGGCTGACGACGAACTGCGCAATCGGGCGGCAGCGGTCGCCACCACCATCGACACCAGCGGCGCCCGGGTACGCGTCCTGGAAACCGCCAACGACGGACTCCTCGACGCCAACGTCTGGATCTATGCCGGCACCCAGCTGCTGGAGCAGCCCCCGACCGGTCCGGGCGACAGCCCTCTGACGCGGGCAGCCGGCCGGCTTGCCGGGCAACCGCAGCCCGCATGTACGACCGCCCGGGCCCACGGTCACGGGGCCGTCCGGATGTGCTCTCTCCCCGTTCCCGGCAACCATGGCACCGCCACCGTAGTCACCGCCCTCGACCTCGCCCCGTACCGCGCTTCGGCGGACACGCTGCTGCTGGGGTCGCTCGTCCTGGACGCCGTGATGCTCGGCTGCACCTACATGCTGACCCGGCTGTCCGTGGGCCGGGCGCTGCGGCCGGTGCGCACGATGACCGACCAGGCCACCCAGTGGAGCGCCGTGGGCTCCGACGAGCGCTTCAAAACGGAGGATCACCCGGCCGAACTAGCCCGCCTGGGCGCCTCGCTGGACTCCCTGCTGGACCGCATCCGCACCGTTCTGCGCCACGAACAGCAGCTCACAGGAGAGCTGTCCCACGAACTGCGCACACCGCTCGCGCGGATCATCATGGAACTCGACTGGTGGCGAACCCGCCCCCGCACCGACGCCGAGACCCATGCCAGTCACCAGGTGATAGCCGACGCCGCGCAGTCCATGCGCAGCATCTGCGACACCCTCCTCAACGAGGCCCGCGACCACGGAGCGAACCCGGATGCGACCCCCGGCACGACGGACGTGGTGCCCGTGATGCACCGCCTGGTGAGGCGACTCGACACAGCGGGCCAAGTGAAGACAACGGTGGAGTCGCAGGCGCCGGTGCTTGAGGCAGGAATCACCACCGCTGTCCTCGAACGCCTCCTCAGCCCCCTGCTGAGCAACGCTGTGCGCTACGCCCGCTCCCGAGTGACCCTGTCCGCGCGATGCGTCGCCGGCGGCGTACGGATCGACGTCGTGGACGACGGCCCCGGTGTGCCGGAGGCGTTCGCGGACGAGTTGTTCCAGCCCGGCCGGCGCGCCGATCCCGGCGACGGACACGACGGCGCGGGCCTGGGCCTGCCGCTCGCACGGCGCCTTGCCCGCGCCGCCGGCGGCGAGGTGACCTACGACCCCGGCCACACGCCGGGCGCGAGGTTCACGGTCAGTCTCCCCGCCGGGGGACCGGAGCCGGACCGCCGTTGAGAACCGGTCCGGCCGGCCGGCTCCCGTGAACGTGAACGCGCTCGCCCCGAGACCGGGGCGAGCGCCGTTGAACGCCGGCGGAGCGGCAGATCAGTTCGAAGGCTGCATGGCCTGCTCCGGCTCACTGACGTCCCTGCGCGTCGCGCTCAGGTACACGACCAGACCCAGGATGACGGTCAGGAACAGTGCGCTGGTCACCACTGTGCCCAGACCCAGCCCGCCGTCTCCGCCCGGTTGGGAGAGGTAGTCGCCGATCGACGCGCCGAGCGGGCGGGTGAGGATGTAGGCGATCCAGAAGCTCCACACCGCGTCCAGGCCCAGCGCGAAGTGTGCAATGGCTACAGCGGCGATGGCCGCGGCGAACAGGACGGCGGACAGCCAGTACCCGAGGTTCATGCGCTCGGAGACGAGGTCGCCGGCGGCAGTGCCCAGGGCGAACGTGAACAGCACGGCCAGCCAGTAGAAGGACTCGCGGCTGGTGGAGTCGATGTGGTGAATGGACAGCGTCCGCTCGCGGCGGTACCAGACGACGAACACGATCGCCAGCACGACCGCGAAGACCGCCGTACTCGTCTCCAGCGGCACACCCAGGTTGTCGGTGAGGTTGTCACTGATCAGGGTGCCGACGACGCTGATCAGCGCCACGGCCAGCCAGTACACGCCCGCCCGGTACGCGCTCGTGCGGAACTGGACCACCAGCACCACCGCGAGCAGTGCGCTCATCAGCACCGACACGCCGGTCAGGCCGAGCCCGAGCTTCTCGTTCAGCAGATCGGCCACGGTCTCGCCGACCGTCGTGCACAGCACCTTGATGATCCAGAAGAAGACGGTGACCTCGGGCACCTTGTTCCAGCGCAGCCGGTGCCGTGCCGGAGCGCCACGACCGCCGGTCTCCGATACCTCGGATGTCTCATACGTCATGGAGAGCGACCATGCCACCCAAAACCTGAACGCATCCTGACTGCTGCGCGCCACCACGCCCACCACGCAACGCTCACGACCACCATGAAGACCATGAGCACTCAGGCCGCCCTCCGCATACCGGCGTTCCTCCCCGCGCCCGCACCCGCACCCGCACCCGCACCCGCACCCGACGAAGCAACGCGAGAAGGCCGCCGTGAACACCCGACCCGCTGCCCAACCGCCGAGTGACCGGGCGACGAGCTGGCTGCGCCGGCGGCTGGGCCCCGCGGTCACTCTCGCCTACGCAGCCGCCCTGCTCCTGCCGGGGCCCGGCCTGTGGCTGCGCCGCGCGCACGCGCCGCTGCCCGGCACGACGGGCACGTCGCCCCTGTCCACCGCCCAGCTCCTGCTCTCGCTGGTCCTCTTCTCGGCCGGACTCCAGGTCCCCGTGCACGCACTCGGCACCGTGCTACGACGCCCTGTCCCTCTGCTGGCCGGGCTGGCCCTGCACCTGGCGATCCCGCTGCTTGCCATCCCAGCCGTCGCGCTCCTGCTGCGCCGGACCCCGGACACCGACGGCGGCAGCGGCCTGGTCACCGCCATGATCCTCATCGTCGCGATGCCCGTCGCCGCCGGAGCCACCGTGTGGACCGGCAAGGGCGACGGCGATCAGCCGACCATGGTCGGACTCGTCCTTGCCTCCACGCTCCTCAGTCCACTCACCATCCCGCTGGTCATCAGCGCCCTGGTACCGCTGCTCAGCGGCAGCTACGCGAACACGCTCACCCGGGTCGAGCACACCAGCCACGGCGGCTTCACCCTGGTCGGCGTAGTCCTGCCCTGCGCGGCCGGCATCCTGTGCCGTCTCGTACTGCCCTCACGCGGACTGCACCGCATACTCGGCGCAATCGTGCCCGCGGCCCTGGCCGGCTCACTCGTCCTGACCTACGTCAACGCCAGCGGTGCCCTCGGCTCCTTCCTCACCCACCCACGCCCCCTGCTGCTCGCCGCCGCTCTGGCCGTGGCGACGCTGGTCTGCCTGCTGGCCTTCGCCCTCGGCCGCGGCGCCGCACGCCTGTTGCGCCTGGACGCCCCCGCGGCATCGTCACTCACGCTCGCCTGCGGCATGAACAACAGCAGCGCCAGCGCCGTGCTGATCACCACCGCACTCCCCGACAAGCCCCACCTGCTCCTGCCGGTCCTCGCCTACGGGCTCCTTCAAAAGACTGCGGCCAACCGGGTCGTTCGCCACAGACCCGGACGCTCCGCAGGGTCACCACGCCCATGCGCACCTTGAGCTCCCGCACGTCGGCGCCCCTTGCGTCGAGACCCCAGGTCAGCGCCTTACCTGGCCCGACCGCTGCACCACGGCAGCCGACCAACAGGTGCACAGCGCCGCCAACCACCACGTCATCGTCGACGCCCATGCCCACGCCTGCCTGGTCCTCGCGGTCGGCGGGCCCCTGAAGAGCAACCGCAGCGCCTGCAAGGCGTGGGAGGAGTCCGGGACAAGGATGCTGTCGGCCGGACAGCCACGACCTCCGACGGCGGCTACCGGGGAACCGGCATGGTCCCCGTACACCACCGGCCGGAGGGTGGACAGCTGACCGAGGGGCGCCTGGGCGCACCTCCGGCCCGCTTCTCAGCAGGCTTGCCGTGCCGCCGCGTTCCCGTCCGGGTCGTCGGCCGGCGCGACAGGGGCGTCGTGCTGGACGTCCTTGCGGGAGACGGCCAGGTAGGCCACGAAACCGAGGATGGCCACCGTCCAGGACAGGGTGACGGGTCCCAGACCCAGCTCGAGCCCGCCCCGGTCACGGCCGACCGCCATCCAGTCGGCGACGGAGGCACCGAGCGGGCGGGTGATGACATACGCGGCCCAGAACGCCGCCACCGCGTTCAGGCGGCCCCAGCGGTGAGCGACGGCCGGAACGGCGATCGCCGCTGCATACAGGACCGCGGAGCCAAGGTAGCCCAGGCCGATCGTGGCGGTGAGATCCCCAGCGGCTGTACCCAGCGCGAACGTGGCCAGCACAGCGGCCCAGTAGAACGTCTCGCGGGGCCGGGTGTGGATGCTGTGGATGGACAGGGTGCCTTCGCTGCGGAACCAGAGGACGAAGACAGCGGCCAGCGCGACCAGGAAGAACGGCGTCGCGAGCGTGTACGGCACACCGAGACCGACGTGCAGGACGTCTGCGGCCATCGTCCCGAACACGCTGACCATGACGATCGCCGTCCAGTAGATCCATGCCACGTACCGCCGCACGGCGAACTGCACCGCCAGCGCGGCCGCCAAGGCGATCCCGCCCAGCCCCACAGCCGGGATCGGGCCGAGCAGGTGGGCCAGGTAATCCGAAGCCGTCTCCCCCATACCGGTCGTCAGCACCTTGATGATCCAGAAGTAGACGGTCACCTCCGGCACTTTGCTCGCCGCGTGACGGATGTGACCGGTGGGCCGGTCGTGAGTGAGGTGATCAGTCGACATGGCAGGCACGATGGCACGGGTCCCGGCCGTCGCCCCAGACCCCTTTGCCAGAGCTTTGGCGCTTGCGGGATCTGAATTTTCCAAGATCGCACCGAGCCTGAACACAACCTGAACAAGGCAGCCGACAAGCTCGCCGGCACCGTGCAAACGGTGCTATCGACAGGCATCTGCGGCGCCTGCCCCGGCACCCGACGATGCCGGACCGCAGGGACACACGTCATTGGCGTACGCCTCTCGCCCGCCGGCCGACCAGTGCCAGGCGCCGGAGTCCCAGGCCTTTGCGAGCAGATCCCGGTGGTCGATGTCCAGGCCGCCCGGGCCGTCGAGGCTCTGACCGGGCGAGCGCCTCGTCGGCCGGGCGGCTGGGTGCCGCGAGAGCTGTTTCGGCTGCGGGGGTTGTGGGGAGCTCTGCTCGGCGCAGGGGGGTGGCCAGTCCTGCGGCGAGGGAGAGGAGCGCGCCGAGGCAGGCGGTGAGGAGGGCGGTACTGACGGTGGTGGCGTCGGCCAGGACGCCTGCGGCGGCGGCGCCGAGGGGCTGACCGCCCCAGGCGATCATGCGGGCGGTGGTGTTGACCCGGCCCTGGAGGTGGTCGGGGGTGACCTTCTGGCGGATGACGATGCCGTTGAGGCTGACCAGGGCGTTGGCCATCTGCCAGCAGACGAGGGCGGCGAGTCCGGTCGTCAGGCCCGGGGCCAGCGCCCAGCAGGCCAGGAAGGCGGCGTTGGCAGCGAGGCCGCCGAGGGTGATCCAGCCGACCGGCGCGGTTTTCTGAAGGCGCGGCAGGACGGTGGCGGCGATGAGCGCGCCGAGGGCGGCTGCGGCCCAGAGCAGTCCGATGCGCCTGTCGTCGGTGGGCAGGCCGAAGCGGCGTACGGCGGTGACGACGATCAGTGCGACGACCGCCCCTTCGGTGAAGCTGTTGCCGATGCCCAGGAGGGTCAAGGGGCGCACGAGTGGGTGGCGGCGGATGTAGGAGAGCCCTTCGGCGATGTCGGCGGTGAGTGATCGACGGGGGGCGCCGGGCATCGCGGGTTGCGGGGCTGTGGCGGACAGGGTGAGGCGGGTGAGGAGGAGCGCGGCCGCTGTGTAGCTGAGGGCGTCGAGGGTGATGGCCGCCGGTGCGTCGAGGGTGGATATGAGTACGCCGGCGGCGGGTGGCCCCAGCAGGCTGATCAGGGTGCTCGCGCTCATCATGCGACCGGTGGCGCGGGCGATGCCGTCGCGGCCGACCAGGGCGGTGAGGGCACCGAACGCCGCCGCGTCGAAGAAGACGAACACGGCGGAGACGGCCGGTCCGGTCAGCAGCAGTTGCGCGGTGGTGAGCAGGTCGAGTGCGGCCGCGGCGGGTATCGCCGCTATGAGGGCGGCGCTGAGCCAGCTGCACCGGCTCAGTGTGCGGCGCCGGTCCCAGCGGTCGGCGAGCGCGCCCGCGGGTAGGCCGAGCACAAGGTAGGGAACGGCCTCCAGCGCGGTCAGGAGACCACTGAGGGACGCGCTGCCGGTGCGCTGGTACAGCAGGACCGGCAGCGCGACGGTGGTGACCGCGGAGCCGGACCAGGAGACGGCCCGTGCGGTGAAGAAGAGGCCGAAGCCTGTGCGATTGGCCATGGTCGGGTTCCTCGGGCGGTGGTGGGAGAACCGTGGGAGGACCAACACGAAAGGCGAATCCTGGGCGGCGGAGGGTCCTCCCACGGCTGCGGGCGCGGCGGCGGGTTTCAGAAGGCTTGCGGGTGCAGGGACTTGGCGAGGGTGACGGTTCCGTCGACGGCGCGGAGTTCGGAGAAGTCGGCGGCGGGTACGGCGACGAGCCGGTCGTCGCGGACGGCCTTGGTGGCGGCCAGGTGGGTCCGCAGCCACTGCTCCGATGCCTTCCGGTCGGCGTCGCCGGTGTAGTTGTAGACGAGTACGTCTGGGTTCTTCTTGGCGAGGGCTTCGGCGGAGAGCGGGGCGAAGTTGCTGCCCTCGGGGCCGGTGCCGGTCATCAGGTCCTTGCCGCCGGCCCTGGTGAGAATGTCGGAGTAGAGGCCGCCGGAGAGGGCGTAGAGCTGCTTGTCGACGATCTGCACCATGGCGACAGGTGTGGCGGGTCGGCCCTTGAGGGCCGTGTCGACGGTGGCGAGTTGCCTGCGGGTGTCGGCTGCGGCCTCGCGGGCGGGAGTTCCAGCGTCCAAGAGGTTGCCGAGCGCGGTGAGGTCCGCGGTGGTGGTGTCGAGGGTGGCGGTGCCGGTGGCCTTGGGGCAGAAGGCGCTGTCGATGTAGACGGGGACACCGAGTTTGTCCAGTTCGGCGATGGTGGGGAGCTTCTTGCCGTCGAACTGGTATTCGCCGTCGGCGAGGATGAAGTCGGGGCGGGCGGCGAGGAGGGACTCGCGGGAGATCTCCCCGGGTGCGAGGACCTTCACCTTGGCGTACTCGGTCGCGTAGGCGGGTTTGGGTGGGGACTGGTCGGTCCAGGTCTGGCCGGCGATCCGGTCCTTCAGGCCGAGTCGCAGCAGCAGTTCGGTGTTGGAGGGGAAGAACGACACGATGCGCTGGGGCGCGCTCTCGACCCGTACGGTGCGTCCGCAGTTGACGGCCTGGGCCGGGTAGGCCGTACGAGTGCCTCCGGCGGCCGCGTTGGCCGCCGGCCTGCCGTGGGTGGCGGGGGCCGGCGAGGTGCAGGCAGTCAGGAGGGTGGCAAGGACGGCCGCCGCAGCGCCGGACAGGGCGAGTCCCGGCCGACGGGAAGGGTGGTTCATGTGTCTACTCCGTTGGTGCTCGTGTCGCTTGGGGCGAAGCTCAACTGGGGGCGTCCGGTGAGCGGGTTGGTGGTGAGGGCGGCGCGGACGTGGAAGACGTCGTCGAGCAGTTCCGGGGTGAGCACGTCCCGGGGCGGTCCCGAGGTGACGAGGTGTCCGTCGTGCAGGACGTGGAGGCGGTCGCAGTAGGCGGCCGCGAGGTTCAGGTCGTGCAGTGCGGTGAGCGTGGTCACGCCGAGATCGCGGACGAGTTCCATCAGGTCCAGTTGGGTGCCGATGTCGAGGTGGTTGGTCGGCTCGTCGAGCACCAGCAACCGGCCTTGCTGGGCCAGGGCGCGGGCGAGCAGGACACGCTGTTTCTCGCCACCGGACAGGGTCGCGTACGGACGGCCGGCGGCGTGGGTCATGCCGACGCGCTCCAGTGCGTCCGTGACGATCCGGCGGTCGGCGGTACGGTCCTGGGTCCAGGCGGCGCTGTGCGGGGTCCGTCCGGCTGCCGCCACTTCGGCGACGGTGAAGTCGAAGGCGGCCGGGTTCTCCTGGGCGACCACGGAGGTCCGGCGGGCGGAGGTGCGCGGCGTGAGGTTGCGCCACACATCGTCTCCGCCGACCAGTACGGCGCCGGAGCCGGGCCGCAGCGCCCGGTAGACGGCCCGGAGCAGGCTGGACTTGCCGCTGCCGTTGGGTCCGACGATGCCGGTGACCTCTCCGGGCGCCGCGTGCAGGGTCGCCCCCGTGACGACCCGGACGCCACCGATGTCCAGGGTCACCGCTTCGAGGCGGGTCTCCATCAGGACTCCCTTCCGGCGAGGCCCTGGGCGCGTTCGCGGCGCAGGAGCCACAGGAAGAAGGGGGTGCCGGCCACTGCGGTGAGGATGCCGAGCGGCAGTTCCATGGGGGCGGCAACGGTGCGGGCGGCCAGGTCGGCGAGGAGCAGGAAGAGCGCTCCGGCGAGCGCGGTGGCAGGCAGGAGCGAGCGGTGGTCGGCGCCGATGAGCAGGCGCACACTGTGCGGGACGACCAGCCCGACGAAGGAGATCCCTCCGGCGACCGCGATGACCGCCGCCGTCAGCACGGCCGCCACGGCGAGGAGTTGCAGCCGCAGCGCGTGGACGCGGACGCCCAGGAGAACGGCGGTCTCCTCTCCCATGGCCAGCGCGTTCAGCGAGCGTCCGTGCAGCAGCAACCAGGCGGTGCAGGCCACGACCAGGGCGGCGGGCAGACCCAGGTCCCGCCACTGGGCGCCGGCCACGGAGCCCAGCAGCCAGAAGAGGACGCCGGAGAGCTGGTCGGGTCTGGCGCGCAGTTGGAGGTAGCTGGTGACTCCCTGGAGCAGGTACGACAGGGCGACCCCGGCCAGCACCAGCCGGGCGGGGGCGAGGGAACCGTCCCTGCGGCCCAGGGCGATGACCAGCGCGAGCGTCGCGCAAGCTCCCGCGAAGGCCGCTGCCGACACTCCGACGTGGAGCGGACCGAGCAGCCCGGCGGGGCCGAGGGTGAGCACGGCGACGGCGGCCAGGGAGGCGCCCGAGGTGACGCCGAGGACGTAGGGGTCGGCGAGCGGGTTGCGTACGACGGTCTGCAACACCGCCCCGGCAACCGCCAGTCCCGCTCCCGCGGCCAGCGCCAGCAGGGTACGGGGCATACGGGAACCCCAGATGATGGCGTCGTCGATCCCGCTGACGCCGGCCGGCCTGCCGTCCCCGGTCAGGTGGGAGACCAGATCGCGCCAGACCTCGCCGGCCGGCAGCGAGGCCGCGCCGAGCGCGACCGAGGCGAGAACGGCGGCCGGAAGGAGCAGCAGCAGGCAGGCGATCAGCGCACCGGCGGGGACCGCGCGGCTGCGCCCGGCGCTGCCCGTGCTTCCGGAACGGGAGGCAGTGGGGCGCGTGTTGGGCGACGACCCCGGGTACGGCACCATGACGCGGGCGGTCCGCAGGCCAGGCCGAGGCCGCGACTCCGCCTCCGGCGAAGACAGGGAACGGGGCTCGGCGACCGGCTCGGGGGCGGTCTCACGTTCCGGTGCGGGGGCGGCATCGGGTTCGGGTTGGTGTCTGGACGTGGGTGGGGGCTCGGGCCTTCGACCCGGCTCGGGCTGCGGTACGGGTGGCCTGTCCGAGGGATCTGCTCGGCCAACGGCGGGCGGCGGGGTGGTCACGATGTGGCCCTTCGGGCGTGTCTCGGTCGTGTGCTGAACGATGTCGTCGGCGCAAGGGAGCGCTCAGTGGGGCAGGGGCAGGGCGCGGCGGCGGGCGCCCCGCAGGGAGTCGGCGAGCCGGTCGCCGCCGAGAAACGGCATTCCGGCCGCGGTGTTGGAATAGAGGCCCGGGACGACCACACGGACCACGTGCAGGCCCGCTGCCCGGACATCGGGTGTCGTCACGTCCACGGCGACTGCTCGGTGGCCTGCGCGGTGGAGACGTGCCACCAGCGCGTCGAGTGTCTCCCCTGCTGATCGGCCTGGCGGGACCGGCTCGGACGGATGGGCGGTGCCCGTCGCGTCCTCTCCCTCCTTCAGGGCCAGGGCCAGTTCCGCTTCGAAGGCGTCCTGTATCCGGTGATCCAGGTACAGCTGAAGGTGGCAGCCGTAGTCCACAACATCCCGCAGGTCGCTGCGGTAGGCGGCGGCGTAGTCGCGTTCGGCGCGCCAGGGCTTGAGAGGGCTGCGGGGGTCGGCGGCGGCGCGCATGTAGGGGCCGTGCGGGTCGTCGTAGTCGGAGGTGAAGAGCTGGAGTTGGAGGGCCTCGCCGTACGCCTTGAGGAGCGCTGCCTCCTCGTCGGCGCGGGCGGCGACGCCGAGGGTGAGGTATCCGGTGGCGGTGTCATGCACCAGCGCCCCGGCGACCGGCAGCCCGAAGAGGTCGGGAAAGGCGAGGAAACGGGTGTCCAGGTCACCGCCGGGCCCCCGGGCGAACCGCTCCAACCAGGCGGGGGGTGCGATGGGGCGCAGGCCGGCGCGGCCGTGCCAGCCGAGGGTCATGGCGTCCCGTTCGACGACTTCGGCGAGCGCGCCGAGGCAGGCGTCGTACAGCGTGGGCCCGGCGGCGAGGCCGGCCTGGATGACGGGGTTGGTGCGCGGGCCGCGCGGCAGGACGTCGGCGGAGACGTAGGACACCCACACGAGGGACGCCGGGACGAGGACGGGTCCGCCGTCGGCCAGGTCGGTGCCCTCGGCCCACTCCACGACCAGGTCAGGGGTGAACTCGGTGACGGGGAAAGCCGGGTCGGCGTACTGCTCCCGCCCGTAGAGGGCGAGGGTGTCCGGGTCGATCGCGCGCAGGCCCCGGACGCACAGTTCCCGGTAGGAAGCGCGCACCAGTTCCGTGGGCACCAGGTTGCCGCAGTACCGCTCCGCCGCCTCGCCGAGGGCCGCGCCGAGGGCGGCGTCCGGGTCGGCGAAGGCGTAACCGGCGCCCGCGGAGTCGGCGGGCCACGGGCAGAAGCGGGAGGTGTCGCACAGTTCGGACGCGATGAGCTGGAAGCCTGCGGGAAAGCGGCCCGGTATCGGCGCCTGGGCCAGGCGGCGCACGATTCCGGTGCGCGGATCCGTCAGGAGCGGGTACGGCATGGTGTCCTCGTCAGGCCAGCGGGAGGGGATGGGGGTACAGCGCGTCCACGGGCCGGAGCCGGGAGCCGCCCAGATACGGGAACGCGGGCGGGGCGTTGCCGATCAGGCCGGGGACGACGACACGTACGACGCTGAGCCCGGCGGCGGCGACATCCTGGGTCGTCAGATCGACGCTGTGGGCGCGCAGTCCGGCGGCGGCGAGCCGTTCCAGGTAGACACGGCGCGGGTCTTCCTCCCGTACGGCCGGGATGTCGGCGAAGGCGAGGGCAGTCCGGTCCGGTCCGCGCAGGCGGTCCAGGGGTGCGCCCTGCATCCGGGGGTCGAGGTAGAGCTGGGCGATGGCCGGCAGGTCGGTCAGATCCCGGTAGTCGGGGCGAAAGGCGTCCCGGTAGGTGCGGTCCGCGCGGTAGGGGCGGAAGACATGGCTTTCCAGCGTCCCGGCGTCGACCGCCTGCCAGACCTCACTGCCCGGTTCGGCGAGCTGCCGGGTGAGGGAGTAGAGACCGTACGCCTCGACGAGCGCCTTCTCGGCGGCCGCCTCGGGGGTCGCCCGGCAGGCGCTGCCGAAGGCCACCACGCCACGCTCGCGGTCCTCCAGGAAGGCGGCGGCGACCGGCACGCCGAACTCGGAGGGGACGTGCAGCAGACGTACGTCCGGGCCCGGTCCTTCGCCGGGTGCGGGGCCGCCGAGACGCGAGGTCACGGTGCCGGCGTCGCTGATCGCGGAGGCCGGGGCGCCGGTGCTCCACCAGATGGTCGTGGCGTCGCGTTCCAGCAGCTCTTCGAGGGCGAAGCGCTCGGCGTGGGCGCGGTTCTCACCCGCCGCGATGCCGGAGTAGACCAGGGAGTGGGTGGGGGGCTCGGCGGCCCGCGGGCCGTGGAAGTAGTCGAGCCAGGCGAGGGAGGCGGGGACCATGGTCTCGCGTCCGTCGTGCAGGTCCCGGCCCGTCGTCCAGGCGACCGGCAGGTCGCGGGTGAAGGGGACGAAGGGGAAACCAGAGGTGGCGTACTGGGCAGGCGAGTACAGGGCGAGCGTGTCCGGGTCCAGCGCTTGCACACCCTCCGCGATCAGTTCGCGGTACGAGGCGATGCGCAGGCAGCCCGGGACGGCGTTGCCGCAGTACCGTTCGACGGCCTCACCGACGGCGGCGCGCCGCGCCCGTTCGTGGTCCCCGGCGGAGGCACCGAAGCCGAAGCGGTCGGCGAGCCACGGCGCGAACACATCGGTGCGGGCGACGCTGGCGCCGTAGCCGACCCACATCCGGGGCAGCCCGGGGCGGCGGCGCTGCGGTTCCAGCCGGGTGATCAGGCCGGTCCTCGGGTCGAGCAGGGCGTTGGTCACGGCGACGTCTCCTCCGTGGCGGTGCGGGGCAGGATCAGACGGGTGCCGTCGATCGGCCTGATGCGTACGGTCTGCTCGGCCACGGCGACGGAGGTGCTCCGGCAACGGTCGGCACCGGTACCGAGAGAGCGGGCCAGCCGGGGGAAGTCGCTGCTGGTGATCTCCAGTTGCAGCCGCGACCCGGCCGGGACCGAGACGGCGAGCGGACTCAGCCCGATCTCGTGGCGACTGCCGGATCCCGTACGTGCCGTGTCGACGCTGCCGTGGGCGAGTTCCAGCCGGCGGCCGTCGGAGGTGATCTCGGTCAGCCGCACGATCCAGTCCGTGGCGGGCGCGCTGCTGCGAGCGTCCAGGACCACGCTCGGCCGGCCCGCGACCGTCAGCGCTTGTGTGAGCGGGGCGCCGGTGAACCGTACGGCGTCGCCACGGGCGGCCAGGGGGGCCCGGTCCACGCCCGGCGCGCGGGAGGGGTACGGATCGGCGGGGTTGTAGAGGAAGCCGAACTCGGCGCCGACGGCCGGTGGGTGCGGGGCGAGGGCGCCGGCGGGGTGGGCGTACCAGACCGAGTCGGTGCTCGGGGGCGGCCAGGACGGGCCGGTCCACCATCGGTCGGCGCCCACGGTGAAGACGCGCGCCTCGCTGGTACCGTGCCCCGGCCCGGCCAGCACCTGTCGCAGCCAGTCGACCTGAAGCGCGCCCAGGTCGAGGCGTGCGTCCGGCCCGTGCTCCCGGTCTCCGATGCGCGTACCTGGGGCGTAGGCGAGATCATGTCCCCAGGGGCCGATGACCAGCGCGCGGGACGGACGGGGGGTCAGGGCGCTGCCCGCGCGGTCGAAGTGCTCCAGTACCTCGTCGACGAGGAGGTCGTACCAGCCGCCGATGTGCAGGGCGGCCATGGGCAGCTTTTCCAGCTCGGCCGTGTCCGGGCCCTCGGCCCGGTGCTCGGGGCCGTCCTCGATCACCTGTGCCCAGCCGGGGAGCCGGGCGCCGAGGCGGTCGGCCAGCTCCACGACGGGCAGGTGGTCGAGCAGTTCGGGGCACTCGCGGAAGACCAGGGCGGTCAGCCCGTCGCGGCTGGTGCGCCCGTCGGCCCGTTCCAGCCACCAGGCGGCGTGCTCGGCCAGCCGCAGGATGCCGCTGCGTTCGAACTTCGTCCGGCTCAGTGACATGGACGGGCCCATGCTCACCACGGCCCGTACCGCCTCCGGCCGTTCCGCCGCGAGCGCCCAGGCGGTGTGACCGGCGTACGAGCCGCCGTAGGCGACCAGCCTTCCGTCGCTCCACGGCTGCTCGACGATCCAGTCGGCAAGGGCCGCGCCGTCCCCGCGCTCATTGCGGTAGGGCTGCCAGACGCCGCCGGAGTCGTACCGGCCCCGGACGTCTTGGACCACGTAGGCGAACCCACGGCGCCGCCAGCCCGCCCCCTCGACGAGGTGGCCGCTGCGGCCGTACGGGGTGCGGGTGACGACGGTCGGCACCGGCCAGAGCTCGCGCGGCGGCACCTGGACATCGAAGGCGAGCGGGGTGCCGTCCCAGCCGGGCACACTCTCATTGGCGCGGATCGGCAGGCTGGGCCCGCGGCTCATCGGGCCGCCTCCGCATGCGCCGTGACCGGCAGGGGCAACACCCGGTGCCGGTCGGTGGCGAGCGTCGCTGGATCCACGACAAGTTGCGTGTCCCGGGCCGCCGGGACGCCCTTGTCGCGCCGGTGCAGCAGGTCCCCCACCAGCAGCCCGGCCAGGACGGCGGTCACGCCGGGCCCCGGCCACGGCACCGGCGGCAGGGCGTCACCGTCCAAGTACGACCAGTGGGCGGCGAGTTCGTCCGGCAGGTCGGCGGCGGCCAGCAGGCGGCCCCGGGTGTCCGCGTAGCCGACGGTGCGTCCGGGGACGCACATCGGACCGAGGACAAAACGCAGGCCCTCGGCATGGCAGCGGTGCCAGGACGTGGAGTGGCGCGCACACCACTCGTCCACGTGCTGCCAATGCGCGTCCGGCAGCCAGCCGGCGCAGGAGACCACGGTGTCGGCGGCCCGGACGGCGTCCTCGTCGAGGCGGCCTGTGGCGACGCGGGCTCCCGGCGGGAGGAGGGCGGCGACGGCGTGTGCCACCGGGTTGTCGCCCTCGATGTGCACGTTCCAGGGGGCAGTTCCGCTCTCGGCGGTCGTGCCCGTGGATCGCTCGTCGTCGTCGGCGATGAGCACTCCGCGCTCGCGCAGCGCCGTGCGCAGCGCGTGGGCGCTTTCGCGGCCGGGATGGTCGGCCGCTGCCGGGCTCGCGGCGCCGTAGGCGTCTCGCCGGGCGGAGGACAGCAGTGCGTGCGGACCGCGGATGCGGGTGAACCGCCCGTCCGGCGCGCTGTGCCGCCAGTTGCCGTCGGGTCCCGGGTACAGGTGGTGCCCGGGTGCGATGCGGTCCATGGGTGATGCCTTCCTCGGTGTGCCGTGCCGTTGTGCCGGTGGGGTGCGCCGCTCGGGCCGCCGCCCGTGGCCGGGCCACGGGCGGCGGTTCGGCGGATCGGTTGCCGGGAGCCGGCACCTCCCGCTCAGCGA
Organism: Streptomyces sp. NPDC028635; assembly: GCF_040637635.1. NCBI lineage: Bacteria > Bacillati > Actinomycetota > Actinomycetes > Kitasatosporales > Streptomycetaceae > Streptomyces > Streptomyces sp. NPDC028635. The sequence continues at coordinate 47,265 of NZ_JBEZWX010000038.1, read as the reverse complement.
CTGATCAGGCGTTCCAGGCGAACGGGTTGTGCACCAGGGCGTTGGTGCCGGGGCCCTGCGGCGCCGCCAGCGAACCGTCGGCCTCCAGCTCCTCGAACGCGAACGGGTTGTGCACCAGGGCGTTGGTGCCGGGGCCCTGCGGCGCGGCCAGCGAACCGTCGGCCTGCAGCTCCTCAAAGGCGAGCGACTGCATGCTTGTCCTCTCGGTAAATGAAAACGACTTTCGTTTTCGAGAGGAGAGAGTAAGCAAGACCGGTCAGATGCACAACCCCCGACGATGGGACGGCTCCTCGCTACCAGCCATCAGGGCGGCGACGTGCGGGCTGCGAGGAGCCAACCGACGAGGCCGGGGCGACTGAGAGCACCACCGCCGATGCGGCAACCAACATCAAAGGGCAGGGGTGCACCGCACCCAGCCCGTCGCTCGCGGGGCAGCGAAGGACGCTGAAGCGGGAGGTGCCGGGTGACGAACTACCCGGCCGCCTTCGGGCGCTTGAGACCCGCAGCGCGGTGCGCCGGGCGGACGCCTACGATCCGTGGTCGCGTGAGGCACACCACCCGGCCGCCGCCAACTGAGACCCGGCCGTCCCGGGTGCGAGCCGAACCCGGCCGGCCAGTGCGTCCGACCGGCGGCCGGGTCAGGAAGGACTGCAATTTCTTTGCCGAGTTGTCGGAACGGGAGCCACGGTGGCACCGTTGCGGCGGAGCAGCGAGCAAGCGGCTGTCGCACCATGACTCGCAGTCAGGACCTCTGTCCCGAGCAATTCCCGAGCAATTGCGGAGGACTGGAGTGCGTGGCGGACGCGATGGGTGCAGTGGCTCGCCGCACCGCAGTGCCGGCCGTCACGGCGCCGGCGCTCCCCGGCCGCAGGGCGGCGGTTGGCGGCGGCCCGCCGCCACCCTCAGCGGGCCGGTCGGCCCTGACTGATCTCGTACAGGGTGATCAGGCTACGCAGGAACGCCTCTCGGTCGGCGACCGGAAGCCGGCCGAGCAGGCGTTCCTCGCCGTTCTGGACAGCGGCCCGGACGGCGTCACGGAGTCGGCGTCCCTCCGGGGTGAGGGACAGCAGGCGGGCGCGGCGGTCTTGGGGGTCCGGACGGCGGTTGAGGAGGCCGCGGGACTCCAGGTCGTCGAGCACGGCGATGATCCGGGTCTTGTCGGCGTGGATCGCCTCGGCCAGTGCGGTCTGGGTGCGCAGAGGCCTCTCGTCGAGGTGGGACAGCACCGCGTACCCCCACATGGTCAGCCCGTGCTCGGCGAGGACCGGCTGCTCGGCGGCCATCAGGGCACGGCCGAGGGGGACGACCAGAGCGGCGAGGTCGGGCCGGACCCCGTCCCCGGCGACTGCGTTCATGGCACCGAACCTACCTGTTGAACCTGCCTGTTGATTCCGCGTGGTGATCCCACCCGTTGACAGAATCGTACACTCAGGCAGATCGTAAGCACGTGCCTATGAAAATTCTGAGATCGTCCTGGATCCCCGGGCCGGACCACGGTCAGGGCGGCTCCGTCCTCGTCAGCGTCACCGACTTCCGGCTCGACCGCGCCATGGATCTGCCCCGCGTCTACCGGGCGGCCCGGCGGCTCGCGGCGGGCTGGCCGGCGTTGGAGGGAGCGCGGGGGATGTGGCTGTGGGCGCGCCCCGCCGGCCCCCGCTGCGGTGCGGTGGCCGTGTGGCGCGACGAAGCCGCCCTGCACCGGTTCATCGCCTGGCCGCCCCACGTCGAGATCATGCGCGCGTACCGGGGGCGGGGCACCCTGTCCTCCACCACCTGGCTCTCGGACGCCTTCGACTCCACCGAGACCTGGGCCCGCGCCCAAAGGCACCTGCTGGCCGGCAATCGGGCCTCGTGATACCGGAAGCGGGTCACTCGGGGTGCCGGCTCCCACCGACGAGATCGGCGTCCGCGTGCCCCAGCAGGACCATCGCGTCGTGGTCCGGGCTGCCCGGCTCGGCCTGGTAGACGATCAGCCGGTGCCCCTCGGTGCGGGCGACCTCGTACGCCTCGTAGCTCAACGTCATGGTGCCGGTGGCGGGGTGGATGAAGTGCTTGCGCCCGTTGGTGCGGTGGCGCACCTCGTACCGCTGCCACAGTGCCGCGAACTCCTCGCTCTTGACGATGAGTTCACCGACGACGCCGGTGACGTCGGGCGCGTCCGGGTACCGCCCGGCCGCTGCGCGCAGATGGGCGACGGTGGCTGCGGCGACGTCCTCCCAGTTGCCGTAGAGGCCCCGTGCGGCGGGGTGGAGGAAGGTGTAGCGGGCGGTGTTCCGGCGTGGCTCCGGCCACTCCTCGATGCCGGGGAGGAGGCGCAGACCTCGCGGGTTGGCCGCCAGGAGATCGTTGGCCCGGCCGAGCACGTACGCGGGACAGGGGTCGACGATGTCCAGCATCCGCAGCACGTCCGGGCGCAAGGCGCGCGCGGGCGCCGGCCCAGGGCCCGCCGCAGCGGCCCGGGGCGTGGCGGCCAGCTCGAACAGGTGCCGGCGCTCGTCCTCGTCCAGCCGCAGCACCCGGGCGACCGCGTCCAGCACCGCCGGACCCGGCCGGTGCTGCTTGCCCTGTTCCAGCCGCCGGTAGTACTCGATGCTGACGCCCGCGAGCAGCGCCACCTCCTCCCGGCGCAGGCCCGTCGTGCGCCGGCGCCCCGTGGTTGCCGGCAGCCCGGCCTGCTCGGGTGTGACCCTGGTCCGCCGCGTCCGCAGGAACTCTCCCAGCCCGGATGCCTTGTCGATGTCCACATGTCGAGTATGACGATCACTTCGCCGCCCGAGAGGGGCCCTGCGAAGGCCCCTCTCGGGCGGGCGTCCCGAAGAGGGGTCCGCCCGACCAGACTGGAGGCACCCGACGGCGCTGCACTGATGCGCCGGACGGGCGTCGAACATCGAACAACGCCAAGCGAAAGGAACGGCGGACATGGCGAACGTGGCGGTGGTAGGACTCGGCATCATGGGCCGGGGCATGGCCGAGAACCTGCTGAAGCACGGTCACGAGGTGACCGTCTGGAACCGCACTCCGCGGAAGACGGCCGAGCTCGCCGACGCGGGAGCCGCCGTGGCGGCCACCCCGGCGGAAGCAGCGGCCGGTGCCGATGTCGTCTTCGAAGTCACGGCCGACGACGACTCCTCCCGCGCGGTGTGGCAGGGACCCGACGGCATCCTGGCGGGTGCCCGCCACGACGCCGTACTCATCGCCTCCGCCACCTTGTCGGTCGACTGGGTCCAGGACCTCGCCACCCGGTGTGCGCAGCGAGGCGTGGCCTTCTACGACATGCCGCTCACCGGGGGAGCCGCCGCAGCCCGGGCGGGGAGCCTGGTTCTCCTCGCGGGCGGCGACGCGAGCGGTCTGCCCGCACTGCAGCCGGTCTTCGACGCGATCGCCCGGGACGTACGGCACTTCGGGCCTGCCGGGGCGGGCACCCGCTTCAAGCTGATCCTCAACGCCCTGCAGGCCGTCCACCTGGCGGGGTTCGGGGAGGCGCTCCGTCTGGCGGAGGCGGCGGGCCTGGACGCGTGCCAGGTCGGCGAGGCCCTGCTCGAACGCCCCGGAGGCGTGGTCACACGTCTCGCCTGGGACAGCTACCTGACCCCGCCGAAGCCGCTGAACTTCTCTGCCGCGTGGGCGCACAAGGACCTCACCTACGCGGCCCGGATGGCCGAAGACGCAGGCCAGGAGCACCTTCCTCTTCTCGACGGCGTCCTCTCCCTCTTCTCCGCCGCGCTCGCCGCGGGACGGGGCCAGGAGGACTGGAGCACGGTCAACCCGGCCGCACCTCGGTAACGTCGTTGGGGAGGCCCCCGGTTCGGGATGTGCCGTCATCAGTCGACAACGGCAGACCCGGACCGTGGTCCGGTCAGCCGGACCTGCAGCGCATGGTCCGCCGCGACTCGAAGGTGCCAGCAGCCGAGGAACGCCCATGAGCTCCTACTCCATACCGGTGCGCTGCCGTGAGCGCCCCGAGGAAACCGGGTGCAGGTCCGCACCCGGTGCCCGCTCAGCGGTCGTCGAAGTTCAGCGGCCCGAGATCCCCCACGACTTCGGCGAGTGCTCGGATGGGCTCGTTCTCGGACTCGGTACGCCAGACCAGTGCGTAGCTCAGCGGTGGCATGTCCCGGATGGGCAGCCAGCGGAGATGCGATATGGACCAGTGCCGGGTGACGTGGGCCGGGAAGCCGTGCACAATCTCCCCTGTCCCGACGAGGTGGATCAGGTCGTCGTTGTTGGTGATGATCCGGCTGCGTTCGATGGGACGACCCCGAGGGGTTTGGAAGGGCAGGTATCGGTCCTCCCAGTAGTCGGGCATCAAAGGTGCCGTGACGTGCTGGCGATCGGCGAGGTTCTCCAGGGTCACGGACGATCGCATGGCCAGCGTGTCCTCGATGGAGACGGCAAGCAGCCGGAGGTCGGTGAAGACGACGGGGCCCACGGTGAGGTCCGGATGCTCCACGGGCAGAAATACGACCAGGACGTCCAGTTCGCCATCGCGGAGTCTGGCGAACGGGTCGACGTAGGGCGCGCGGCGGATCTGCAATTCCCACTGCGGGTGGCGGGAACGGAACACCCGCCAGCAGTGATGCAGTTCGGCGATGTTGAAGGGAAGCATGCCGACCCGCAGGACCGCCGTCACTCCACGGGCGGCCAGTCGTGCGCGCTCCAAGCCGGCCTGTAGCCCCGCGTAGACCGGTCGCAGATCGTCACGCAGCTGCTGCCCCAAGGGGGTCAGCCGGATCTGCCGACGGTTCGAGCGGTCGAAAAACGTTCCACCAAGCCGCCGTTCCTGCGTCGCGATCGCCTGGCTCACCCGCGCCTGGGTGACGTGCAGACGAGCCGCCGTACGACCGAAGTGCAGTTCGTCCGCTAGCGTCAGGAAGATCTCGATGTCCCGCAGCTCCATCGGGGCAGGCCTTCCTTCATAACGGGTGGGTTATCGGCGCGTGCCCGAAGTTTATGTTGATCAGGTCCAGCGTCCGGGCCAGGGTTGGTCTCGGGCCCGCCGCCGGCAGCTGAGGCACTGGACCTCGAAATCCCCACCTGCGGATGGCAGCAGGAACCGCACGGCGATCGGGCTGCGCGCCCGTCAGATCAATGGCACCTCGGTGTTCGCGTCCGCCGCGTCTGCCTGATCGTGAGTGCCATACCGCGGACGGGTCACAGGACGGACATTGCAAGGAGATTTGAGATGAGGATGAGCAACCGCGGCTTCTCCGAGGGAGGGTTGCGCAAAATCCGCGAGGTGCTGGTACGCCATGTGGAGTCCGGGAACATCCCCGGTCTGGTCGCGCTGATGAGCCGGGACGACGAGACGCACGTCGAGGCGATCGGCACGATGCGGCACGACGGCGGCGCGCCGATGCGAAGGGACACGATCTTCCGGGTGGCCTCGACGTCCAAGCCGGTCACCATGGCGGCGGCGATGGTGCTGCTGGACGAGTGCAGGCTTCGTCTCGACGACCGGGTGGAGCCGTGGCTGCCCGAGCTCGCTGACCGGCGGGTGCTGAAGCGGATCGACGGGCCGCTGGACGAGACTGTGCCGGCGCGGCGGCCAATCAGCGTACGGGACGTGCTGACGTCCACATTCGGGCTCGGCATGGATATGACTGTGCTGGGCACGCCGATCATGGGCGCGGTCTTCGAGCAGGGGCTCACGCCCAACCTGCCTGAGCCGATGCCCGAGCCGGATGAGTGGATGCGCCGCCTGGGAACGCTTCCGCTGATGCACCAGCCCGGCGAGCGTTGGCAGTACCAGATAGCCAGCGACTTGCTCGGCGTGCTCGTCGCGAGGGTCACGGGCCAGTCGTTCGGAACGTTCCTGCGCGAGCGCGTCTTCGACCCGCTGGGGATGAATGACACCGGCTTCCACGTGCCCGCCGACAAGATCGACCGGCTGCCGACCCTCTACGCTCCCGACCCGCAGAGCGCGGAGTTCACCGTGTGGGACGAGGCGGAAGGGGGGCGCTGGAGCACACCTCCTGCATTCGAGGGCGGCGGCGGTGGGCTGGTGTCCACCGCCGACGACTTCCACGCGTACTTCCGGATGCTCTTGAACGGCGGGATGCACGGCGGCGAACGAATCCTGTCCCGGGCCGCAGTTGAGCTGATGACCACCAACCGCCTTACGCCCGAGCAGAACGCCGCCCGTACCGCCATGGCCCGCAACAACGTCCACATCTCGTTCGGCCAGGGACAGCACGGCGGCTGGGGTCTCGGGATGGCAGTGCGCACCTACCGCGGTGACTACGCACCCATAGGGCAGTTCGGCTGGGACGGCGGAAGCGGCACCTCGACCTACGCGGACCCGGACAACCAGCTCACCGGAATCCTGCTCACCCAGGTGGGGGCGTCCGTCCCGGATCCGGTGCAGCTCATGCACGACTTCTGGACCACGGTCTACCAAGCCGTCGACAACTGACGCCGGGCCCACCGAGGGTCAGATCTCCTCGGTGGGCCCCCGATCCGATCAATCCCGACACCTCGTTGCCAAGGAGCGCACAGCCATGTCCATCACCCTCACCGAGCAGGACAAGCTCACCCTGCGGACCGCCGCCTATGGCGCCATCACATTGCTGGCCGCCGCCGACCCCGCCGGCCGGCCCCACAAGATCGCCACCGCGGGCACCATCGCTCTGGGCTCGGCCACTGGCCTGGTCGGCCACGTGCTCGCCACGCCCCTGAGCGGCAAGGAACTGACGGGCAAGTCGACTGCCGAGATCGCCGACCGTGTGCTGCCGGCCCTGACCGCGTCCGTACGACTGCTCCACGAGCGGTCGCCTGCCGAAGCCGGCGACTTCCGCCGCACCGTCCTCGTCGCCCTCGAAGCGGCCCAAGCCCACCAGGGCGAAACCAAACCCGTCACGGCCGAGATGATCCGCAAGATCACCGAAGCCCTCAACCCCTGACCGAAAGCCCACCCTCGCGACCCCAGCCCCGGCGCCCGCGACCCCAACCGGGTACGGCAGGGCCCCCGCCCGCTGGTGCTGGTCCGCAGCGTGCTGCACCAAGCCCAGCCGTCGCACCGCCCTTGACGAGCCTGGCGCATACAGGCGTGCTCGGACTTCGCGGGGTGAACTCCTACGCCGCTGGATCTGCTGTCGGTTCTCGTGTACCAAGCCAAGGGCCTGGCCTGGGGGAACAAAGGTCATGCCCGGGAGGGTGCCGCAACGCGGGGTGCACCTCTCGGCGCAACGGTGGAGACAACCATCCAGGCAATGGTGGAGCCCACCAAGGAAGCAACCGGTTGGCGGACACCCAGGCGCAGCGTGAGCGGAGGCCATGCTGCGCCTGGGCAAGCCTCGCGTGTGGGCAAGCCGTGGCCGGCAGGGCTTGCCCACGTGGACGAGGCGGGTCATCAGGGTGCGGACCGGACCGCGCTCGAAGTCCGAGATGGTGCCTACGTGTAGCCGAAGCACTCAGCGAACTCGGAGGGCTTATGCGGGAGGTGGACGAGAGGGCGCACTATGAGCAGGCAAACGACTCGCATCGTCCGGGTCGGCCCGACGCAGCGAGGTTCGGAGGCGGCAGGGGGCGGTGGACGCCGATGGCGGCGGCGAGAACCTGCGGTTGCTGGCGGAGCCCGTTGCAGAGGGCGCCGGCGATGAGGAGGTCGGCTGTGATGGAGATGGCGCCCGGCGTACCTCACGCGTCGTTCGGTCAGGCCCTACGGTGCTGCCCTCACTCAACGAGCACGGGGTGTGCGATGTCGTATCGGGTGGACCTGGTCGTGAAGGCCGCGGGGGGCGAGGCGGGCGGTGAGGCGTTGCCGACCGGCTCTGCGCTGGCCTTCGAGGCCCTGGGCGACGGCCATCACGATCTCCCGGCCGTGCTGGCCGACCCGACCCGCGTCCCCGGTCCGGACGATGGGCAGGAGCGGGTCGGAGTCCCATGAACAGGCGCCGTAGTCTCCGCAGGGCGGACACTGGGGCGCCGTGGGACCGGACAGCCCGGTGCCCAGCCCCACGGGCGAGGGGCTCGCTTCCTGACCCCATGCCTGCTGGGTGCCTCCTCAGCTCCTCCACCGATTCCGCTCGAACTGAGCTGTCATCCGGATGCCGGAACCCCGCCCTGCCCGAAGGCAGCCACGTCCCCAGGCTGCATGTCCTGGCGTAGTCGTACGAGCCGGACCATCACCGTTCCAGGACTGGTACGGGTGTTTTCTCGCGGGTGGCTACGGGGCTACCAGACCTGGCCCTCCGGGAGTTCGGAAAGGCCTGGAGCTGACAGGTGAAGGACCTCGTAGTGTTCCGTGGCGTTCAGATCGGGGGCTGAGGTGTCCGCCCACAGGACGAAGCGGAGCAGTTGCCAGTGGTGGGGATCCACCGCCAGTGCGGCGGTGTGGACGCTGCTGTGGCGGGAGAGCTCGCGCAGGTGCTCGGTCTCCCGCTCGATCAGCGCGGACAGGCCCAGGCCGGTGCCGTCCGTGTCCGCGTCGATGGGCAGGGAGGTGAGACGTCGCGAGGCTGCCTTGGGAGGGGCGCTGCGGGAGGGACCGGCGTGGCAGGCGACGCCGGTCCAGTGGAGGGTGGCGGGGCGGCCGAAGTCGCGGACGATGTTCTGGAATCCGCCGGCGCCGACGAGGAAGCGAGCCATCGCCCCGGTGTCGTTCCACAAATAGAAGGGGGCGTACTGGTTGACGGGCGCGTTGTCCGTGCCGCGTTCGCGGATGAGGTAGGCCTTGAGGCCCAGTCCTGGGCGGTCGTCGAGGACGTGGCCGCCAGCGGCGACCCGCTTTCGGATGATCTTCATGTCGTAGTCGGCGGGGAGCGTGAGCTCGTACTGCTTGGCGTACATGGAGGGGGTGCCTTTCTTGGCGAACAGTCAGGGAGTCAGCGGGCCGGCGGAATCTTCGGTCTCGGTGACACGGGCACCGCGTTCGGCCTCGGTGCCGTCCGCGGCGGCTTCCTGGAAGGCCAGATGGGTCATGAAGCTGGTGGGCGCGGCTCCGTGCCAGTGCCACTCGCCCGGTGCGATGCGCACAGTGTCGCCGGCGCGGATGGTGTGCTTCCCTTCGCCGCGGCACTGAACGAGCCCGACCCCCTCGGTGACGTGAAGGACCTGGCCGAGCGGGTGGCGATGCCAGACGGTGCGGGCGCCGGGCGCGAAACGAACGCTGTCGACTTGGAAGCGCGACGATCCGTCGATGGTGGTGATTTCCTCGACCCATGCTGCGCCGTCGACCCAGTCGGGTGGCGCGGCGGAGATGGGGCGGGGTGTGCGGGACACATGCACGGGGGCAGTTCCTCTCTACTCGTGGGCGGGCGCAGATGCGTATACGGAGCGGCCCAGCGGACTTTTGTGGCAGCGGGTCAGAGAGGCAGCTCTTCGCCCGGAGCCGGGGTGAGGACCTCGTAGGGTTCGCCGCTCGCCGCGTCGAGGAAGCGGGCGAGTTCGTCGGGCTGGGTGGTGTAGAAGCCGTCGGCGTGAAAGCCGTCGTAGTGCATCGGTATCGCGGTCTTCGCTTGGAGGAGGCGGGCGGCGACGGCAGCGTGCTGGGCGTCGAGCGACGCCGGGTACGGGCTTGGCGGCTGGCAGTGTGGAAAACAGACGGTGGGTCCGTTGATGGGGGTGAGGACGGCGTCGAAGGGGCCGTGGCGGTGGGCGGCGCGCCACCAGTAGCCGTGGAACATGGTGTCGCCGAGGTGGATGACCCGGGTGCCGTCGGCTTCGATGGCCCAGGAGACCTGGGGGTCGCCGAGGGTGTCGACGGCGGGGACGGCGGCGATGGTGAACGGCCCGATGGTCGTGGTTTCCCACAGGTCCATGGGCCGGCGGGGGAGGTCGTGGGCGACGAGCTCGGCCTCGGCCTTGAGCGTCCACAGGTTCTCGTGGTCGTCGCCGCCGTAGGACTGCGGGTGCAGGACGACGCCGCCGGGGCGCAGTGCGCGGGCCAGGGCGCCGGCGTCGGTGTGGTCGCGGTGAAGGTGGGTGCACAGGCCGGCGAGCACATGACCTTCCGCGCGGGGCGGGACGACGTGCGGGAGCGGCACCCCTGCGAGCGGAGTGTCCTCCAGGACGCCTTCGGGCCGCCCGAGCAGGTCGATGACCAGGCTCTCGCCCTGTGCTTCGAGTTCCACTCCGGCCCAGCCGAGCCAACGGACACGCATGGGAAACGTCCTCCCGCTCAAGAATTACCGTACGATCGTTCGCCAATTTAGCAGACAGTCGATCGGTAAGATGAGTGGCATGAGGAAATCGGCTGAAGAGGCCCGCCGCACCCGCAACCGCATCGTCAGCGTCGCGGTGACCCAGGCCTCCAGCGCGGGACTGTCAGGACTGACCATCGGCTCGCTCGCGGAGACGCTCGACATGAGCAAGGCCGGGGTCGTCGGCCCCTTCGGCTCCCGCAGTGAGCTCCAATTCGCCGTCCTGGACCGGGCTGTGGACATGTTCCTGGAGGCGGTGGTGGCACCGGGGCGCGCCGCCGGGCCGGGCCTGCCGTGCCTGCATGCCGTGATCGACGCATGGTGCGCCTACCTGGTCGACAGCCCCTTCCCCAACGGCTGCTTCATCACGGCTGCCTCCTGCGAACTCGACGGGCAGCCCGGCGAGCTGCGCGTCCGCCTGCTCGACACGGTGACCCGCTGGCGCCGCTTCCTCGCCGAGCAGATCACCACCGCGCGCGACGCCGGCGACCTCGCCCCGGACGCCGACACCGACGACCTTGTCACCACCCTCTCGGGGCTCGCCATGGCCGCCAACCAGGAGATCCAGCTCCTCGGTGACAAGGGCGCCGCGGAGCGCGCCCGCCGCCTCATGCGCGCCGCGCTGTCCCACCACCGTCCCCGGCCGGCTGTCTAGCGTCGACTCCTCAGCCGGCGGCGCGTTCGGCGAGCGGCCGACGCCGCAAGGCGGTGTCGGCCACTCAGCGCGGAGGGACGGCGCAGCACACCATGCGCCGGTCAGGGCACCGGGTGGGGCTGGGGGCATGGTGCAGGTGATCGTGTATCCACCGGACAACCAGGGCGGCCGGCGCGTCCGTGCTGACGGCACGATCCTCGGCCGTGCCTACCGGCTCCGCGACGTCGTCGCCTTCCTGCAGGAGGCCGGCATGGAGGGGATCGACGACCTCGACGTCATCCGCTCCGACGACATCGAGTGGCGCGGCGGCGGCCCGGAGGTATGGGGCCGGCGGGACTGAGGGCGTGGGGTGTGAGGTGGCTTGCAGGCATCCGCAGCTGCCAGAAGAGCTGTCGTGCGGGAACGGGAACCGGTGACCCTGTCACGTCGGTGCTGGACCGGTGACGCGCCCGCGGTCACATGCGTGGGGCGCGGGCGCAGGGGCGAAGCCCCAGGGGTGCCATAGTGATCGTCGTGGTCTGAGAGCTCACGCCTTCGGTTGCTGCGGCGGTTCCGCGTGTTGGGACTATTCCTCGATCTCTGCCGCACTGTTCAGGCCGGCTTGCTGCAGGGTGCGCAGCACGGGGCGCCGCGCCCCCCGCACAGCGGCCGTCCCAGAGTGCAGCGTGATAGCCCGCAGCAAGGCGTAGGCACAGGCCAGCTCGATGCGGGTCACGTCGCGCAGGTCCACAATCCAGTTGCTGCGCCCTGCAAGCGTGGATCGTCGAGTCGCTCTTCCAGGGTGCGCAGGGCATGGGTGCTGATGTCTCCGGTCAGGGTCACTTCGGCGAGGTGCGGGGTGACGGCAGTGATCGTTACGTCTGGTCGCGAGGTGTGTGGTTCAGTCGGCACGGCGATCTCCTACGCTCCTCAGTTCCCTCCCTCACTTCAGTCTGCTCGTTGACGGCAGTGGTCGGCGAGGAGCGCCGGGTGTGCGGGAGGCTCCGGTGGGCCGGGGCGGGGCTGCGGCGCAGTGGGCCGAGTGCGGCCCTGGTTCAACAGGCTGGGAGCAGCATCGCCAGGACCATGAGGTGCTTGGTGGGGGCGGCTGAAGGGTGCCTTCACCGGGGCGGCCGGGCAAGGGAGAATGTCCTGGGCAGCAGTGGTGACTACACGGGCTGATGCGTACTGATCACGGTCGAGTTGCCGGTGAGGCTGGTGATCGGTTGCGATCATCGCTGGGCAGGGATTCATGTGCCGAGCATGCTCGAGGGGCTGAGTGATGCAGGGCTTCCGAGGTTGGTTGGCTCAGTTCGAGCAACCCCCCACGTCACTGGGAGACCTTGCCCGCCTTGCGGTCGGCGACCCAGCGTGGCCTGACGGCCCGGACCGATCCCGGATCTACACCGATTACATGGAGCGAGCGGGGGCCTCCCCCGCAGCACTGCAGACGTTCATCGATGCCTGGATCTTGTACGCCGCCACGCACGAAGAAGCGCCCACGGCACCCTCGACCGAACACTGAGGCCGCTTCAGGCCGGGGCAAGAGCGTTCAGCGGCGCGCCGTGGCATCCGGCGGGGTGGCGGGCCGGTTCTTCGGCAGCAGCACCCGCAGGGCGCCCGGCTGGATCTCGCACAGGACGGGCAGAGGAAGTCGGACCGCTTCGCCGTCGATACCGGCCTCGAGATGCCCCGTGTCGCCGTGCAAGGTGACGCAAGAAGCCGACCAGATGACAGCCCCTTCACCAGGCGGGCGGGCCCCGCGCTTGTGCTCGCGCAGTTCGCTGCGCAGGTGCCGCAGGAGGTCGGGGGGAGCCTGGGCCGGTCGTTTGAGGACGATGGCACCGAGCTGTCCGGTGGTGAGGGCGAGGCGGCGGCCCAGCCAGCGCGGTGTGGCCAGGTGGTAGGGATTGTTGGAGATCAGCACCACTTGCGGGCGCTCGACGATCCCCCAGGGGCTGTCCACTCGGGCGTCGACCCACTGCTTTCCGGTGAGGTAGTCGGGCGCCACGGAGGCAAAGGCGCGGGGTTTGTCCTCCCGGTATCCGGGCTCCAGCAGGGCGTCGGCGTACAGACCGAAAGAGACGTTGTTGACGAAGATGCGGGGGCCGAGCACCCCGAGATCTACTTGGGCTGTTTCGCCGTCGACCAGGGCGTCGAGAGCCTTGCCCGGGTCACCGAGGTCCAGGCCCAGGTCCCGGGCGAAGTGGTTGCGTGTGCCCGCCGGGATCACAACCAGCTCCCGTCCCGTGCCGGAAGCCACTGCCGCGACCGCCGACACGGTGCCGTCACCGCCCGCGACCCCCAGCACCCGCGCTCCCTGCTCGACGGCGTCTCGCGCGAGCGACGCCGCGTCCCGTTCCGCGCTGGTCGTCCAGACTTCGGCCCCCAAGACCTGGGCCCGCTGCGCCAGGCCGTAACGAGCCGCCTTACCCTCGCCCGAGCGCGGGTTCATTACGATCACCGGCTGGCCACGTGTCCGAGCGTCGGCCATCACCACACCTCCTCTGGGCGGCGCCCTCGGCCTTCGGCCGCCGGCCTGAAGCAGGACATCACAGTCTCCCGACGGGATGCGGGTGACACCTTCGATGGCGGGTTGACGGTACCTACACACGCCGCAGTGGCCTGGCACATACCGGTCGCCGCAGTCATCCGGCAGACGTCTGCCAGAAGCGGTGGCGCCGGCGCCGCGCTCAGTGCTGAGGGTGTGGCTGAGAGCCGAACGCAGGCCGCCGCCCGCCTTCCGTGCCCGGCGCCAGCCGGCCTGCTTCGACACGCATTCTGATCGCGTGGAACACCTCGATCACGCCGACGACGATGGCCACTACGCCCGCCACCAGGGTGAGCGCGCCGATCGAGGTGAACGGCGAGACGATCAGCACGATCCCCGCCAGCATGCCGATGATCCCGGTGAACAGCATCCAGCCACGCGCCGGCATGTCCGGGGCGGAGGCCGCCGTGGCCGTCACCATGACGCCACGCAGCAACCAGCCGAAGCCAATCCACAAAGCGAGCAGCAGGATGGACTCCAGGGTGCCTCGGAAACAGACCAGGCCGAGCAGGATGCTGAGCCCGCCGGTGAGGAAATGCAGTGCCCGCAGATGCCCCGGGATGTGCGCACCGAAGGCTGCGGCCAGCTGAAAGACACCGATGACCAGCAGATAGACACCGAAAAGCACACCAACGACCCGCAGTGTCTCTTCCGGCCAGGCAAGGACCACCACGCCCAGGGCAATCGCGGCCAGGCCCGTGGTGAGCAGGATCTGCCAGCCCATGTTCGCCACGGCCGCCAGGCCTCCGCCGAAAGAGGCCTCCTGGGTGCCGGTCTCATGCGATGCCGTAGTGCGGGTGCCTGCTGGGTCGGAGGGGGATGTCATACCGCCTCACCCTTCCATGAACGGCGAAGTGGACTCTTAACTTCCATCCTCACCCCGCCAGGGCACTTATCGCCTGGCGGGAACGGTGCCGGAAGGCAGGGCGCTGCGGCCGCGCCGTCGATGCCGAGAGCGCACCACCGCGCTGGTTGGCCGCGACAGCGACGGGACGGCCGGTGCCGTCCGTTCACCGCTGGTCGCGGCCGGGCACCGCCACGACTCTCTCGACCTCGAGGCCGTCATGGCCGGCATGCGCGTGCCCAGGATCGGGAACGGCAGACCCCGGACGAGACCGGACAGCGTGAGCGCGGACCGCGCGTACTCCTCCCGCGCAATGTGGGGTGATCCACGGGACACTGCCGGGGCGGCCGACCCGGTCGGCACCCCGCACGGCAAGCGTGGTTACCGCCCATTTCGTCGACGAGGCCGGCCACCCCCGGCTGCGGGCCCGCGACGAGATCCTCGCCTTCCTCACCGCACGCCTCACCCGCGCGAGCAAGCGTGCCCCCTGCGGACCGCGCGCGGACCCCCATGCTTTCCGTAATACGGAAATGACTTTCCAAAATAGCGCCGCGTTGTTACCGTACCTGGGCGCGCTCGCGAGTCGCCCACCACCAATAGGCCACGAACGAGAGGACCTTCGTGCTCTTACCGATCGATCTGCGCAGTGACACCCTCAGCGTCATCACCCCCGGCATGCGCCGGGCCATGGCGGACGCCGAGGTGGGGGACGACCTGTACGGAGGAGACCCGACGACCCGTCGGCTGGAGCGGCACTGCGCCGAACTGCTCGGCAAGGAAGCCGCGTTGTTCACCGCGAGCGGTACGCTCAGCAACCAGCTCGCCCTGCGCGGCCACACTCGCCGCGGCAGCGAGGTCATCACGGACGCCAAGTACCACATCAACTTCTTCGAGAGCGCCGCTACCGCCGACCTGTCCGGAGTGGTGCTCAACCCGGTCGACACCCCCGACGGCGTCCTCACGCCCACGCTCCTGGACGCCGCGGTGGACCGCAAACGCCGGGCGCGGCTCACCTCCAGCCCCTCCCTGGTGTGGGTGGAGAACACCGTCAACTACTACGGCGGCTCCGTCATCCGCGTCGACGACCTGGCGGGCCTGCGCGCCGCCGCGCTCGACAAGGGCCTGCCCCTGCACATGGACGGCGCCAGACTGCCCAACGCGAGCGTGGCCACCGGTACTTCCCTGGCGGAGTACGCGGCAACCGTCGACACCGTCGCGGTCTCCTTCGCCAAGGCGCTCGGAGCGCCGTTCGGCAGCATCCTGGCCGGACCGGCCGACCTCATCGAGCAGGCCGTCGTCCACCGCCTGTGGTTCGGCGGCGGACTGCACCAGTCCGGGTTCATGGCCGCCGCGGCCCTGTACGCGCTGGAGCACCACATCGACCGCCTCGCCGACGACCATGCCCACGCCCGCCTGCTGCGCGACCTCCTCGTCGAACACCCCGGGTTCACCGCGCCCGAACCGGCGACCAACATGGTCGTCGCGGACGTGTCGGGAACCGGCCTGGACTCCACCGAGTTCGTGCGGGCCGCCGCCGAGGTCGGCGTCAAAGCCGCACGCTGGACGGACACCCGGGTACGTCTGGTCACCCGGCTCGGCGTGGAGGAAAGCACCGTACGCGAGGCCGTGCGGCGGCTGCACCGGGTGGCCGAGCGGCACGGCGCCCTCACCGCGGGGTGAGCCGGATGTGGTCACCGGTCGACTGGCCGGGCTTCGGCGGCATCGCCCTGGCGGCGCTGCTGTTCCTGTGCGTGACGGCGTTCCTCGCCGGCGCGGTGGACGCCATCGTGGGCGGCGGCGGACTGCTGCAACTGCCCGCCATGCTCCTGGTCAATCCCGCAGGAGCGGTCGTGTACTCGCTGGCCACCAGCAAGATGGTCGGACTGGTGGGGACGTCGGCCGCCGCGGTCACCTTCGGGCGCCGGACACCGCTGGACTGGCGCGCCGTCGGGCAGATGGCCGCCCTGACCTTCCCCGCATCCGTTGCCGGAGCGGCGGTCGCCTCCGCGCTGCCGGCGTCCGTCCTCAACGCGGTCGTCCTGTGCGCGCTGGTCGTCGTCGGCCTCTACACCTGGCGCAAACCGGAGTTCGGCGTCGAGGAGAACCGGCGCTTCACCCCGCGCGGTGAGCTGCTCGCCATGGCGGTGGGCGGCGCGGCCATCGGATTCTGGGACGGACTCGGCCCGCCCGGCACCGGCTCGTTCCTGGTCTTCCTCCTTGTGGGCGTGATCGGATACGCGTTCCTACGGGCGTCCGCGGTGGCCAAGGTCGTCAACGTCGCCGCCAACCTGGGGGCGTTGGTGTTCTTCGTCCCCGCCGGGAAGGTGCTGTGGGGCCTCGGCGCGGCCATGGCCGTCTGCAACCTCGCGGGCGGTGTCGTCGGCGCCTCCGTAGCGATGAAGCGGGGTTCCGCCTTCGTCCGCAAGGTGTTCCTGGCCGTGGTGTCCGGTCTGATCGTCAGCGTCGTCTGGAAACTGTCCATGGCCTGACCCCCGACGCCCGCCGGTGCGTACGTCCACGACGCCGGCGGGCGGCACCACGATCTCCGGCACCCATGGCGTGGTCCACACGTCCGGTGCACGGAGGAGGCGGATGCCGAATCCTGGCGCCTACGGGCTGACGGGTATGGCACAAGCGCGGAGGATCGCCGTCTCGGTGGGTGCAGTCCTGGGCGTATCAGCGGCCGCTAGTACGGCCTCCGCTGTACCGCGGGCGTCGTCGAGGGGGACCTGGCCGTTGCAGCCGGCGGCCCTGAGGCGGCTCTCGATGGTGTCCTTGTTGCCCGCGGTTTTGCCACCTGTGCTGTAACGCGGCTCGGGCCACAGGTTCTCACCGGCGGCGAGGGCAAACGCCCCGCAGGCGGGTGCGAGTCGGCGAATCGAAGGCATATGAGAGCTCCGTCGGATCCGGGCCCGGCTGGGTACGCCGAGCGGCTGACGGCATGACACCAGCCCTCACGTCCACGCGAGTAGAACTCCGCGGTGAACAACAGACGACGTGTCCCCGGCCCCCGGCCCGCCCGTCGGTTGGGTGCGGCTCGAGGTGCCTGACCAGGGAAGCGTGCCGGCTCCGCGTCGTCGGCACGATGTCGTTCCTCTCGGCGACAGATCGGCCCGGCGCACCCCGCGTTCGGTGCCGAAGGCGCAGGTAAAGTGGCCGGCCGGGTCGGTTCGACGCCAACGTCGTCGAAGGAAGTTCGGCTGAGGCGGCCAGATTCCTGCTTCTCCCGGTGGGACGTAACCCAGGGGCCACAGCGTCTTTAGGGTGTGGACGACGAACAGGATCTCGGATGAAGCGCCGGTACGAAGAGGAATTCATGGCGTTCGCCGCTGCGCGATCCGCACCTCTGTTCCGCTCTGCGTGTGTGCTCACCAGCGGTGATGTGCATCTCGCAGAGGACCTGGTGCAGGACACGCTGGGCCGGATGTATGCCAACTGGCGCAAGATCGCGCAGATAGACGACCCGACGGCCTACACAAACACCGTGCTCGTACGAACCTACCTGTCCTACCGGCGCAGGCGCAGCAGCTCCGAGCAGCCCACCGGCGCCCTGCCGGACTCCGGTGCCACCAGTGAGCACGACGCCACGCTGCGGGTCACGTTGCTCGACGCTCTCGGCCGGCTCTCCGCCCGGGACCGGGCCGTGCTGCTCCTGCGCTACTGGGAGGACCGCAGCGTCGAGCAGACCGCCGCGATCCTTCAGATCCGGCCGGGCGCGGTGCGCAACCAGAGCATGCGCGCGCTCGCCCGGATCCGGGACCTTCTGGGCCACGACCTGTCAGAGCTCGTCAGCCCCTGACCGCGGTGCCGCAGCACCTACCTCGACCCTTTCACCGACCCCGAAACGCGGTGACCCACCATGCCCTCCGAAGAAGACTTCACCGAAGCTCTCCGCACCACCCTGCAGACCATCGAGCCGCCCAGCACCCCGTCACTTGTGCAGGCAGGTGTCCGAAATGGCCGGCGTAGGCGCCGCCGCCGTGCCGCGGCCGTCGGCGTGAGCGGAGCAGCCGTACTCGCGCTCGTCGGGCTCGGCGCGGCGGTCGTTCCCGGGCTGCTGTCCGACGGGCGACCGGCCGACGACTCGCTGGCCCGTCCGGCGGCCTCAGCCACAACCGCCTCGGCCACGGCATCCACCACCCCGAAGCCGACGTTCACCGGCACGCTGCCCGCCGACCGCGCCCTTGCCACCCTGACCGCACTGCTACCGGCCGGCCTGAAGCATTCGAGTCCTCCCGGCGGCCGGCAGTCCGGGCAGCTGTGGGTGGACGACGGCCACGGCAAGTCGCTGCTCGAAGTACACGTCTCCCGGCAGACCTCCACCACCGCTCTCCGCAGCCACGTCTTCGCCGGCACGACACCTCTGGCCGACGGCACCCTGATCGAGTCCCGGCAGGCACCCCCCGGAACAGGCCCCGGGCACGCGGCCGTGAACGTCCTGCATCCTGACGGGCTCTACGTCACCATCATGGCGTGGCAAGGGGCGAGTCAGAACGCCCCCTCGACCCGTACCACGCCGATCCTGACACTGGCCCAACTGCGGGCCATCGCAACCAGCTCGCAGTGGCAGTAACACCGGCAGCGGCCGTGCGGCGGACCGACACGATCACGGCAGCCAGATCACCCCGGGCTTCGGTGGCTGCCTGGCCGCGTCGCCGGGCCTGCCTCGACCAGACGGCGGCCGCCCAGGGCCTGGTCGAGTTCGCCGACTGGGAAGTCCGCGGAACAGTCCGCCTCCCAGAGGCGTCCATAGCCGTGGGCGGTCCGTCTCAGCGCTCAGGGCCACGACATGCTGGCCTACCCAGAGGCGTCCCGCCACCCGCACCGCACTCTGCACCGCCTGCGGCCGGGGAACAGCGCCCGGGCGGCCGGTCGCCGAATCGGCCCGGTAGGTGACCCCGTACTCGCGGGCGAACCAGTTGGCCCCCACCACCGAGCCGGTCAGCGCGCGGAGATAGAAGGCGTAGGCGACCGAGTCGGTCTGTGCGCGGGTGAGGGTCATGCGCCAGCGGTTGCCTGGCCGGTCGAAGTAGGCGGTGTGTACCCGTTCGATGAGGCCGTCGGCCGGTGGTACGCGCAGGTCGAGGGCGAGGTTCGTGTAGACGCGCAGGGCGTCCATCTGTGCGGGCCGCAGCTCGATCACCTGCTCTTGGGCTGCGGGTGGTGTGCAGTGTGGGGTGGGGTCGGGGGCGGCGTGCAGGTAGCTCAGGACGTCGTGGCCCCTGCTCGCTCAGGCGGGCGGCCCACAGCACCGGGCGCCCTCGTAGGCGGACAGTTCCGCGCGGGTCTCCCGGTCGGCGAGTTCGACCAAGCTCTGGGCGGCCGCCGTTTGCAGGGACTGCTGCAGGCCGGGCGGAATGGCCGTAACCAGTAAACAGCCGGACACGGCCTCTGTGCTCGCCGTACTGCACCGGTACACCGACGTCCTCGCGTACCACTCATCCTGAACAGCACCAAGGTGCGCGTCTCGCTACCCTGGTGAGAACCAGGACAGGCCGAGATCTCGGGGGCGGGCTGTGGTAGGTCGTTTGAGGTGGGCATATCGCGAGTGGCGTCGTCGCAGAGAGTGGCGCAGGCACCTGGCCTCCCTGGAGTCGTGGCTGATCGCTGCCGCGCACAAGGCTGTCTCCCAGGGCCTTGCCGACGCGCAAGGCCCTCCCCCTGGTCGCGCGTTCGTCGGGGTCCGAGACGTCCTCGCCCAGGTACGCCGCGACCTGCACCAACAGGCCATCCTGGGTGCCTCATTGTCGGTTAAATCCCGAGGAGGCAGCTGGGATGACGCGGTCGCCAAGGCGCGGGAAGACGAGCAGCGGGCGGACAACCTTGAGATCCCTGCCTGGACGGCTGCGGCAGCGCTGCGGTGGCTTGTCGAGAGGCGCAAGCTCCCGATCGACACGGACGCCTACGATCCCGTCTACGATCGCCCCGGTTCCTAGCGTGCCGAACTGACGGGGCCTCTCTCAACGCGTTGCCGCCCAGCGTCTGCGGATTCATCGTGGGATGTTCCCCATGGGAGTGCGCGCCGTCTGCGGAGACGCCGAAACCCGCAAGGCCCCACGCCAGAGGAGGAAGGATCGAATGCCATCGCTGGCGCAGGCCGTGATCCTCCTCGACGGCCGCAGCCTCACGCCACTGCATAGTGGGCGGCAAGTCGCGCAGGCGGACCATGAGTTGAGAGTTGTACGGTGCAATGGGCACTGGGTTGGCAACTTCGGGGAGGGCGCGGGCTGATGGAAGCGGGCGGACAGGAACAACCGGCGTACACACCCAGCCGACAGGACGTCCTGGCAGTGCTGGAGGCGCTGCCCCTGCCTTCGCTCCCCTTCGTGATCGCCGACAAGATGGCCGCCCAGCGCAGCGGTGAGCTTTCCCAAAGCGACTCGCCGCCCGCCTCGACAACGACGGTGCTCCAGGTGCTGCGCGAGCTGGAGAAGGACCACTTGGTCAAGGGATACACGCTGCACCAGTGGGAGGACCTAGGGATCAAGGTGCGGGATGCCGAGCGAGTCGTGCTCGACATGCTGGGCGACGTCCAGCGGGCCCACAGGACCCTGGAGGAGCCGGCGAGATGGACGGCTCTCCAGCTGGATCCCCAGGAGCCCGCGCATCTGACCAAATTCTGGTGGTCGGTGAACAACTGGCGCGACGCCCAGGCGGCCTGGATCAGGCGGCGCCGCGAAGCCGATCGCCAGAAGGCGGCTTTGCAGGCAGCCGAACAGGCCAGGCGGCACAGCCCAGTGCGAGACGCGGTGGATTCAGTCCTGAAGGAACGCGAGAGGCTGTACAAGTCCCGCACCCCCTTCGACGGCCCCCAAGGCGGGTGAACACCAACCAACGCAAGCCCAGGGGTGTGGAGCCTCACTCTTGGCGCCGACGCGCCCTACCTAAGGGTTCGGCGGGACATGGGGCCGTTAAGCCCCGGCAATCACACATTGCTGATCGCCGCTGAGCGAAGATCAAGACCGGCGTATTGATGAAGAGGTGTTGTTCTGACCCTGCGCTATTACGTTCGAACTTGTGACCGATCCCGTTCCGACGCGACTAATGCTGCTTCGCTTCCTGGAGCGCGTGCAGGTCCGTGACCTGCAACGGACCCGCCGGTGGATCGCCGAGGAAGAACGCCGCGAGGCGGAACGTCAGCGTGGCTTGGCCGCCCGCCCCCGGATCCGGACTGGCCGATCCAGTACGGCCTGAACCGCGACTTTGAAATCGAGGCGGTTCGTCTGCCCTGGGCACACTCATAACGAGCTGCTTTGCCACCATGGAACCTGGCGCGTAGGCGCATTCCAGTTCCTACCTGCTGGGGCCGGATTGCCCTCTACGATCCGGAGCATGCTGGATCCCCGCGCTACTGGAACGGATCACCGTACGACGCGCGGGAACTGGACGAAAGCGAAATGCAGCTGGCGAAAGGGCGGGCCGAGCGGATCGCAATGATCGTTTGCCCGTGAAAGTGTCCTCCGGCCGGGTAAGTGCGGGTGGGCGCCTGGGCGTGTCGAAGCAGGCGGTGCGAACGCGGTCGAGGAGGCCGTCGGCCGGCTCCACGCGCAGGACCGATTCAAGGTTCGCGTGGACGCGCAGGGCGGCCGGGCCGAGACTGGCCCGGCAGGCTTTGCTGCCGAGCCAGTCTCCGAACTGCAGACCGTTCCGCGCTGTGCCTCGGCTCAGCTGATAAGCCACTTGTCGATCACGTAGAGGATCGCTCCGATGACCCCGAGGGCCAGCCCGGCCAAGATGAACCAGTCTGTGTTCCCGTCGTTCTCAATCCAATCCCCCCGTCGCTCTCCGGCACCCGGATCACCGACAGCAGCACCTCGAGCAGCAGACACAGCAGCGCCCCGGACCCAAGCTGATCCGGGGCGCTATCGGGCACCGGTCAGGCCGTCAGATGACTAGCAGTTGTCCGGCCGATCACGTGGGGGCCGCCACGACGGCGGCGAGCACGGTGGTCATCCGCTGGTCCTGCCCCTGCGGCGCTCGGCGCCCAGGCGGGCGAAGTGGTCGATGAGGTCGGGAGTGTCCACCGCGGCCGGGTCGACGGCCTGCTCGACCGGGGTGCCCTGGAGCAGCCGCTTGACCGGGACCTCCAGCTTCTTGCCGGTACGGGTGTGCGGGATGCCCGGCACTTCGATGACCTCGTCAGGGACGTGACGAGGCGAGGCACCGGCACGGATGGCGTCCTTGATCCTCTCGCGCAGGACGTCGTCCAGGGTCACACCGGCGGCGGGGACCACGAACAGCGGCATCCAGTAGCCGCCGTCCGGCTCCTCGGCGCCGATGACCAGGGCCTCGGCGATCTCGGGGAGGCGTTCGACGGCATCGTGGATGTCAGCGCTGCCCAGGCGTACGCCGTTGCGGTTCAACGTGCTGTCGGAGCGCCCGTGGACGATCACCGAGCCATGGCCCGTGACCGTGATCCAGTCGCCGTGCCGCCAGACACCCGTATAGGAGGAGAAGTAGGCGTCCCGGTAGCGGGTGCCCTCGGGGTCGTTCCAGAAGTACAGCGGCATCGAGGGCATCGGGCGGGTGACGACCAGTTCGCCCACCTGGTCCGCCACCGGCGAGGCGTCGGCGTCGTACGCGGCCAGCGCCACGCCCAGGTGCGGTGCTGACAACTCGCCTGCCCACACCGGCGTGTTGGGGGCGCTGCCGGCGAAGCCGGAGACGATGTCGGTGCCGCCGCTGATGGAGGCCAGCAGGACGTGCTCACCGACGTGCTCGCGGACCCACGGGTAGGCAGACGCCGGCAGGGCGGACCCAGTGCAGCCGACCACACGGATCGCGGACAGGTCGTGCACCGAGGGGTCGATGCCGAACTTGGCCATGCCCAGGAGGTATTGGGGGCTGGTGCCGAAGACGGTGACCCGGTGGCGCGCGGCCAGTTCCCACAGGACGTCGAGTTTGGCGAAGGGGGCCGGACTGCCGTCGTACGTACATGTCGTGGCGCCGGTGAGGAGGGTGGAGGCGACCAGATTCCACATCATCCAGTGGGTGGTGGTGTACCAGAGCAGGCGGTCGCCCGGGCCGAGGTCGGAGTGCAGGCCCAGGGTCTTGAGGTGCTCCAGCAGGACGCCGCCGTGGCCGTGGACGATGCCCTTGGGCAGGCCGGTGGTGCCGGAGGAGAAGACGACCCACAGGGGGTGGTCGAACGGCACGGGTGTGCAGGAGAGTTCCTCGCTGCGGGTCGAGGCGTCCTCCCAGGGGACGACCAGCGATGGGTACGGCTGCGACGGCCAGGGCAGGCCGACGTGGTCCACCAGCAGGGTGGCCTTCAGTGTCGGCAGTGCGCGGGCGAGGTCGAGTACGGCGTCACGGCGGTCGTGGGTGGTGCCGTTGAAGAGGTAGCCGTCGGCGGCGATCAGCACGGTGGGTTCGAGCTGGGCGAACCGGTCGGCGGCGGCCTTGGGCGCGTAGTCCTGTCCGCACACCGACCAGACTGCGCCCAGGCTCGCGGCGGCGAGGAAGGCGACGATGGCGTGCGGGGTGTTGGGGAGGTAGCCCACTACCCGATCGCCCCGGCCGACGCCCAGGTCGCGCAGGGTCGCGGCGACCGAGGCCACCAGGGCACGCAGCCGCTCGCCGGTCACCTCGTACCCCGAGCCGGTCTCGTCGAGAGCGATGATCGCCACGTCGTCGTCCCGGACCTTGCGCAGGGCGTGGTGGGCATAGTTGAGGGTGGCGCCGGGGAACCAGCGGGCGCCGGGCATGGTGTCCTCGGCCAGTACCTGCTCGTACGGGGTGTCGGAGTCGATGTCGAAGTAGTCCCACACCGCGCCCCAGAAGCCCTCCAGGTCGGTGACCGACCAGCGGTGCAGGGCGGCGAAGTCGTCGGGGTCGATGCCCTGGCGCCGGGCGAACTCCGCGATGCGACTGGCGGCCGCCGTCTGCGGGTCGGGGGTGAAGAAGGGCGTACTCATCGCGTCGTACTCCTCAACAGGCTTTTCAGGGACGTCCGTTGCGAAGGCACAGGGCTTCGGGTGGTGTGCAGCAGGGGCGCCCAGGCGGGGGTCGACGTGAAGTCCCGGCTGCCCGAGGGGACGACGTCCATCACGATCCGGTCGGGCCGCAGCAGGACCGCGTCCGCGCGTCCGGCGCGCAGCCAAGCGGCGAGGGTGCCGTCGTCGCCGAGGTCGGTCACCGGGACCGCGTACACGCCGAGACCGTGCGCGAGCGCGGTCAGCGCGGGTCCGGGTTCGGTGGCGGTCAGCACGGCGAAGGAATCGCCGAGCGCCTCGTCGAGACGGGTACGCCGGCCACTGACGCTCACCCACGGTTGCGGGCAGTGCGTGCCCGCCAGCCCCCGGCGGACACCGCGCCGCACCAGCGGCCCGGCGGTCAGGGGCGGGCTGAGGTCGCGGCCGGCCAGCTCGGTCAGGCCGGGGATGCGGCAGGCCGCGGCCAGCGACTTGCGGCGGAGCGCGGCGGCTGCGTCCTGACCGCCGGTCATGGCCCATCCCATGGCGACGGCGAGGCGGACCACATGCCGGGCGTGCGGCTTGCGTTCGCTCTCGTAGGTGTCCAACAGCCGTTCGTCGCCACGCTGTCGGAGGACGCGGGCGAGTTTCCAGGTGAGGTTGTAGGCGTCCCGCAGTCCCGAGCAGAGCCCCTGTCCGATGAACGGCGGGGTGAGGTGGGCGGCGTCACCGAGGAGGAAGACCCGTCCGCTGTTCCAGCGGTCGGCGACGCGGGCCCGGAAGGTGTACTGCGTCTCGCGGACGACTTCGAAGTCCCCGTCGTACGAGGTCGGCAGCCACGGGGCGATCAGCTCGCGGACCGTCTCCTGGCCTTCCCGCTGCCGGAACTCCCAGCGGTAGCGGGTCTCGTTCACGCGCATGAAGGTACCCGGCCGCTTGGGGTCGCAGACCTGGTCGACGCCCTCCCAGCAGCGGACGGGGCCCGTCGTCTCGGCGTCGATGACCGTCCAGTGTTCCTCGAAGTGCAGGTCCTCCCAGACGCCGCCGATCGCCTCGCGGGTGAGGCTGTTGGCGCCGTCGCAGCCGAGGACCGCCTCGGCCCACAGTTCGTGCTCGCCGGTGTCGTCGCGGTAGGCCACGCGCACCGGGCCCGTGGTGTCGGGGCCGACGCCGGTGACCTCCACGCCCGCGCGCAGTTCACACTCGGGATGCCGGGCCAGTTCGGCGCGCAGCACGCATTCGAGCTCAGGCTGGTCGAACATGCTGGATTGCGGATAGCCGTGATGGCCTTGCCGGGAGCGCCGGAACTCGGCCATCACCCGGTGGCGGGCGTCCAGCAGCCGCAGACCGCCCGCGGGGCGAGAGATCGCGGTGAACTCCTCGCCGACGCCGGCGGCCTGGAGGATCCTGTGGATCTCGTCGTCGGTGGCGACGGCGCGCGGGAGTGGGTAGACGTCCCGATGGCGTTCGAGGACGACGCTGCGGACGCCGTACCGGGCCAGGAGGAGGGCGGCGGTCACGCCCACCGGTCCGGCCCCGACGATCACGACGGGCACACGTGAGGCTTCAGCGACGGTCATGTGCGGCTCACCTCGGGTGTCAGTTCGCGTCAGCGACGGGCGTGCGCTGCTCGCCGAGGTCGATGCGGCCGTCCGGCGTCGCGATCGTCGCCGCGATCACGTCGCCCGGACTCAGGTAGTGCGGGTTCTTCGCCTGGCTCTTGAAGAACGCCTTCCATTTCACGGCGGGCGGCAGCAGCGCGCCGATCTTCTCAACGGCCTTCGGCGGGGCCTTCAGGGCCGTGCCGCCGGGAGTGCCGGTGAGCAACAGGTCTCCGGCGTCCAGGGTCTGGAAGCGGGCCAGCAGGGTCAGCGCCTGCCCCGGGCGGACGATCATGTCGGCCAGGGTGCGGTCCTGGCGCAGCTCGCCATTGACGCTCAACGTAAGCCGCAGGTTCAGGAGATGGGCGAAGTCCTCCGGCTCCAGCAACGACAGGTAGGGACCGGTCGGCGTGAAGGTGGGGTACGACTTGCTCTCGTAGAACTGCGTCTTGGTCAGCTGCACCTCACGGGCGCTGATGTCGTTGGTGATCACCAGTCCGGCCACGTACGCCGGCAGGTCCCGCTCCTCGACGACGGTGCCGACGGGCAGGGGCGCGCCCATGACGAGCCCGAGTTCGATCTCGTAGTCGAGGAACTTCACGTGGGCGGGGCGGACGACGGCGTTGCCGGGGCCGCTGATCGAGCCGGACGCCTTGCGGAAGAACGCGGGCGGGATGTCGCCCTTGAAACCCGAATCGCGGGCGTGACTACGGTAGTTGACCATCTGGGCGACGACCCGGCAGGGCGTGGTGACCGGCGAGAGCGCGACCAGGTCGGCGACGGGCGTGCCCGCTTCGCCAGAGGCGGCGGCCTCCCGTACAGCGGCGCGGTCGGCCAGCAGCTCGGCGGTGGTGACGGCCTTGGTCTCGACAGGGACGGCCCGGCCGCCTCGGACGACCCACCAGCCATCGGCGGTACGCAGGACATTGGTGCTCATGTCAGTGCCTTCGTGAGGGGATTCGCTTACAGGGTTCACTCGCGTGCGAGGGTTCAGGAGTTGGCGGCCTTGAGCAGGCCGAAGAGTCGCGCCGGGTCCATCTCGTTGTCGCCGCGCAGGGCCTCGATGACGTCGCGGACGCGCTGCGGGGAGGGGCTCGTGCCGAGGAAGTCACGGGTGGCGGGCGGGCCCCACTGGGCGAGGCCGCTGGTCGACATGGGCGCCCAGCCGGGCTCGACGTCGCAGGAGAACAGGTCGCCGTCGGCGAAGTGCTCCAGCATGAAGTGGTCGGGATCGCGCCAGTAGTCGAAGAGCTGGCTGCCCTGGATGTGCCGCCCGATGCCCCAACTGCGCTTGTAGCCGCGCTCCTTGAGGTACTCGCCGCCGGCGGCGATCGAGTCCAGGTCGGTGACCTGATAGGCGGAGTGGACGTATCCCGTGCCCGGCCCCAGGTGCATGGCCAGGGTGTGGTGGTCGGCCGGCACGCTGCCCAGGTCGCAGCGGATGAACGCCATCGTCGGGCCGCGGCCGCGCTGTCCGTCCAGGAACAAGAAGTCCGACACGATCATTCCGAGGGTGTCCAGGTACCAGTCCAGGGCCCGGGCGAACACCCGGGTCTCCAGAACCACATGGCCCAGCCGCTGGATCCGGGACGGCTCGCGCGGCGGACGCTGGGCGGCGTTCGTGCGACGGTGATCCGTGCCGAAGTTGAGGAGCAGCGGCTGCTGTTCCGGCAGCGCGGGAAGCTGTTCGCCGCAGTGCACGACCCGCACCGGGAAGCCCGCGGGGTCGAGCAGGTCGACCAGCTTGCCGCCTCCGGGTACGTCGGCGTCCCGCACGTCCCGGCCCATCGCGCGGGCCAGCCGGTCGAGGTCGGCCCGCTCGGCGGCCCGGAACGCGGGGCCGATGAAGCGGGACGTACGTCCCTTGCGGATCACCATGCAGGGCGAGCCGGCGAAGGTGCCGCGCAGCCACAGCTCCCGCTCGGTGCGCGCGGCGATCCCGAACCCGAAGTCGCGGGCGAAGACCTCCGCGCGGTCCAGGTCGGGCTTCTCGAACTCCAGCCAGGCCAGGTCGGCGACCTTGATCACGGGATTCCGGGAGCGGCCGGGGTGTTCGCCGCGCAGGGCGCCCTGCTCACTGTGGAGATCTCGGTGGGCCGTGATGACGTCGGCCCCGTGGACGCGGGTTTCAGACATGGTGCCCTCCGAGCATCATTGCCGTAATGATGGAATCATCAACTGTGACAGTTCCGTCGTCAAGGTGTTCGCGGCAAGAGATGATGGATTCATCAGGACTGCGACCGCCATCGCCCGCGGTTACACTCTGCGCATGTCTACGTCAGCCCCGCCCGGCAACCGGTTCGAGCGTCGTCGCGCAGAAACCCGCCGGGCTCTCGTGCGCGCGGCCCGGCAGATTCTCGCCGAGAACGGTGACACCAGCGCCAGCATCCAGGCGATCGCCGAGCGCGCGGACGTGGGGTTCGGCTCCTTCTACAACCACTTCGACTCCAAGGCGGAATTGTTCGAGGCGGCGGTGGTGGACGCCCTGGAGGAGTTCGGCCAGAACTTCGACGAGCGCCTGGCCGGGATCGACGACCCGGCGGAACTCGTCGCGGCCGGCTTCCGGCTCAGTGCCCGGATGGCCGATTCCAACCCGGAGCTGATGCAGGTCCTGCGCCGCCGGGGCCTCGGGCGCATCCATTCGGACAACGGGCTGGCCCGCCGGGCGCTGCGGGATCTCCAGGTCGGCATCACCTCCGGCCGTTTCACCGCCCTTGACCCGGTGGTCGCCCAGTCGGCACTGGGCGGAACGCTGCTGTCCCTGGTGGAGTTGCGCTTCGCCCGCCCCGAGGTGGACGGCGACGAGGCCGCGGTGGACCTCGCCGCGATGGTCCTGCGCATGCTGGGCCTGTCGCCGGACGAGGCCCACGAGGTCGCCCGGCGCCCCCTCCCCGACCTCGACTGACCGCCCTGCCGCTATGCGCTCGACGACGAGTCCGGGCGGAAGGTGGTGGCGCCCTGGCCCCGAACCATCCGGCGGCGGTGGTGACCTTCCCTGGCAGTTGGTAGCCGTTACGCACGACCAGACGGCTACCGCTTTCGTCCCGCTGGTCGGATAACTCGGCTATGTAGGAGTTGACCTCGGCCTCCAGCGCGGCGGCCAGCATCCGGCGTGCACCCTCTCGGACGATCTCGTCCAGCAGCGATGCCCCGCCAGGGGTGGTGCCGTCAGCGTCGACTACGAATGAGCACGGACGTGCTTTCCCGACCGACGCGCCCAGACCCGGTCTCGCTCCTCCGGCTCGTACGGTTCGACGTCAGCCGTGCAGCCTTCAAGCAGCTCGGTGAACGCGGCACGGAAGGCGGGGACCTCGCGGCGGCAGGCTCCAAGCAGGTCCAGGTACTCCTCTACCGGCCAGCTGGCCAGCGTGCCGGAGCGGGCGAGGTCCAGGCCGAGGGTGTCGATCCGGTACCTGTCCTCCGTGTCGAGCAGCAGGTAGAGGGTCAGCTGCCATGCTTCCGCTTGGCGCAGGGTGTGGGTGTGTCGGGTGCTCTTGCAGTCGAGCAGCAGTCCGTCGACGGCAAGGTCGGCGTCCGCGGCGATGCGTTTCGGTCGGGAATGTGGGCGCTGGCGTGCAGTCCTCCGGCTGTGTGCGGGTTCGCAGGTCGTTCAGCGGGCCGTCGGCGGCCTTGCAGAGCGGGGCGACGACGTCGTCGACCATGTCGCGGTGGGGCAGCTGGAGCAGCCGGTCCAGGGCGGAGGCACCGGGTCTTCTTGGGCTGCAATGGCCGGCGGGGTGAAGGCGAACCCGGATCGGCACCATGGTCCGCCGACTTACCCGGCGAGAGCCGGCCGCACGGCCAGGATGCCGTCCCCTTAGCCGGACCGCTACCGAACCGGGCCGGCCAGGGTGCTGATGCGCAGCGGAGGGCACGGCTCCAGCGTCCTGGTGAGGTCGACCAGCTCCTCCGGCGGCTCGTCTCCGTCCCGGATGGCCATGACGTAAGCCTTCGCCTGCTGCAGCCCCAACCGCGGGGCCCGCTTCCGCAGGTGGCGCATCGCGGCCATGGTCCCCTCGGAGTGCACGAGCGCCTCAACGGCCGCGATCAGCGGATCGGGCGGCCGGACGCCCCTGATCTGCTGGAGGTAGAGATCTTCCCAGACATCGGCGACGTATGTGGTGGCAGGGATGTGGTGGATACTCCCGTCCTGCCGGTCCACTAGGTAGGGCCCGTGGCCCACCAGCATCTTCCCGATGTCGCGGCTGGTGATGTACTCCACCGATTGCCAGACGACCAGCCACCCGAGAGCGTGCTCCTTTACGTGGCAGACGGCAAGCTCGGGGAGTCGTGCCATCCATGGTGACTCCTGCCGCTGTCTCGACAGCAGGCCCTCCACCAGCTCCACGGCGCGCTCCTTGGTAACCACGCTCCTCATCTTTCACCACGGCGCAAGCGGTTTTTGATCCGCAAGCTGGGCAGTTGCACATGCCTGGGTCGTGAATGATCATCACGAGATACAGCCACGCGGCATACTGCCTGGCCGGCTCGGATTGCTACGGCATTCGGTGGCCGACGGCCCGCCGGTCAAGGTACCCGCGGACAGCATCACACTCGACGCGCAGGGCACCACTGGTCCCGATCCCTGCGCCGACCCCTCTGGGCGTCGGGGCCCCGCGCCGGTTGATCGTCGCGGCTCGGGGTAGCGAAGCGGCATGGCTACCGAGAACACCTCCGCCCCCGCAATCGGCCGGCTCGAGCCTGAGATCGACGTCCCGTCCCTCACCGCGGTCCTCGACGGTGAGTACGCCGAGATCCGGGACCTCGTCCGGACGAACCTGGTCACCCATGCCGCCGTCCTCGACGAGGCCGACACGCTCGGCATCGACGCGTTCCGCGAGAGGGTCCGCGACGTCGTCGTCCAACTGGCCGCGACCGGTCAGACCGGCATGGGCTTCCCCGCCCTGTACGGCGGCGGGGACGATGTCGGCGCGTCGATCGCCGCCTTCGAGACCTTGGCGTTCGGCGACCTCTCCGTCCTCGTGAAGGTCGGCGTCCAGTTCGGGCTCTTCGGCGGAGCGATCCTGCATCTCGGCACCGACCGCCACCACAAGACGTACCTGCCGCGCCTCGTCACCGGAGAGCTGATGGGCTGCTTCGCCATGACCGAGGTGGGTCACGGTTCCAACGTCCAGGCGCTTGGCACCATCGCCCGCTACGACCCCGAGAACCGGGAGTTCGTCCTCACCACCCCCGACGATCAGGCCCGCAAGGACTACATAGGCAACGCCGCCCGCCACGCCGAACTCGCCGTCGTCTTCGCCCAGCTGGAGGTGGAGGGCCGCTCCGAGGGCGTCCACGCGTTCGTCGTCCCCCTGCGGGCGGACGGCCGCATCCTGCCCGGTGTCTCCATCGAGGACGACGGCCAGAAGATGGGCCTCAACGGCGTCGACAACGGCCGCATCCGCTTCGACGGTGTACGCGTCCCCCGAGAGGCGCTCCTTGACCGCTTCGCCCGGGTCACTCCCGAAGGGACCTATGAGAGCACCATCGAGAACCCCGACCGTCGGTTCTTCACCATGCTCGGCACCCTCGTGCAGGGCCGGGTCAGCGTCGCCGGTGCCGGCGTCAGCGTCGCCAAGGTCGCACTGACGGTCGCCACCAAGTACGCCGACCGGCGGCGCCAGTTCAAGGCATCCCCGGACACCGCGGAACAGGTGCTCCTCGACTACGGCCTCCACCAGCGCCGGCTGCTCCCCCTCCTCGCCCGCACCTACGCGCTGCACTTCGCCCAGGACGTCGTACGAGCCCAGTTGCACGAAGTCTTCTCCGGCGTCGAAGACGACCCGCAGGCACGGCGCCGCCTCGAATCGCGGGCCGCCGGCATCAAGGCGCTCGCCACCTGGCACGCCACCCGCGTCGTTCAGGAGTGCCGCGAGGCGTGCGGCGGCGCCGGCTACCTCGCTGTGAACCGCTTCGCCGCCCTCAAATGCGACAGCGACGTCTTCACCACCTTCGAGGGCGACAACCACGTGCTCCTCCAGCTCGTGGCCAAGGGCCTGCTCACCGACCACGCCGGCGAGTTCGAGGACCTCGACCAGCTCGGCATGGTCCGCTACGTCACCGGCCTCGCCGTCGAGACCGTCATCGAACGGACGTCGGCGCACAAGCTTCTCGAACGCGTCCGCGACCTGCTGCCCGGCGGTGACGCGTGGGACCGGGAAGCCGCACTCCTCGACTCGGAGTACCACCTCGCCATGGTCCGCTTCCGCGAGGAGCACATGCTCGCCGGCCTCGCCCGCCGCATCAAGCACGGCACAGACCGGCAGGACGAACCCGGCGCGGTCTTCTCCGAGGTCCAGGACCACGTGATCGCCCTCGCCCGGGCCCACGTCGAACGGCTGGTCACGGAAGCCTTCGTCGACAAGGTGCGCGCACTTCCCGAAGGTGGCGAGAAGGTTGCCCTTGGGCTGCTGTGTGACCTGTTCGCGCTCTCGACCATCGAAGCCGACCGCGCCTGGTTCATGGAACACGGTCGGCTGACTGCCCAGAGGTCCAAGGCGATCAGCCGCGAGGTGAACGAGCTCTGCCGCAAGGTGCGCCCCCTCGCCGTCGACCTCGTCGACGCCTGGGGCATCCCGGCCCCCGTCCTGCGGTCACCGGAGCTCGTCGGCCCCGCCGGCTGAGGTGTGCCGTCGCAGCGTCGGGTGAAGGGCGCGGGCGCGCTGCATTCACGTGTCGAGCGTGGTGAGGGGTGACCGCGCTGGATCGGTGTCGGTGTCGTTGCGGTGTTTTTCGCGGTCGCTGCGGGTGGCACCGATGGATGCCAGGGCCACGGCGGTGATGCCGAGCCACTGCGGCACGCTGAGGTGCTGATTCAGGAAGAGAAGTCCGATCAGCGCGCCGATGGCGGGTTCGAGGCTCGTGAGTACGCCGAAGACCCGCGGGGAGAGCCTGCGCAGTGCCTCGAGCTGGAAGGAGTAGGGCAGGACACTGGAGAGGATCGCCACGGCGGCGGCCAGGGCCAGGGTGGCGGGGGCGAACAGCCGGGTCCCCGCCTGGGCGAGACCATAGGGGAGGCTGAGCAGGGCGCCCCAGGTCACCGCCAGGGCGAGGCCGCGGCCGTCGGGAACGCGGTCGGCGAGGCGTTTGCCGACCAGGATGTAGCCGCCCCAGCAGCAGCCGGCCAGGGCGGCGAACCCCAGACCTTCGGCGTTGAGGTGAGAGCCTGAGGCGCTGAGCAGCACCACGCCCGCGGCGGCGAGACAGGCCCACAGCAGGTCGGCTGCGCGGCGGGACCCGACCGCGGCGATGAGGAAGGGCCCGGTGAACTCCACCGTGGTGGCGGCACCCAACGGCAGGCGGTCGACGGCCTCGTAGTAGCTGAGGTGGTGTACGGCGAGGAGCGTTCCGGCGCTGATGAGCACGGCCCAGGTGGTCCTGTCCCATCGCAGTCCTGGGCGCCATAGGGCGATCAGCACGGCGGCGGCGATGAGGAGCCGCAGGGTCACCACTCCGGCCGGGCCTACGACCGGGTAGAGGCGGGTGGTCAGTGCGGCACCGCCCTGCAGTCCGACGACCCCGCCGATGACGAGTCCGGGGGCCGGGACGGCCCCCAGCCCGCGGCCGATCCATGCCGCCGCGCTGCCGGGATGACTGGTCTGCTGAGTGATCTTCGCTCTCCTTCGAATCGGGTACGGCGGGGCGTGCGGTGGCAGGGGCAGCGGGGCGGGGGTGAGCCGGCGGAGCTTCCGGTGAGGTGTCAGTCCGGCTTGGCCCGCAACGTGTCGCGCAGGGCGAGCAGTTGGCTGGTGAGCTCCGGGACGCTGTCGGTGGGGTGCTTCGCGGAGGTGTCCGGCAGGTGGGCGGCGAGCGCGGAGGCGGCTCGTCGGCCGAAGTGGATCCGGCCGGAGGGGGTGACGACAACGCCGTCGAGTTCGGCCATGCGCTGCTGCCAGGCGATTGCCTCCTTTCTCGTGATGCCGGGCGGCAGGTCGAGAGTGATCTGCTGGTTGCGGATGCGGACCGGATAGCCGCCGGGGAGCCCGAGCGGGCCGGGCAGATCGGCGTACGCTTCGGTGCCGGCGGCCAGCCGGGCCAGGAAGAGCGCCGCGGTGTGCCCGGTGACGGCGTTCAGCTCTTCCCGACCGCAGGCGCGGTGCGCGGCGAGCAGTCCGCCCACGTCAGGCACCGGCTGGTCGTCCAGCCACGCCCGGAGCTCGTCACGTGGATCGGCCGGTGCGTGCAGATGGCTGTGGTGGGCGAGCACCCTGAGTCGTACCCCGGGACGCGGCCGCAGTACGGCGTGGAGTGCGGCGGCCAGAGTTGCCACGTTGCCGACCCCGCACGCCACCGGGATCCCTTCGGCGTGGAGCACGGGGTTGACCGCATCCGGATAGCAGGCGTTGACGAACACCGCCGGGACGCCGGCGCGCTGAATGGCGCGGGCCACCTCGCGCGCCAGGACGGCGTGGAGCGGCAGCGCCAGCCCGAAGCCCGCCTCGGAGAGGAGGCGGGTCCAGGCGGACGGCGCGTGGGCCCCTTCCCACGGCGACTGCACCGAGGCGCAGTTGACCACGACCCGCGGTGCGATGCGTTGCAGCAGCCACGCCGTCTGATCCCGGTCGGAGGCGTCCAGCGCGGTGGCACGGAACCGTGTGGCACGCGAGGAGGCGGCCGCACGCGCGTTGGCGATGCACGCGATCTCCTGCGCCGCGGTTTCGTTCCGGGCCAGCACTGTCACCGTGCCGGGGGCCGGATCGGCGACGGCCAGGGAGTAGCAGATACTCCGGGCCAGCGAGCCACCGCCGACCACTGCGATGTCCCGGTCCGGTGCGGTGTCGGTCACGGTGTGGGCCGGTGCGCGATCTGGATGCGCCGCAGGTGCCGCCCGATGTCGGTGAACGCGTTGCGGGCGTGCAGCATCCGCCAGTTGTCGAAGACGAGCATGTCGCGGCGCTCGTACTGGACGGCCACGTGATGGTGTTCGAAGTACTCCTTGGCATCGGCGAGCAGCGGTCCGATGCGTTCTTCGTCGCCGCGTACCAGGTTGTTGAAGGAGTAGCGCACGATGGTTCCGTCCGGGTGGTCCTCGATCACGGGGTGTTCCGGGTGCAGGTCCAGGCCCAGGTGGCGCATCGCGTCGGTGGTCTCCCATGCGAAGACGTGTTCGCGCAGGTAGGCGCGGTCCCCTTCGGTGAGGGTCTCGGTCCAGGCGCGTGCGTCGGCGAGCGTGGTTTCGCCTCCCGCACCGGTGTTGGGCGTCTCGCACCACAGCGCGAGGTACCGCGGGGGCAGCCCCTCGAAGTCGTATCCTTCGGAGTGCGGGTAGAGGGGCTTGGTGTTCCCCGCGTGGTAGAACTCCTCCATTCCCGGCTCCGGGGTGACATCGCCGACGAGCACACCCGTGTACTGCGGCACGAAGTCGCCCAGGCGCTTGCAGAAGGCCACCGGGTCGAAGGTGTCGGGGACGTTGCACATGAACACGTAGCCGTGGCGTTCCATGAGGCTGTGGAAGCTCTTCCACAGCAGGTCGTCCGCCAGCGGCGCGCCGTTGAAGTCGGTCAGGGACAGCAGACTGTCGGGCTGCCTGGTCACGGTCCTTACCTTTCCAGTTCTCAAGGGGAGGGCCAGGGGTCCGGCCAAAGGATGTGCGGCGCGATCAGCGGCCGTCGGCGGCGCGTACGGCCTCTTCGATGTGCGCCGTCAGCTCCCCGACATCATTCGCCGTGAGACGGTGGCCGGCGGGCAGCGGGCAGTAGTCCTGGTCGCTGTAGCTGCCGGAACCGTGAATGAGCACGTCCTCGCCGGCCGGGAGCACGCCGCGATCGGCAGCGTTGAGCGTTCCGGTCACCGCCATCACCAGCGACCACTCCCGCAGCCTGCGTGGGTCTGCGGGCAGTGCGACGTCGGTGTCGCGGAGGAGGGCCCGCACCTCCCCGTAGCGAGTGATGCACTCCTGGAGCGAGACGACGATGCCGCCTCCGCCCTGCGCGGCGATGATCGGATCCATCTGGGCCGAGGTGACGGGCCGCCGGGTGTAGAAGGTGGGATCCAGGTGCTCGTCGGGATCGTAGGTGGTCGCCGGGAAGTGCGGGTCCTGGTCCTGGTGGTACAGGCCGGTCGCCGGATCCAGCTCGTAGGCGGGCAGGTTGGCACGGTCGTGCGTGCCGTGACGCAGACTCAGCACCATGTCGGGGGTGCCGAGATGCTGGACGAGGAAGTAGCGGGCCTGCGGCGACCGGCCCTCCTGGGTGACGATCTGGTGCCCCAGGTGGTGGCCGAGGAGCCCGAACGCGCTGGAGACGGAGTGCACATGAGTGCGTGCCGAGTGGTCGGTGGGCAGCAGATCGCGTTCGGCGAAGGCCCGTACCATGTCCGCGGCACGGTAGTTGTCCAGGCCCAGCGTGTACCAGACGCGGATCCCGTACTGCTGGTGCAGGCGCTCCGCATGACCGGTGGCGAATGCGGTCGCGAGCTCCTTCACCGCCGCCGGCTCCGCGCACTCGTGCACCACCAGCGGATTACGGCGCCGCAGCGATACGTCCTCGCTGAGCGGCGATGCCCACAACTTGCCGACGGAGGCGCCCGGTACGACGCTGGTGATCTGCAGTTGGTCGGATGTCACCAGCCCGCACGCAATGGCGCGGTGGACGGCGTCGCGCAGCGCGGTGGCCTTGTTCGCCGACGACGGGGTGACGATCATGATGCGCTCGCCCGTCTCGGTGATGTGGCGCACTGCCCGGGCCACGATGGTCAGGGAAGCGAGCGTCTTCGTGGTCCGGGTCGCCGGGTTGCGCATCAGGTCCAGCAGGCGCAGCCGATGGCCGTGGTACCGGGGAAGTTCGGTGACTGCGATCTCCGATGCCGAGAAGAACTCCTCCAGGGCGGAACTCGGCTCGGGCAGCCGGAAGGCGGGCGAGAAGACCTCGCCGGCGGCGCGGTGGTGTTCGAGTACGGCCAGTGAACGGCTCAGCTCGGCGTGATAGTGGGTGAGGGCGTTCTTCAGAATGGTCGTCGGTGCGGAAAGCGTGGCGGCCAATTCAGTCCCGTTCGTGACAAGGGGCGAGGAGGAAGGAAGGGGGCGTCGGCGTTGCGGGAGGGGGCACAGCTCCGCCGCCGATGCCGGGCCCCGGGGTCGGCGTTCCGGTCCGGGGCCCGGTGAGTCAGGCTCCTGCCACCTGGTCGCCGCGGATCAGGCCGCTTCCCGGCGGCACTTCGGCAGGATCGCCGCCGAAGCCGGTGATCTTGTTGTTTGCGTCCACGAAGACAACCTTGGGTACGAACTCCTCGGCTTCCTCGGGCGTTACCGAGGCGTATGACACGATCAGCACGATGTCCCCGACTTGCGCCTGCCGGGCGGAGGGCCCGTTGACGCCGATGACGCCGGAGCCCCTCGGGCCCTCGATGACGTAGGTCGACAAACGGGCTCCGTTGGTCACGTTGACCAGGTCAATCTTCTCGTGACGTCGGATCCCTGCCGCTTCCATCAGGTCCACGTCGATGGTGATGGACCCGACGTAGTTCAGGTGCGACTGAGTGACGGTCGCACGGTGGATCTTGGCTTTGAGTGTCTCGAAATGCACGGCTGCCCTTCGCTGATGCGTTCTGTCATGCGGTGAGCTCGGTGTCGCGACAGCCAGAAGAGTGGCATGAGCAAATCCTCACCACAAGGCGAGATGATCAACGAATTCCATAGGTAAACCCGGGTTTAGACGACGAGAACCGCGGAGTACGGCCCAGCGTGCCCGCCCGGAGCCCGTGCGGTTTCCGTGCCCCGCGCGACACTCCAAACTCGGGCTTTGTGCTTCCTTTGCTCAAGGCTCACCGAGGAGGCGCGCCGAGTATGTCCTGGGAGCGCACCAACTGGGTGGTGTTCCACGGCGGTTGGGCGGTTCCATCCAGTCGGCGACACAGCGCGCGACCAACGCACCTACGACGAACAGCTCGAGGTGGCGCCGGCCGCGCTCTCGGGGCTCGTGCGCCCGCTCACGGGAGACCGTCAAACGCTTCGACCTGGCCGGCTGGGCGAACCGCGGCTGCTGCCGCTCCCACTCCCGCTTCTGTTGGGGCCTGAAGTTGCCCTGGTGTGCACCCCGTTCACCGGAGCACCGCGGTGCCTCGGCCGACCGCAATCACCGTGCGGAAGGGGAAGGCGATGAGCAGCGCGATGGCGACCAGGAATCCGCTCGACCACAGCGGCCCCAGGCTCCCGGCTCCAGTGCCGAGGGTGGTCGCGGCGATGAGGGGGCCGACGGCGGCTCCGACGTTGAGTGCCGCTGTCGCATACGAGCCGGCCATGGTGGGGGCTCCTGCGGCCTCGTAAAGGACGCGCGTGATCAGAGTGCTGCCCAGCGCGAACGACAGGGCACCCTGGACGAACACGAGGCCGAGCAGGGCGACCGGCTTGTCGGCCAGCACGGCCAGGGTCGGCCAGCCGATGAGCAGCAGCGGACCGCCGACCGCGATGACCGGGCCGGGATGCCGGTCGGCCAGTCGACCGGCGATGGTGACCCCGGCGAAGGAACCGATGCCGAAGAGCACCAAGGCGACAGAGATCCACAGCTCACTCAGCCCGGCGGTGCCGGTCACGACGGGGGCGAGGAAAGTGAAGCCGGCGAAGGTGGCCGCGTTCACCAGCGCGCCCAGCAACATCACCAGGATCAACCGTGGCCGCGCCAGTTGGGCGAGCTCCGCTCGCAAGGCCGGTCCGCGAGTCGCCTGTTCTTTCACACGTCCCGCTGGGATGCCCTTCAGGATGCCGAGAGCCGCAGGCAGACAGAGAGCGGCGACAGCCCAGAATGTGGCCCGCCAGCCGAGCGACGTGCCGAGCACCGAGCCACCGGGGACACCGGCGATCGTCGCTGCGGTCGTGCCTGACAGCAGCACGGCCAGTGCACGTCCCTTCTTGTCGGGCGAGACCATTTTGGCGGCAGCCGTCAGAGCGGCAGCGAGGAACCCTGCGTTCGCGAGCGCGGCAACGACCCGGGTGGCGAACAGGACCGGGAAGCTCGTGG
The DNA here is from genome assembly GCF_040637635.1 of Streptomyces sp. NPDC028635. Lineage (NCBI taxonomy): Bacteria > Bacillati > Actinomycetota > Actinomycetes > Kitasatosporales > Streptomycetaceae > Streptomyces > Streptomyces sp. NPDC028635. The sequence goes on along the minus strand of NZ_JBEZWX010000038.1, from coordinate 8,626 downwards.
TGCCGGCGCCCACCACGTGAGCTGCCGCGAAAGCGAGGATGAATCCGAGAAGGCTGGGGCGCCGGGGCCAGTTGCGGGCAAGTGCGGCCACAAGGGGGGCGCCGACGGTCATGCCGACGGCGAAGGCAGCGGTGAGCGAGCCTGTTGTACCGACGGTGACGTCGAGATCCGAGGTGATGTCCGGCAAGAGGCCGGCGAGCATGAACTCCGAGGTGCCCATGGCGAAGACCGCCACGGCAAGCAGGTACAGCGGAAGAGGCATCGAGTGGCTCCGAGGTGAGGAGAGGCACGAGAAGGTCATCTCGTCACCGCGGCCAGTCCCCTGGGCGCACTCGTCCGGCCGCATGCCGCATGACGCGGCGGCAGGGCTACGACCTCAGTGGATCAGGGGGCTGACGGCGTGACCGAAAGCCCCCACCTTGTCTGACTCAGGACTCGACATGGCCCGCACGCTACCCGACCGATGCCTGTCGAGGCACCTCGGTTTCACCGGCATCGGCCTGTGTCACCAAGGTCATGTATCGCAACACCGAGCGGGGGTCGCAGCGTGGCGCGGCAGGGGCTTCGCCCGCGCCCTGGTCGCCGACGTGCAGCCGGCGGCCGGCGCCCGCGAGAAGGGGTAGTTCGGAGCGGCCATCCTGTACGTCACGCACGAGCCGGAGCTGACCGACTTCTACGCCGGGCTCGGCGTCCCCCCTCCCTCGACGGCACCGACATCCCCACCCCGGCCCGGGCTCATCTGCAGCAGCATCTTCTCGGCTTTCATGATCAGCACCCGGACCGTAGGCTGGCCCGAACAGTACGGCAGCAGTCAACAAGGGGGCCAGATGAGCAACTTGGGCGACAGCATGGCATCGAAATACTCCGACCTGGCGTGGCGGCACAGCGAGAGGGCCAACGAGGCGTTCCAGAACTGGACGCTCCGCAAGGCGCAGGAGGACCACGCGGAGGCGATGCTCCACGCCCAGATGGCCACCATGTACGCGGGGATGGCCGCAGCGACGAAACTCACCAGCTGACGGCGAAGGGGCCGGCGGCCGCGCGCCAGGCCGGGGCGGTGTCATGCACGCCGTCGGCTGCGACGAGGCCACCGGCTGGGGCGCCGGTGCTGACGCTGGAGCGGGCTTTGGACGTAATGCAGCAGCCGGGCGCCCGGCTGTGCTCGCTACGCGGCGCCGCAGCCGAACTGGATCCCGTCCTCCGCGGCTTCGAAAAACCTGAGCAGCAGGTCAGCGGTGGGCGAAGCCGCCGATACATACCGAGGGCGCCTCTAGCCCAAGGGCGCCCTCGGTGCTGTTACGGCAACTGCCGTACGGCTGCGCTGCCTTGTGAACTTCCACCCGGAACCAGACTCGTCGTAGCGCGCAGCACCCAAGCGGGCCGTCCCGATCAGCCCGTCGATGTTGAGGTGGCGACCATCAATATCAGCGGGCCCTGGCCCGGCAGGGTCGCCGTCAGGTCGCGGTTGACCACAGCGAGTGCAGCCTCCAGCTTCGGCCACTGGCCGGGCTCGGCCTGCCTGGGCTCCGGGAGATGCTGCCAGCCATCGTCAGGGCCGAGACTGAGATCGGAGAATCGGTTCACCGGGGCATCGTCGCAGCCAAGCAGAGATTCCACCCATCAACCCTGCACATGGTCGACCACCGCCCTCCTGGCGGACGGCGACACATGGGCCGAGGCGGGCACGATCGCCTGGCTCTCGGCCCTGACCATCGCCGCCTTCGGCGTCGTCGCCGTGCTGCACGGCGTCGTTCAACACCGGCGCCGCACCCGGCAACCGCAGCGGGCGCCTCCCGCCGAGCGGCAATACCACGTCACCGGACCGGCAGACTGACAGCTCCTACCCTCGCCACCGGCGGCGTCCGTGACCCGGCAGTCCGGCGGGAATCGCGTACACCCTGGAGCCGCGGCCGGCTGTGACGGGGCTTTGACCACCCCTCCTTCAAGCGTCGGCACCGTCGACGTGCCGCCATCGCTCCCCCGCTTCCCCGGCACCTGCCCCACAGGGCGCGACGGCGGACACGCCATCCCGTCCGTGCGTGTGCACGGGCTCATCGGGTGTGGTGCATGCACCAGCGGAATGGCGGCGGCTGTCCCTGCGCCCTGCACCTTCGGTGGCTGGGCGGAGAGGGCTCGGTGTCAGTGTGGGCGGGCCTGTCCTCCCCCTGTTGAACGGCTACAGGCGCCGGCTGATGGCCTCGACCCGCTCGCAACCGTTGGGTACGGCTGACCACCGGGAATGCAGAAGTTCCCCCGCCTTACAACGGTTCCGTCACGATCAGAGTTCTCAGATTGCGACGGCGACCCGGTTTACTTCCTTCTTTCCCGTTTCCAGCTTTCTTGCTTGTCGTGTGCACTTCGTATGCTCCCTCCTCGGCCCATCACAGGGTCTTCACATGGAGGTTGACCATGCATCAGCACTCTTACCCGCCGCGAAGGCGCGGGAGAATCTTCAAGAAGGCGACCGTGCCCATAGCCGGTGCACTCACCCTTGCGATATCTGTCTCGCTCCTTGACGGAACCGAGACGGCCTTTGCCGCGCCCGCGACCGGCTCCTCAGCCGCAGCTGCCGACGCCGGCAAGCGCTGGGCGACTCAGGCAGCCGATCTGCCGTCGGCCCGGGTGGCGGCCCGGTTGTCAGGCAAGCGGGTCGAGGCGCTCTCGGAGCGCACGGAGACGTCGACGACGTGGGTGAACCCCGACGGTTCGCTGACCACGGAACTGGCGGCCGGCCCGGTGCGCTTCCAGCGCGACGGCAAGTGGGTCGACGTGGACCTGGACCTGGCGGCCCGCGCCGACGGTTCGGTCGTGCCGACGGCTCACCCGCAGGGTCTGGTGCTGGGCGGCAAGGGCGGCAGCCGGCCGGCGTCGCTGAAGGAGGCGGGCCAGGCCGCGGCGCGCACCCTGGTCACCCTGGGCCAGGGCCAGGAGCAGGTGGAACTCCAGTGGAAGGGCGGTCTGCCCGCCCCGGTCCTGGACGGCCCGAAGGCCACCTACCGTGACGCCGTGCCCGGTGCGGACGTCGTCGTGGAAGCCACACGTACCGGCTTCGAGCAGTACGTCACCATCAAGCAGCGCCCCACCACCGACGGCTACGCCTACACCATGCCGTTGAAGGCCAAGGGCCTGAGGGCCAGGCAGCAGGCCGACGGCAGCGTGGTGTTCACCGACGCCAAGACCGGCAAGCAGCGTGCGGTGATGCCCGCCCCGGTGATGTGGGACGCCGGCGTCGACAAGGTGTCCGGCGAGCACACCCACCGCGCCAAGGTCGGCCTGAAGGTCGTGCAGCACGGCTCGAACATCGACCTGGTCTTCACCCCGGACGCCGGCTTCCTGGCCGATCCGAAGACGACGTACCCGGTCACCGTCGACCCGTCCACGGCCGCTTTGTCCAATGTGTTCGACACGTATGTGCAGCAGGGTGAGACGGTCGACTGGTCGGCCGACACCGAGCTGGACCTGGGCAACCCGGGCACGAAGAACGCCGACGGCACCCCGCGCACGGCACGCTCGTTCGTCACCTGGAACACCGCGCCGTTCGCGGACGCGCTGGTGTCGAAGGCGACGCTGTCGCTGTGGGACTTCCACTCGGGCAACACGGACTGCAAGGCGTATCCGTGGGAGGTGTGGGACACCGCCAAGCCCACCACCGCCTCGCGCTGGACCGCGCAGCCGGCCTGGAACCAGAAGTTCGCCACGTCGACGGCGACCACCGGCAACCCGGGCTGCTCGACGCAGCCGGACGGCTGGATCACCGCGGACGTCACCAACCTGGCCCAGACGTGGGCGTCGGCGAAGAACGCCACGTCCAACATGGGCCTGCGCGCCTCGGACGAGACCACGAGCCTGCCGTGGAAGCGGGTGAACTCCGCGAACGCGGCTTCCAACCCGCCCAAGCTGGTCGTCACCTACAACTACCGGCCGCGCACGGGCACCGACCAGCAGGCCGGCCCGCCGTTCTTCAAGGACTCGAGCGGCACCTGGTACGTCAACACCCTGACCCCGACGCTGCGGGACACCTTCGCGGACCCGAACAACGACAAGGTGCAGGGCTTCTTCCAGATCGCCGACAACACCACCGGCACCCAGGTCGGCTCCAACATCGCGTCGGCGTTCGTGCCGGCCGGGCAGCCCGCCTCGGTGACGGTCCCCTCCGGCCTGCTCGCCAACGGCAAGACCTACAAGTTCCGCACCACCCCGTACGACGGCACCAGCTACAACCTCGGCTGGTCCAACTACGCGGTGTTCACGGTCGACACCTCCGCGCCGTCCGCGCCGACGTCGGTGACGTCGACGGACTACCCGAGCACCGCGTGGGTGAAGGGTGTCGGCCAGGCCGGCAACTTCACCATCACGCCGCCGGCCGGTGACCAGAACGGCATCGAGTGGTCGCTGGACGGCACCACCTGGACGAAGGTGTCCACCGGGGGCACGACCACGCCGGTGACGGTGACCCTCAAGCCGACGAAGGCGGGCACCAACACGCTGCAGGTGCGGGCCACGGACAAGGCGGAGAACAAGTCCGAACCCGTCTCCTACACCTTCCACGTCGGCCCCGGCGGCGTCACGTCACCCGACGAGGGCACCCGCACCGCGGCCCGCGTCCCGCTGACCGCGGAGGCCGACAGCTCCAAGTACGACCACGTCACCTTCTCCTGGCGCCGCGGCGACGCCGACACCTGGACGCCGATCCCGGCCGGTGACGTCACCAACGCCGGCCAGCCGCTGACCGCCTGGCCGATCGCGCTGAACGCGGGCAAGAGCCCGAGCCTGGCCTGGAACGCCACCAGCACCGTCAACCCCGACGGCGCCGTACAGATCCGCGCCGACTTCACCGGCCCCAACAGCGCCACGGCGTCCTCCGACCCGGTGGGCATGGTCGTGGACCGCACCGCCGACGGTGCGGCGAGTGAGGACGTCGGCCCGGGTTCGGTGAACCTGCTGACCGGTGACTACACCCTGTCGGACACCGACGCGTCGTTCTTCGGCATGACGGTGACCCGCACCGCCTCGTCCCGCTCTCCGCAGGCCGGCGCCGGCCAGGAGGGCCAGGCGGCCATCTTCGGCAAGGAGTGGCTGTCCGGGACGGTCGCCGAGGCGACCGACTCCGACTACACCGAGATCCGCAAGACGTCGGCCACCTCGCTGGACGTCGCCACCGTCGACGGTTCGACGGTCAAGTTCACGTCCAACGCGGCGAAGACGGGGTGGGTGCCCGAGACGGGCGCCGAGGACCTGACCCTGACGGGTTCGTTCACCTCCGGTGACTTCACCCTGTCCGACACCGACGGCACGGTGACCACCTTCTCCAAGGTGAACTCCTCGGCCACGGCGTGGACGGTGTCCAGCTCTCTGTCCGACGGCCTGGCCAACTCCACCACCAAGGTGGTCTCCGAGGCCGTGACCGTGGGCGGCAAGACGCTGGCCCGTCCGAAGCGGATCATCGCCGCGACCACGGCGACGACCCTGGCGACCTGCGAGGCCGACCCCTCGGTCAAGGGCTGCCGGGTGCTGGAGTTCGTCTACGCTCCCACCACCACCGCCACCTCGGTGGCGTTCGGCGACGTCAAGGACCAGGTGTCCGCGATCAAGCTGTGGGCGACCGCTCCCGGCGCCGCCACGGCCACCGCGACCACCGTCGCCCAGTACGCCTACGACGACGCCGGCCGGCTGCGCGAGACCTGGGACCCGCGGATCTCCCCGGCCCTGAAGACGGCCTACGCCTACGACAGCGCCGGCCGGGTCATCACCCTCACCCCGCCCGGTCAGCTGCCGTGGACCTTCACCTACGGCCAGGCCGGGTCCAACCCGGCTGCCGGTGCCGGCATGCTGCTGAAGGCCTCGCGGCCCACGCTGACCCCGGGCACGGCCGGCCAGACCAACGGCACCGCCGACACCACCGTGGTCTACGGAGTGCCGCTGACCGGGTCGGCGGCGCCGAACGACCTCGGCGCGACGGCGACCGCCTCCTGGGGCCAGACCGACACACCGACCGACGCCACCGCGGTCTTCCCCGCGGACCAGGTGCCGCTCGGCAACGACGGCGCCACCCTGGCCGCGAGCGACTACAAGCGGGCCGGCATCCACTACCTGGACGCCTCCGGCCGCGAGGTCAACGAGGCCACGCCCGGCAACCACCTCACGGTCACCGAGTACGACGCCTTCGGCAACACGGTCCGCACCCTGAGCGCGAGCAACCGTGAACTGGCGCTGGGCACCACCACCGCCCAGCAGGGCGAGCTGACCGACCTGGGCATCAACGGCCTGTCGACGGGCGAGCGCGCCCAGCTGCTGTCCTCGGTGTCCGTCTTCAACACCACCGGCACCCGGGTGACCGACACCTACGGTCCGCTGCAGACGGTCACCCTCGCGGGGAACCTGACCAGCGGCACGACCACCCTTGCGGCCGCGGGCAGCCAGATCACGGGCCGCCGGCACACGGTCAAGGAGTACGACGCGGGCCGTCCCACCGACGGCACCGCCACGGTCAAGGACCAGGTCACCAAGGAGACCATCGGCGCCCAGCCGCGCTCGTGGCCCGACCTGACCGCGGACGCCCGGGTGACCACCACCGGCTACGACTGGGTCAAGGGGCTGCCCACCAGCACCACGCAGGATCCGGGCGGTCTGGCGCTGACCACCACCACCAGCTACGACGACCAGGGCCGCGTCATCAAGACGGCCCTGCCCGCCTCCACGGGTTCCGACGCCGGAGCCACCGTCACCAGCTACTACACCGCTGACGGCACCGGCCCGTGCGCCGGCCGGCCCGAGTGGGCCGACGCGGTCTGCCAGACCGGCCCGGCTGCGGCCATCACCGGCGGCGGCTCCAACCCCACCCAGCTGGTGACCAAGACCACCGAGTACGGCCAGTTCGGGCAGACCACCAAGGTCACCGAGACCGCCAACGGTGTCACCCGCACCACCGCCACGAGCTACGACGCCGCGGGCCGGCCGACCACGGTCACCGTCACCGGCGGCATCGGCACGGCTGTCCCGGCCGTGACCACCACCTACGACAGTGCCACCGGCCAGGCCGTCAAGCAGACGTCCACCGCCGGCGGCACCATCACCAAGACCTACGACCAGCTCGGCCGCCTGATCTCCTACGCGGACGCGGACGGCGCGGTCACCAGCACCCAGTACGACGCTCTTGACCGGCCGCTCAAGGTCAGTGACAGCGTCCCGTCGACCACCACCTTCACCTACGACACGAACATCGACCCCCGCGGGCTGACCACGTCGATGACCGACTCGGTCGCCGGCACCCTCACCGCCCGCTACGACGCCGACGGCGACCTGAACAAGCAGACGCTGCCCGGCGGTTACACCATGGCCGAGGACCAGGACACGACCGGCACCGCCACCAGCCGCACCTACACCCGCGACAGCGACGGCACCGTCCTGGTCTCCGACAGCATCACCGAGAGCATCCACGGTCAGTGGGCCGGCCACGCCGGCACTCCCGGCGTCACCGCGTCCCAGTCCTTCGCCTACGACAAGGCCGGACGCCTGACCCAGGTGCAGGACACCAGCCCCGACGCGGTCTGCACCACCCGTACCTACACCTTCGACAAGAACACCAACCGCAAGACCCTGGCCACCGCCGCCGCCGGTGTCGGCCTGGACTGCACCACCAGCGGCGCCACCACTACCGGCTACACCTACGACAGCGCCGACCGGCTGGTGGACAGCGGCTACACCTACGACGCCTTCGGCCGCACCACCGCCCTGCCCGGCTCGACCATCGGCTACTACACCAACGACCTCGTCCAGCAGCAGACCGCCGGCAACCAGCGCCAGACCTGGACCCTGGACTCGGCCCTGCGCCGACGCGGGTTCACCACCGAGAGCAACACCTCCGGCACCTGGACCCAGACCGCTTCCAGGCTCAGCCACTACGACTCCGACAGCGACAACCCCCGCTGGATCGTCGAGGACACCGCCACCGGAGCACTGACCCGCAGCGTCGACGGCCTCGACGGCAACCTCGCAGCCACCACCACGAAAACCGGCGACACCGTCCTCAGCCTCACCGACCTGCACGGCGACAGCGTCCTGCAACTGCCCGCCGACAGCAGCGTGGCACCGACCGTCCTCGACTACGACGAGTACGGAAACCCCCGCACCGGACAGCCCGCCACCCGCTACGGCTGGCTCGGCGGCAAGCAGCGCTCCAGCGAGACCCTCACCGGCCTCACCCTCATGGGCGTGCGCCTCTACAACCCCACCACCGGACGCTTCCTGTCCACCGACCCGGTTCCCGGAGGCAGCGCCAACGCCTACGAATACTGCGGCGGTGACCCCGTCAACCAGTTCGACCTCGACGGCAAGTGGTGGCGCCCGTGGCGTTCCCACCGACTGCGTCGCTGGTCGGCCAACGCCCTGGGCTGGGGGCTTTCCCACGTCGGGAGCAGATACTTGGGATACCACTGCTCCTACCGCTACGGTCTGCGGGTGTGCCGCGGCGGAGTAGGCCTTCACGCACGAGGCGGTACCACCATCGGCAGCACCTACTTCACCTCCAGCAACCCCGAATACATCTCGTACAACCGGATCCGGCACGAGAAGATTCACCGGCGTCAGTGGCGCCACTACGGACTGGGATTCATCATCCGTTACGCGC